>JACIXH010000078.1 GCA_014360565.1 Nocardia sp.
CGATGAGCGGCGCTTCGGTTCTGTTCGACGCACCAGGGCCCCGCGCGCGGCTGCGTCACAACCTGTACTCGGTCCTGGTCGTGCTCGTGCTGGTGGGCGCGGGCTGGTGGCTCTACGACGCCTTCGCCGACAAGGACCAGTTCACCGCGGCCAAGTGGAAGCCGTTCCTCGAGACCGAGATCTGGGAAACCTACATCCTGCCCGGCTTGGAGGGCACGCTCACCGCCGCGGTGATCTCGATCGTCGGTTCGGTGTTCTTCGGCATGATCTTCGGGATTCTGCGCCTGTCCGATCACGCGTGGGTGCGCTGGGTCGCGGGCAGCGTCGTCGAGCTCGCCAGGGCGATCCCGGTGCTGATCCTGATGATCTTCCTGTTCGCGCTGTTCGGCGATTACAACCTGTTCCCGTCGGATCAGCTCGCGCTGGCCGCGGTGGTCATCGCGCTGATCATCTACAACTCGGCGGTCATCGCCGAGATCGTGCGCGCGGGTATCAAGTCGCTGCCCCGTGGCCAGACCGAAGCAGCGATGGCGCTGGGGTTGCGCAAGAACCAGCTGATGCGGCTGATCCTGCTCCCCCAGGCCGTCACCGCGATGCTGCCTGCCCTGGTGTCACAGATGGTGGTCGTGCTCAAGGACACCGCGCTGGGCTACCAGATCACTTATGTGGAGCTGGTGCGCTCGGGTCAGCAAGAAGGCGCGGCGTTGCAGAACACAATCCCCGCGCTGATCGTCATCGCGCTGATCATGATCTCGCTCAACATGGCGCTGAGCTTTTTGGCCACCACCCTCGAGAAGCGGTTGCGGTCGCGGAAGAAGAGCGGTGGTGCGGTACTGGCCGCCGATTCGATCCTCACCGACGCCGCGCCGGGCGTCGACATCACCAAGAAGTAGTACCGGCACCCGAGCGGGGCCCGATCCGGACGGATCGAGCCCCGCTTTGTCGTGTCCGCGACGGCCGAGCAGGACTACCCGCTGTAGCGGTAGAACCCCTCGCCGGAGGCCACGCCGAGCTTGCCCTTGTCGATGTAGTTCTCCTTCAGCCAGGCAGCGAGCTTCTTGTGCGCGTCGCTGCCGTTGACCAGGATGTTGTACGGGGTGGTCAGGCCGACGATGTCGAGGATCTGGAACGGGCCCATGGGTGCGCCGGTGGCGATGCGCCAGGTCTCGTCGACGGCGGGTGGTTCGGCGTATCCGCCTGCCGCGAGCTCGATTCCGGAGTTCAGGAACGGCACCAGCAGCGAGTTGAGGACGTAACCCGCCTTCTCCTTGTGCAATTCGATCGGCACCATGCCGATCGCCTTCGCGAACTCGACCACCGCGGCGAACACCGCGGGATCGGTCCGGTCGGTACCCATCACCTCGGCGGTGTTGAACTTCCAGACGTGGTTGGCGAAGTGCAGCGCCAGGAATCGATCGGGGCGCCCGGTGTAGTCGACGATGTCGCTGGGCAACAGCGTGGAGGAGTTCGTCGCGAACACCGTGCGTTCGGGGGCGAGCGCGCCGAGCTCGCGGTACAGGTCTCGCTTGATCCCGAGTACCTCCGGCACCGCCTCGATGATCAGGTCCGCCTCGGCCGCCGCGGTGGCCAGCTCGGTGGTCAGAGTGATGCCCGTCGCGGCCGCTGCGGTGTTGCTCGCGTCGGCTCCTTCCACGTCCTGCTGGTACACCGTGGCGAGTTCATCGAATCGGGCGCGCGCGGCGGTGAGCGCCGCGTCATTGATGTCGTAGGCGGTGACATCGAACCCACGGAAGGCCGACTGGAAGGCGATCTGGGATCCGAGCACCCCCGTTCCGAGCACGGTCACCTTGCGGAATTCGATGGTCATGGGTCAGCCTCCCAGTCTGGACGCGGGTCCCCACCGCACCGCGCCTCGGTTTCCGGTTGTCTCTGCCGCGTCCATCATGGCCCGCGAAGCTGAGTCAGTGGTGTGAGCGACCCACGCTTAACCGACATTTCGGACCAGAAGCTGGTAACAGTTCGGCAAACCGGCGCGGAGATCAGCCCGCGGTGACGAAGCCTTCGGCAACCATCCAGTCGCGGGCGACATCAGCCGGTTCGCGGCCGTCGATGTCGACCTGACGATTGAGTTCGGTGATCACTTCGTTGGTGAGGCGGGCGGAGATCGGAGCCATCACCTCGACTACCCGAGGATGCGCGTCGGCGAAGTCACGGTGCATGACCACGGCGGCGTTGTACTTCGGGAAGAAGGCCTTGTCGTCTTCGAGCAGCACCAGTTCGAGGGCGGGGATCCGGCCGTCGGTGGCCGCGACCGAGCCGAAGCGGCACTGCTCGGCATCGGCGGTGGCCTGGTAGACCAGCGCGTCCTGGACGATCTGGCGCTGCGACTTGCCGAGGTCGATCCCGTAGGCGCCTGCCAGCCCGGGGTAGCCGTCCGGGCGGACGTTGAACTCGGTGCCGACGCAGGTCGCCGCGGCGCCAGGATCCTTCGCGATCAGGGTCGCGTAGTCCGACAGGGTGCGGACCCCGGTTTCCTCGGCGGTGCGTTTGCTCGTGACGAGGGCGTAGGTGTTGTTCATCGGCGCCATCGCCGCCCACACCATGTTGTGCTCGGCGAGATCTGCGTCGCGAACGGCGTCGAACTGGGCCTGCTCGGTCGGGATCGGCTTCTCCTTGCCGAGATAGTTGATCCAGCCGGTACCGGTGTAGTCGTAGGCGATGTCGATCTGGCCGTTCAACTGGGCGTCGCGCAGGCTGTTGGAACCCTGGATATTGGTCAGATCGCGCACGTTCGCGCCTGCGGCGGTGAGCGCGAATTCGATCATGTATCCCAGGATGTTGGCCTCGGTGAAGTCCTTGGAGCCTACCGTGACCGCGACGCCGTCCAGTTCCGGCACCGGTTCGATGCTGCCTGGACCGACCGACAGCGGCACCGAACCGCCCGACTGCAGTCCACAGCTCGCGAGTACCAGCGCGCTCAGCACCGGGGCGACCCAGCGCAACCCTGCGGTGAACCTCAACGCAACCCCTTCGGACCGAGGAACTGTTCGGCCAGCGCGCCGAGCCAGTCGACGAACAGCGCGAGCGCGACCGCGAGCACCGCACCCAGCGTCAGGGTCACGGTGTCGCGCAATTTGTAGCCGGTATCGATGAGGATGCCGAGCCCGCCCGCGCTGACCATGAACGACAGCGTGGCAGTGCCGACAGCCAGCACCAGCGAGGTTCGCAGGCCCGCCAGGATGTAGGGCACCGCGAGGGGAAACTCGATGCGGCGCAACACCAGTCCCGCCGACATGCCCTGACCCCTGCCCGCGTCGATCAACGCGGGGTCGACCTGCTGGTAGCCCAGGATCGTATTGCGCAGCACGGGCAGCAGCGAGCAGAACGCGATCGGCGCGACGCCCACCCAGAAGCCGGTGGTGCGAGTGATCAAGTAGCACAGCACGATCAGGCCGATCGCGGGCGCCGATGCGCCGATGTTGGCGATGCCGACGAACAGTGGGGCCAGCCGGCGGAATCGAGCTCTGGTGAGCAACGTCCCGAGCGGCACGGCCAGCACTACGACGATGAGCACCACCGCCGCTGTGATCAGGATGTGCTGCCAGGTCACCTCGGCGATGTTGGACACGCTGATGCTGGCCTGCTGAATGACGGTGAGATCGCGCCGGAACGCCCAGACGAGCACACCGACGGTGAGGATCAGCACGATCACCGGTTGGGCCAGCAGCCGGAGGTATTCGGCGCGCCGCTGGGTAGCGGGCGCGGCGGTCGCGGCAGGGACGTCGACGATCGAACGCGATGATACCGAAACAGTATTCGTCACAGCACGGCCCTCCGCGCCTCGTTGTCGCGGGATTCGGGAGCGCGGGTGGCTTCGACGCCTGCCATCGCGAGTTCGGCCGTGCCCGCGCGCAATCGTGGACCGTCGGCGATGTGCGCGTTCGCCGCACGTCGGGGCGCGCAGTCGGGGGCCGTCTCCAGGAGCTCGGGCCCGAGGTCGGGCTGTCGCCGAGGGTCCGCGCCGATCTTCGGCCATCGGGTGCTGCGATGCGGCGCGGCCGTCATGCCGTTGCCGTTTCGGTCGCGGCCAGGTGGTCGATCAGGGTGTCGACGGTGACGGTGCCGGTGTAGGTGCCGGTGTTGTCGACGACCACGGCGGAGGCGGTGCGCTCGGTGAGCAGCGCCGCCAGCGCGTCCTGGAGGGTGGCGTCGGCGGGCAGGGTGGCGCCGATCGGGGTGCCGAGGTCGTGCAGCGAATCCGCCTCGGCGAGTTCGGCTGTCGTGACCCGGCGCAGCGGGCGGCGCTGCGCGTCCAGGACGATGCCCCAGGTTCGCTGCGCCTCGCGCAGCGCGGTGGCCAGCGCGGCCGGGGTGGTGTCCGCCGCGGCAGTGACGCCCTGGTCGAGGTCCATATCTGCCAGGACCGTGAGACCGAGACGGTCGATCGTGGCGGTGGCGCCGACGAAGCCGGCGACCGTTTCGTCGGCCGGGGCGGCCAGGATCGCGGCGGGGGTGTCGTACTGCAGGATGCGGGAGTGGTCACCGAGGACGGCGATGCGGTCCCCCAGCTTCACGGCCTCACCGAAGTCGTGGGTGACGAAGACGATGGTCTTGCCGAGTTCGGCTTGCAGACGGAGCAATTCGTCCTGTAGCAGGCCACGGGTGATCGGGTCGACCGCGCCGAAGGGTTCGTCCATCAGCAGGAGCGGCGGATCGGCCGCCAGCGCCCTGGCCACCCCGATGCGCTGCTGCTGTCCGCCGGAGAGCTGGCGGGGGTAGCGGTTGCGATAGGTGCCGGGGTCGAGGCCGACGAGAGTGAGCATCTCGTCGGTGCGCTCGGCGATGCGGCGGCGGTCCCAGCCGAGCAGGCCCGGCACCGTGGCGATGTTCTTGGCGACGGTCATGTGCGGAAACAGTCCGGCCTGCTGGATCGAATAGCCGATGCCGCGGCGCAACTCGTCGGCATCGATCGCGGCGGCGTCGCGGCCGCCGATGGTGACGGTGCCGGAGGTGGGTTCGATCAGCCGGTTGATCATCCGCATGGTGGTGGTCTTGCCGCAGCCGGACGGGCCGACCAGCACCACGATCTCGCCGGCCGGGATGGTCATGGAGACCGCGTCGACCGCGGGCTGAGCCTGTTCGGGATAGCGCTTGGTGACCTGGTCGAGGACGATCTCGACTCCGGAGACCGCGGAAACGCCTGCCGCCTTGGTGGTTGCGATGTCAGTCACGGATTCCCCTCGGAATAGTGAGCCGTCCGAGCAGGACAAGGACGCCGTCGAGTGCGAGTGCGAGCACGACGATGAGGACGGTGCCGGTGAGGGCCTGCGGCACCGCGTTCGGGCTGCCGAGACGTCCGAGCCCGGAGATGATCAGGTTGCCCAGGCCGGGCCCCTTCGCGTAGGCCGCGAGCGCCAGGATGCCCATGATCATCTGGGTACTGACCCGCATGCCGGTGAGGATGGACGGCCAGGCAAGGGGTAATTCGATCTTGGTCAGCAGGCGCACCCGGTTCATGCCGACACCGCGCGCGGCATCGGTCACCGCCGGATCCACCGACGACAACCCGAGCACCGTGTTGCGCAGGATCGGCAGCAGCGCGTACAGCACCAAGGCAACGATCGTCGGTGCAACGCCCAGCCCGAGGAACGGAATCAGCAGCCCGAGCAGCGCGAACGACGGCACGGTCAGAATCGCCCCCGCCGTGGCGGTAGCGGCAGCGGACCCGAGCGGGCTGCGGTACACGAGCACCCCGAGTGCGACCGCGATCACCGTCGCGACTATCAGCGACTGCACCACCGCGGACACATGCAGGTACGAATCGACCAGCAGCTGCTCGCGCCGATTCACCACGAACGACCACAACGCGTCCAGGGTCCACCTCCCCGTCGTTCGGCAGCCACATCGGCTCTGTCCGCAAGAGTGCCCACCCCGACTTCGGGTGAAACACCCCTATCCCACACCCTCGCCGGCACCGTGGCGCCACGAAACTTTCTGCGCGAAGGTCCCTTTCACCGGAACCGAGGCCATCCTACGCACCGGGCAAACTTCCGCGCGGCACTTCGGAACTCACCACCGCCCCCGCGCGGCGACCTCACCGGGCAGCGTTCAACGCATCGCCACCACTCCCATCGAGCGGATCCATCGGCGCGCAGGACCACATACCCGCCCGGGATCATCTGCATCCGACAGCAGATCGTCGTGATCGTTGTGGGCGCCCCGCCAGCTCATCGACCGGCCTCGGCCAGTTCGGCTTTCACCACGGCGAAGGCAGTGCCCGGGCTGTAGCCGCGACGGGCGAGCATGTCGACCAGTCGGCGGGTGACCTTGGTGCGGTCCAGATCGGTGGGCATGGCGCGGAGTTTACGGCGGACCAGGTCTGCCGCGGCCTGATCGTCTCCGGGAACCGGTCTCCTGGACACGGCGCGAACAGGAGTATCCGCCGGTGCCGCAGCGCCGCGGTTCTCATCACCGCTGTTCTCGTCACCGCTGGTTTCGTCGCCGCGGACTTCGGGCGTGCGCGCGAAACCCGCCTGGTCCAACTCGGCGGTGACAACGGCGAAGGCGGTGGATTGGTCGTAGCCACGGCGGGCGAGCATGCCGACAAGGCGGCGGACCGCTTTGTCGCGGTCCATGCCCGCGGGCAGGGTGCGGAGTTTGCGGCGGACCAGGTCGGCGGCGCGGGCGTGTTCGGCGTCATCGGTGACCATCGACAGCGCTTGCTCGGCATCGCCGGGGGCGACGCCCTTCTCGCGCAGCTCACGCTGGAGGGCCTTTTTGCCCCGGCCGGAGTAGGTGTGGCGTTCGTGCACCCACTGTTCGGCGAAGGAGGCGTCGTTGATCAGACCTACTTCGGCGAACCGTTCGAGCGCGGCCTCGATCACCTCGAGGCGGAAGCCCTTCTCGCCGAGGCGCTTCGCCAATTCGGCGCGGCTGCGAGCCCGCACCGAGAGCAATCGCAGGCACACGTCCTTGGCCTGTTCCAGAGTTGCGCCGGGACGGTCGCCCGGGGCGAGCCGGCGTGTGCCGGCCCGCCTGTCGGGCTCTCCCGGCTGGGATCCGGCCGCCACCGGATCCGCCTGCCGTCCGTCGTCACCACCGACGTCGGTCGACAGGGAGACTTCGTCGCGCCGCGCGTACCTACGTTCGCGCCGTGCGCCGCGGGGCCGTCGCCGACCCTCGCTTCCCCACTCTTCATGATCATCACCAACCCGCGCAGCGAAATGCGGGGGTTTGTCACTACCGGTGAATCCGGCCGGGTGCGCGCGCTGCGGATCGCCCGCACCCGACCGAATCCTCTCCGCGTCCGGGTCGGCTCGCTTGCCGCGAGCCGACCGGACGAGTCCATCGGCCGTGCCCCTGCCTCGACCCGTCACGGGCGAGCTCACCGGCTCGGGCTCGACCTCGATGCCGAGGCGAGCCAGCTGCCTGCGCATCTGTTCGACCGGGTCGGCCGGATCGCGGTGGCCGCCGGGGCTCGGCGTGGTCATCGGGTCAGAAGTCGGCGGGCGCGTCGGCCTCGGCGGTCAGTACGGCGCCGATGCCCAGCTTCTCCTTGATCTTCTTCTCGATCTCGTCGCACACGTCCTTGTTCTCCAGCAGGAACTTGCGGGCGTTCTCCTTGCCCTGCCCCAGCTGGTCGCCCTCGTAGGTGTACCAGGAGCCGGACTTGCGGACGAAGCCGTGCTCGACGCCCATGTCGATGAGCGAGCCCTCCCTGGAGATGCCATGGCCGTAGAGGATGTCGAACTCGGCCTGCTTGAACGGCGGGGCGACCTTGTTCTTGACGACCTTCACGCGGGTGCGGTTGCCGACCGCGTCGCTGCCGTCCTTGAGGGTCTCGATGCGGCGCACGTCCAGGCGGACCGAGGCGTAGAACTTCAGCGCCTTACCACCGGTGGTGGTCTCCGGGGAGCCGAACATGACGCCGATCTTCTCGCGCAGCTGGTTGATGAAGATGGCGGTGGTGCCGGAGTTGCTGAGCGCACCGGTCATCTTGCGCAGCGCCTGGCTCATGAGGCGGGCCTGCAGACCGACGTGGCTGTCGCCCATCTCGCCTTCGATTTCCGCGCGCGGCACCAGGGCGGCGACGGAGTCGATGACGAGGATGTCGATGGCGCCGGAGCGCACCAGCATGTCGGCGATCTCGAGCGCCTGCTCACCGGTATCGGGCTGGGAGACGAGCAGCGCGTCGGTGTCGACGCCCAACTTGCGGGCGTAGTCGGGGTCGAGGGCGTGCTCGGCGTCGATGAAGGCGGCCACACCGCCCGCGGCCTGGGCGTTGGCTACTGCGTGCAGCGCGACGGTGGTCTTACCCGAGGATTCCGGGCCGTAGATCTCCACGACGCGACCGCGCGGCAACCCACCGATACCGAGTGCGACATCGAGCGCGATGGACCCGGTGGGGATGACAGCGATCGGCTGGCGGGTCTCTTCGCCGAGCCGCATGACCGCGCCCTTGCCGAAGCTTTTCTCCACCTGCGCCAGTGCCAGTTCCAGCGCTTTGTCGCGATCGTAGGCCTGCGGTGCCATGATGTGTGCCCCTTCTCGAGGTGAGTGTCTCTCTGGTTGGCGCCCACAGTAGAGGCCGGCACCGACAAGTTCTGGCGCCCAGGTTAGTCGAACACCCATTCGAGTCAAGCGACGCGCCCGGCAACACGCGAAGCAGCCGCTCGGGGCGGCAATCCGGCAGCGAAGCCGGTGCGTCAGTGCTGCGGCAGCACCGAGTCGTCGCCCTGCGCGCGCGGCCCGAAGATCCGCCGCTGCGCCGGTTCGATGCGCACATCGTTGATGCTGGCCTCACGTCGGGCCATCCGCCCGTCCGCCGCGAACTCCCACTGCTCGTTGCCGTAGCTGCGCCACCACTGCCCCGACTCGTCGTGCCATTCGTACTGGAAGCGCACGGCGATGCGGTTGCCATGGAAGGCCCACAGATCCTTGCGCAGCGCGTAGCCGTTCTCCACCGACCATTTGCGGGTCAGGAAATCGACGATCGCGTCATGGCCGGTGAAGAACTCGTCGCGGTTGCGCCATACCGAATCCGCGGTGTAGGCGGCCGCGACTCGCTCGGGATCTCTGGTGTTCCAGGCATTTTCGGCGGCAAGCACCTTTGCGCGCGCGGAGTCGAGATCGAAGGGTGGCAGTGGAGGACGCATGGGACAAACCTTTCGGGAGATCAGGGGTTGTTCGGGGAAAGTTCGGGTGGACCCCAGCGCACCGCGAGCGCACTGGGGCGTTCGATCACCTCGTCGACGGTGAAGTCGACAGCGCACTGCGCACCAGGGGCGAATGCCGTTGCGTCCCAGATCAGTTCCGCGCGCCCGGTGAGGTACAGCAGCGCGCCGGTCGACCAGTCGGCGAGGAGCAGCCCGCAGCGCGGCTGCACCACGATATTGCCCAATGTCATGAACATCGAGTTGCCGCGATAGTCCGGCCAGCGCAGTCGAGTCGGCGACAGTACTTGCAGGAAGCCGGTATTGCCGCCGCGATGAGAGGCGTCGGCGTGCCCGTCGGCATCGGCGGTGGCAACGAAGAAGGTGTCGGCGGCGCCGATCATCTCGGCCGCGGCGGTGGTCAGTGCGCGGCCGCGGCGCACCGGGCCCGAGGGGCCGGGCACAGCGGCCTCGCGAATCTGCCTGCGCGAAATGTACTTCGGGCAGTTCGCATAGACCTGCTCGGTGGTGATGCGTACCCCGCCGGCACGCACCGCCGACGTACCGTTGACGCGCATCCGGCGGCGGCGCTGCGGTTGCAGGGCGATCAGCCCGACCTCGACCTCACCCGCCAGCGCGACCGACAGCGGATCGGCATCATCGAGCCGGGTGTCGATGTCGATGGTCACCTCGTCGACCGCGTGCACGAACCCGGCGGGACCGGTGAGCGGGCTCGCCCACAGCCGGCCCGCGGGATCGGCGGCGCCGAGCACGACCATCGGTTGCTCGGCCAGGAAAGACGCGGCGACCGGCGGAATCTCGGCACGAATCGACCGGCCGACGTGGCCGGCCGCCTCGGCCTGGCCCATGCGCTGCTGCACAGCCAGCTCGCCGGAGTGAAACATCGCTCATCCATTCTGGTCGATCACAGACAGAGGCCGGTGTGTCAGAAGAATCCGCACGTCGGAGCGGGTCCGGCCGGGGCAGGCGCGGTATCGGCGCCCGACGGGGCGAAGACCTCGAGCCGGATGCCGTCGGGATCGGCGAAGAAGATCCCGCCGGAGGACGCGCCCTCGCCGTGCGCGACCACACCGTCGTGGAAGAACTCGGCGTCGAGCGCACGCAGCGCCGCCTCCACGACACCCACCGTCTCGACATCGCCGACCTGGAACGACAGGTGGTGCAGACCCGGTGTGCTGGTGGAGAACTCGCCGCTGCTCTGCTGCCACAGCGTGAGCACCAGCGCACCGTCCTGACCGAGGAAGGCCCAACGCCGTTCGCCGTCGGCGCCACTGCCGAGCTCGTCGAAGCCGAGGCCGCGGCGGTAGAAGTCGACGGAGCGGTCGAGGTCGGCGACGTTGAGTCCGATGTGACCGGTGGCGAGCACGGGTGCGGCGACGGTGGTCATGATTTCCTCCCGGAATGTTAACTGTTTATGTGTTGTTGAACAGTTAGAACATAGAATGAGATCACCCACTGCGTCAACCCTTGAAATACTTTTAGACAGTTAGGAGGATCGTGTTGGTAACCTCGGGCATGCGCGATCCCCGTCCGCACACCGGCGAACCCCCTGCTCTCGACCTGCTCAACACCCGGTGGGCAGGCGCCGAACCCACTGATCTGCTCGCCGATCTCGACGGGCTGCGCACCTGGCTGGCGCTCCTCGGGCTCGCCGATCGCACACCCGCCGACGAGCACACCCTCACCGCGCTGCACACCGCGCGCGATGCCGTGTACGACGCCGTCACCCGCGCCGATCACCTCGCCCTGAATCGGGTCCTCGGCCACGGACGCATCCGCCGTGAACTCACCGACGAGGGCCCTCGTGACATTCCCGAAATCGACGATCCGGCATGGCTACCCGGCTGGCTCGCCGCCGACAATCTGCTGCACCTGATCGCCCGGGCGCCGGACCGGATCCGCCAATGCGCGCACCCCGACTGCGTGCTGTTCTTCTACGACACGTCCAAGAACGGCACCCGTCGCTGGCATTCGATGGCCACGTGCGGCAACCGCGCCAAGGCCGCACGGCACTACGCCAAGACCACGTGAGACGGTCCCGCACACCGACCTCGCGCGCCGTCGTCGCTCAGGATCGGCTTCAGAACAGTTCGTCGAGCAGACGGTAGTAGTCGAGCTTTGTTCGGTCGGGTTCGGTCAGGCCATAGGCGGCGTAGAAGGCCGCGACCGCCTCGATCCCGGAGTCGGCGGCCAGATCGCGCTCGGCCAGCGCCAGGTCGCGATAGCGGTCGCCGCGACCCAGCGCCGCGACATCGATCAGCAGGCCGCCGGTGAGCACGTTTCCCGGCGTGAAATCACCATGGGTGACGACCAGGTCTTCCGTGGCCGGGCGTTGCTGCCGCAGCCGCGCGAGCACCTCGGCGGGCGAGAGGCCGCGATGGTCGTCGTCGAAATCGGCGGTGTCGACGAACCCTTCGACCACATTGCGGTGCGCCCTGGCCAGGGTCACGTCGAGGCAGGCGTCGAAGGGGCAGTCCGCCACCGGGAGCTCGTGCAACGCGCGCAGGGCCCGACCCATCTGCGCGCCGGTTTCGGTCGAATCCGCCTTACCCGCGAGCGAGCTGCCCGCATCGACGAGGACGAGGACATCCTCGGCGAACGCCGCCACCTCCGGCACGGCGATGGCGTTGTCGCGCAACCAGATCAGCCGCGCGTGCTCGGCCACCGCGCGTGGCCCCCGTTTGATCCAGTACCCGCCCGACCGCACGAGATTCCCGTCACGGCCCTCGTGTTCATCCGACCACGCGGGTGCAGGCCCGAGCAGCTTCTCGATCACCGGCGGCAACGGCAGGGCCAGCTCGTCGAGGTGGTCCAGTGCCGCGCGAGTGGATTCGATGAGTTCGGGTTCGCCCTCGGCCACCCGCAGCCGCATCGCCTCGTTGAGCAGCTCACGCGCCTGCTGCGGACGGTGCTGTTCGGCCAGCGACTTGCCCAGGTGGTGGGCGGCGAAGGAGACCAGGTCGGGGTCGAGCGCACGACTGGCGTGCAGGGCCCGGCGGTAGAGGATCTCGGCCAGCGCCGGTTCACCCTGATATCGGTAGACATCGGCCAGGTTGATCCAGACGGTGACCCGGCGTCGCTCGGTATCGGCGAGTTCGAGGGCCTGATCGAGCCGGTCGAGTGCTTCGTCGTAGCGTCCGAGCAGCATCAACGCGATGCCGAGCCTGCGCAGGCCGGCGAAATCATGGGGGTCGGCGACGGCGACCCTGGCCGCGAGAGTCTCGGGGTCGGCCGGGATCATCCGCAGCCGCTCGTCGAACCGGTACGCTCGCGCGCCGGAGTTCTGCGCTGTCACGGCCATGGCCTGGTCACCACCGGTTCGTCGGCACGTCGAAGTCGGCACACAGCGCCCGCCACACCTCGCGCGGGTCGACGCCGTTGTCGATCGCCACCGCCCCCGTACGCCCCAGCTGGGGTATCACGTGATCGGTCAGCATGGCGTCGGCGCGCGCCACGCCGAACTCGGTGTGCATCAGTTCCTGGAATTCGGTCAATCGCACGTTGCCCAAGATACTCGCGCCAGGTCACAGTCCGCAGGTGCCCGCTCACGCCGGGACTGTGCCGGCATTACTGCTTGGCGGCGTCGTGACAGACCTGGACCGGGTCCTCGACCTCCGCCAGGCCCGCGGCTGCGCGGCGGGCCGACTCGGCGTAGGCGGGGTCGTCGAGCACCTTGCGCACCGCGGCGCCGACCGCCTCCGGAGTGAGCGGCCGCACCAGCACCGAACTGCCCTGCCGCACCGCGCGATTGGCGAGCTCCCATTGGTCGCCGCCACCGGGGACGGTCACCACCGGCACGCCCGCGGCCAGAGATTTGGCGAGCAGGCCGTGTCCGCCGCCGCCGACAACGACCGCGGCGTGGGTGAGCAGTTCGTCCTGGCGGCCCAGGCCTGCGGTCGCCCAATCCGGCAGCTGAGCGGGCGGGGTGTCCAGGGTCGAGATGGCGGCTCGCACACCGAGTCCGGCCAATCCGGACAAGACGACCTCGACCATGTCGGCGACGCCGGTGTGCGCGGTCGAGGGCGCCACCATCACCACCGGCGCGTCGCCGGGGGGCAGCGCGAGTACGGCGTCGGTGGGCTCCCACAGCAGCGGTCCGACGACGTGGGTGTCGGCGGGCCAGTCCGGGCGGTCCATCTCCAGTGCGGGCAGGGTGGCGACCAGGCGCGCCGTGGGCCCGGGGTCCTCGGCGGGCAGTCCGATGGTCTGGCGGGCGGCGGAGCGCTGACGGTGGCCGGTGCGCACCGCGCGACCGGTCATCGTGCGCAGGACCCCGTCACGCATCCGGCCGCGTACGCCTTCTCCCGGCGCGAGGCCACTGCCGATCGGCGGCAACGCTTTCGAGGGCAGGTAGAGCGGGTGCGGCGACAATTCGACCCACGGCAGCCCCAGCCGTTCGGCCGCCATGCCACCACCGGCGGTGAGCACGTCCGAGACCACCAGGTCCGGCAGCATCGCGCTCAGTTCGGGCAGGTTCTCGGTGGCGATGTGGGCGGCGCGCTCGTGGATGCGCGCGCCCGCGTCGGCGTCGTCGTCGGTGGGGCGAGGCGCGAGGCCCTTGAGCCTGCGCACGCTGATCCCCGCCGAGCGCGCTTGGTCCAGCCATCTCGGCCCGGTGAACAACACGGGGTCGTCCCCCGCTGCCAGCAATCGCAGACACAACGCGATCGCGGGAAACGCATGCCCTGGATCGGGCCCGGCCACCACAGCTATTCGCATCCGCCCACCCTGCCATACCCCCAGGCCGTGCCCACCCGAACCGGTATTCCGTGCCGTGGCCGTCGCCGAGCATCACCCGCGCCTGCCACCGAATCCGACCCTCGGGCCAACAGCGCGCCGCGAGTCGACCGCAGGCGAGGTGAACCGTCAGCCCGCGAAGGTGAACAGTTCGAATCCGACCGCGTGCGCGGCAGGGAAACCTTCCACCGGACCTGTTGCGAACGTGACGATTTCGCGCACCTGATCCTCCACCGGCACCGAGCTCAGCACCTGCAGATAGCCCCGATGCGCCGCCAGCGACGCACGCGCCTGATCCAGGTGCGCGCTGACGTCGACAGCATGGGTGGCCCCCGGACCGACCACCGCGGCCCAGCGCGCCGACCACGGTGGCAGATCGGCGATTTCGGGGAAGATCCATTCGTTGCCCGCGTCGGAGATGGCGTCCATCGCCGATCGACCGACAGCTCGGTGATCGGCGCTGTTGACCATCCCCGGCGCCCAGGTGTCACCGAAGTTGAACAGCACCACTATCTCCGGGCGATGCCTGCGCAGCGCGGCGGCCACGTCCCGGCGCAAGGTCAGGCCCTCTTCGATGCGTCCGTCGGGATGGTCGAGGAATTCGACGGTGTGCACACCGACTTCGCGGGCGCCCGCGATCTCCTCGATCTCGCGCAACGGCGCGGCCTGGGCGGGCGGCATCCCGGCGATCCCGGCCTCACCGCGCGTGACGAGCAGATAGCGGATGTCTTTGCCCTGCCCCGTCCATCGCGCGACAGCCGCGGCGGCGCCGTATTCGATGTCGTCGGGATGCGCGACGATCACCAGACCGCGCTGCCAGTCCTCGGGTACCTGTTCCACACCGCCATGCTAACCACAGACGACTAACTGATCGGGGTCTTGTCGCTACCCGACACCGCCTTGTACAGCAGATAGAGGCCGGTACCGATCGCCCCGATCACGAGAATGGGCATCAGCGCCTCGATCAGCGCGCCGAGAATCCAGAACGCGATCACGGCGACCACAACGATGCCGATGACTTTCAAGACCATGACGACTCCTTCACCTCTACGACCGCCGTCCAGCGATCCGACACCTTCGATACTCCCATCCGGCGACCGATAGATCACCAGGTCAGCACCGATATCCGGGTGTAGATCAGGGTTCACCCCGAGACCGGCGCCGGATCCGGGCTACCGTGATCGGCATGGACTACTCGGCGTTGCTGTGCGCGAAGCTCACCACCTTCGGCGAGCTCATCGCCGTCGACACCGATCTCGCCGCGCCGGTGCCCTCGTGCGGTGACTGGACGTTCTACGATCTCGTCGATCATCTCGGGCGCGGCAACTTGTGGGTGGTCACCGCCGTAACCGAGCTGCGCGGCGATGCGGAGCACGAGCCCGCACCACAAGACCTTGCCGCCCTGCGGGAATGGTACGAATCGACCGCCGACGCGATGGTGGCCGCGCTCGCCGCCGACGAAGAGCAGCAGGCGTGGACCTTCACCCGGACCATGCCACGCACCGTCGGCTTCTGGCGGCGGCGCCGCGCCCACGAGACGCTCATGCACCTGTGGGACGGCCAGAACGCTCTCGGCAAGGCCGATCCGTTCGACCCCGATCTCGCCGTCGACGGCATCGACGAGGTGTTCGAATTGTTCGCGCCCCGGATGATCCATCGCGGGCTGGCCGTCGAACCCGAGGTGGCGTTGCGAGTCCGTGCCACCGACACCGGCAACAGCTGGAGCTACGGCCCGGGCGAGCCGGTCGCCGAGTTCGCGGGCACCGCATCGGACCTGCTGCTGGCCCTGTGGGCGCGCAAATCCGGCGCGGACGCGGGATATGCCTGGGACGGCGATCGGGCGGCAGGCGAACGCGTACTGGCCGGACCGCTCGTTCCCTAGGCAAACGACTGACGGAGAGCCGGACAACCGCCCATAATCGGAGCTCACCGCACGGAGGAGGACATTCATGGAACCCGTCGTCACGATCACGAGCGGCGCGATCCGCGGCCGCACCGAGGCAGGCGTCACGCGCTTTCTCGGCGTGCCGTTCGCGGCGGCACCGGTCGGGCCGCGACGATTCCGGCTGCCCGAGGCCGCGCCCGCCTGGGACGGCGTCCGCGAGGCCACCGAGATGGGCGCGACCTGCGCACAGTCTCCGTATCCCGCACCGATCCACGCCCTGATCGGCAGCGACGGCATCCCCGGCGACGAGTACCTCAACGCGAATGTGTGGACGCCCGACCCGGCCGCGTCCGGTCTCCCGGTGCTGGTGTGGATTCACGGTGGCGCGTTCGTGCGGGGGTCCAACGCACGGGCGATCTACGACGGGACGGCCTTCGCGCGCGACGGCGTGGTCATGGTCGGGATCAACTACCGCCTCGGGGTGTCGGGATTCGCCGAGATCGAGGGCGCACCGTCCAATCGTGGTCTGCACGACCAGATCTTCGCGTTGCGCTGGGTACGCGAGAACATCGCCACTTTCGGCGGCGATCCCGGCAATGTGACGATCTTCGGTGAGTCCGCCGGCGCGATGAGTGTGGCGGCGTTGATCGCCGCGCCACAGACAGCCGGGCTGTTCCGCCGGGCGATCATGCAGAGCGGCAACGGTGCGATCGCCGCTGATCCCGAGGACGCGCGCACGGTGTCGGCGGCACTGGCGGCCGAACTCGGCATCGCACCCACCGCAGAAGACTTCGCGAAACTGGGACCGGAGCAGTTGCGTACCGCGCAGAACGCCGTCGCACTGGCCTTGATGACCGATCCCGATCCCGAACGCTGGGGTCGATCGGTGATCCAGTTCGGCGGCGGCCTCATGAGCCTGTTCCCGGTCATCGACAACGACATCGTCGAGGGCCCACCGACCGAGGTTCTGCGCGCGCACCCGGAGCGCGCGGTTCCCCTCATCGCGGGCACCACCGCCGACGAGTTCCGCTTCTTCACCGTCCCCGCCGGCCTCGCCGCCGCGATCACCACCGAGGCGCTGCCCTTCGTCCTCACCCGCTACGGCATCGATCCCGCAGTGGCCCAGACCTATTCGGCCGAGCGCCCCGGTGCCACCGCCGCCGAGATCTTCAACGCCGTCCTCACCGACATGAGCTTTCGCGCCGGCACCTACGACTTCGCCGAAGCGAACGCCACCACAGCTCCTACCAGTGTTTACGAATTTGCCTGGCCCACAGCCCTTCCCGGCCTCGGCGCCTGCCACGTCCTGGAAATTCCGTTCGTCTTCGACACCATCGACGCCGCGCACTCGCTCACCGGACCCACACCACCACAATCGCTGGCCGACGAGATCCACGCCGCCTGGGTCGGCTTCGCCACCGATGGCACCGTCGGCTGGGCTCCGTTCACCACCGAAGAAAAGAACGTACGCGTCTTCGACGTCCCGGAATCGGCCACGGTCACCGACCTACGCCCCACCGAGCTCAAAGCTCTCCGCCAAGCCATCGCCTGATCTCGGACCGCCGTGTCACGAGACTCGCGATGGTCCGGCGATATTTTCCGGCGGCGGCGGGTCCGATGTCAGCACCGGACCGCAGTCGTACGCCTCAACCTGCGCGACAGGCAGTTCTAGCGAGCGGAATCCGTTCCACCGGCGAACAATTCGGGGCCCTGGTCGGCCATTTCGGTGAGGGCCTGGGCCCAGCCGTCGAGGCGGTCGGCTGCTTCGCGCAGGTCGGCGACGATGCCGTTGAACTGGTAGGCGAGGACGGAGTCCTCGGGGACGGCGAGGATGCGGGCCGCCGCCGCGACGAGCTGTTCGTATTCGGCGACGCCGGTCTCGAGGCGGGTGAGGACGTCGGCGACCGTGGCCTTCAGCGCTGCGACGGTGTCGGGGTTGGCCCGGCCGACAGTGTCGGCGGCCTGTTCCATGGCGACGACGTCGGCGGCGAGCGCGTGCAGCGCGGACGCGCCGGAGCGGGCGGTTTCCAGCAGGTCACGCAGTTCGTCTTCGGGCAGGCGGCGGGTGCGCGAGATCTGGGCGCCGAGGTCGTAGAGGGCCCGTTCGGCGCGGATCAGCCGCTGGATGGGAGCACGCGCGGCCGAGCGCAGGCCCGGCGATCTACGGGCGACGAAGGACGCCTGTGGCAGGGGTTTGTCGCGCAACTCCAGATAGCGGCGGGCGCTCAACGCGGTACCGGTGACAAACGCGATGGCGCCACCGCCGATCACCACGACCGCCCAGGCGGGCGCCGAGATCACGGCCAGTCCGACCGCGCCGACCGTGGTGATGCCGGAGGCGGTGCCGAGCTGGAAACTGCGCCTGCGCACCCGGCGCCGGCGGCGCAGCTCACGTTCGCGCGGGTCGGCCCAGCGCCGTACCGCGACGAGCGCCTGCTCACCGACCCCACGCAGGGTCGCGGGCACCGAGCCTGCCGTCGCGGCCTGCGCGATCGCTGCCGGATCCACGATCTCGGCACGGTCGCGCCGCAATTTCCCGCTCATCGGTGTCCTTCCCCCGTCTACCGGTCGTGATGGAAACCGTTGATGGCGCGGCCACCGGGCGTCTCCGCCGATTTCCGCGCCGTCGCCGGACTCCACGTACTACTGCTGGGCCGCTTGGCCCTTGTTGACGTTCGGCGCCGGTGCGGCCTGGGGCTGCGCCTGGTCGATCGCCGGGTTGTTGTTGCCGGTGGGCAACGCGTCACCGCGCATGGAGGCGCGGATCTGCTCGAGCTTGCTGTGCCCGGCCATCTGGACGCTGGCCTGCTGCACCTCCATCATGCGACCCTGCACCGTGTTCTGCGCCAACTCGGCCGAACCGAGCGCATTGGCGTAGCGACGTTCGATCTTGTCGCGCACGGCGTCCAGGCTGGGCGTGGAGCCCGGCGCGGACAGGGTGGAATCCATCTGCTGCAGCGATGCCGAGACCTGCTCCTGCATCTTGGCCTGCTCGAGCTGGCTGAGCAGCTTGGTGCGCTCGGCGACCTTCTGCTGCAACATCATCGCGTTCTGCTCGACCGCCTTCTTGGCCTGTGCGGCGGCCTGCAGGGACTGATCGTGCAACACCTTGAGGTCTTCCACCGACTGCTCGGCGGTGACCAGCTGGGCGGCGAACGCCTCGGCGGCGTTGGTGTACTGGATCGCCTTCTCGGTGTCGCCCGCGGCCTGCGCCTGATCGGCCAGGGTGACGGCCTGACGGGCGTTGGCGTTGAGCTTTTCGACCTCGTCGAGCTGACGGTTCAGCTTCATCTCCAGCTGACGCTGGTTACCGATCACCGATGCCGCCTGCTGCGACAGCGCCTGATGCTGACGCTGCGCCTCCTCGATAGCCTGCTGAATCTGGACCTTCGGATCCGCATGCTCTTCGATCTTGGAGTCGAAGAGGGCCATCATGTACTTCCAGGCCTTCACGAACGGATTAGCCATCGATTGATCCCGCCTCCATCTGTGCGTCGCTCGTGCGACTGGTGGTACGCGACCGTCACGCACCAGATACGTGCTCATCCTTCACCATGCGGCACCCGGACCGGCAGTGGCCGGACCGATCGACGCCTGATGAGAATCTATCCGTGTCACATTCCCTTCACCAGTACCAGCATCTCGGCCCTCGGGGCCGGGATGACGATGCGAGTGTCTTCGGCGATGCCGATCCGCGCGCCCTGCTCGGCGGAGGCGACGGCCTCGCCCGCGGCCGGTTCGGCGGGGGCGGCAGGCGCGGCGGTCGCGGGCTCACGCTCGGCGGCGGGACCGGTCAGCGCGGGCTCGCGCGGCGCGGAGCCGTCGGCGCCCGCCATCAGGGTGCTCACGTCCCACAGCACGCGCGAGAGCGGCAGGTCGAGCGCCTCGCAGATGCTGGCGAGCAGTTCGCTGGAGGCTTCCTTGCGGCCGCGCTCCACTTCCGACAGATAGCCGAGGCTCACGCGCGCCGAGGTCGACACCTCGCGCAGCGTTCGATGCTGGGCGAGACGCGCACGCCGCAGACTGTCCCCGATTGCCTCCCGCAGCAGCGTCATCTCGTTCTCCTCCACCTCGTGTCACCGCCGTAGCGGTGCTCACCTCTTTCTGGCACAACGTCGAGCATGGACCGGTGGTTCCCGAACCTGGCTACTTCACACTGACACAGCGCAGCAACTCCCGCACCGCACTGTGCACCGCGCCGAGTCTGATCGTCCACCTGTCGCCGTGCAGTTTCAACCGGACCACCTCACTGTGACGCGGACCGGCCAACCCGAGGTATACCGTGCCGACGGGATGCCCGTCCTGGGAATCGGGTCCGGCGACCCCGGTCAATCCGATACCCCAGTCCGCGCCGCACTGCTCGCGCGCCCCCACAGCGAGCTGTTGCGCGGTCGAGGCGGCGACCGGTCCGTCGGTGCGGAGCAGGTCGTCGTCGACGCACGCCAGCAGGCTCTTGAGGTCGGTGGCGTAGACGATCAGCCCGCCCCGCAGTACCGCGCTCGCGCCGGGAACGCCTGCCACCGTGGCCGCCAGCAGGCCGGCGGTGAGCGATTCGGCCGTCGCGACGGTCTGGCCTGTCGCAATCAGGGCCGTGACCAGTTCGGCGACCGGGGCACCGTCGACGAGCGGATCGCTCACGAGCGCGACCGTCCGCCCGCCAGCCACACTCTGCTCGCCTGCCCCACATAGTCCAGGCCGGTCGCCACGGTCAGCGCCACGGCCACATACATCAGCCACATGCCCGCGGTGGCGAAGACGCCGGACAGCGGCAGCACCAACAGCGCGATCGCCACGGACTGCACGAGTGTCTTCAGCTTGCCGCCGCGTCCGGCCGGGATCACCCCGCGCCGCACGACCACCAGCCGCAGCAGCGTGATGCCGATCTCGCGGCCGCAGATGACCAGGGTGATCCACCACGGCAGATCGCCGAGCACCGAGAGCCCGATCAGCGCCGAGCCGATCAGCGCCTTGTCCGCGATGGGGTCGGCCAGCTTGCCGAAATCGGTGACCAGACCGTATTTGCGGGCGAGTTGCCCGTCGAAGCGGTCGGTGATCGCGGCCAGACCGAAAATCGCCGCGGCGATGACCCGCCAGCGGGTGTCGTGCCCACCCTCGGCGAACAAGGCGAGCACGAACAGCGGCACCAGCACGATGCGCGCGATCGTCAGCACATTCGCGATATTGAGCAGGGGAACGTGCGTCTCCGCTGCCCCGTTCTTCGGCGTCGCCGCACTCGACCGACGATCGGCCTCTTCGGGTCGCATGCTCATCCTGTGTCTCTCCGGCATGCTCGGGCGCCCTACGTGGCTACGCTTGGCTACCGCCTCCGGCTGCTGACCGCTCATGCCCTGCCCTCTCGGCACTCACCGGCACTGCGCCGAAATCCAACGGTTTCGCGAGCTGTTTGCTCGCACGCTCGGTGCCCCGCGATCCGGTCGTCGAGCCCGGCGCGATGCGAGGAGCGGAACGACAGGATGTGCGGCACATGTTCAGACTATCGGTAACCCCGCCGACTACTGTGCACCCATGACCTCACGGGGACCCTTGAGTGGTTCGACCAGCGATGCGCAGACCGCCGCGCCCACTGTGGCGCCCGTTTCCCCGGTATCCGACGGTGTCGTCGTGCGACGAGCGCGAACCTCCGATGTCCCCGAGATCAAGCGCCTCGTCGACGAGTACGCCGGCCGCATCCTGCTCGAGAAGAACCTGGTCACGCTGTACGAATCGGTACAGGAATTCTGGGTCGCCGAGCTCGACGGGCGGGTCGTCGGCTGCGGCGCGTTGCATGTGCTGTGGGCCGATCTGGGCGAAGTACGCACTGTCGCAGTCGATCCGGTCGTCAAAGGCCGTGGCGTCGGCGGTGCGGTGGTGCAACACCTGGTGAGCATCGCCCGCGAGCTGCAGTTGCAGCGGGTGTTCGTGCTGACCTTCGAGGTGGATTTCTTCGGCAGGCACGGGTTCGTCGAGATCGATGGCACGCCGGTCACTGCCGAGGTGTACGCGGAGATGTGCCGCTCCTACGACACCGGCGTCGCCGAGTTCCTCGACCTCAGCTTCGTCAAACCCAACACCCTCGGCAACACCCGCATGCTGCTCACCCTGTAGTAATCCCTCGCGAGAAAGTGATCGACTGTGCCGATTTTCGCTGTCCATTACACCTATTCCGAGGCCACCGCGGCCGACCGCGCCACCAACCGGCCCGAACACCGCGGCTGGCTGAACGCGCTCGTCGAGGCGGGCACGGTCCTGTCCACCGGCCCCTATCCTGACGGCTCGGGCGCACTGTTGCTGTTTCGCGCCGAGGACGCGCCCTCGCTCACCGAACTGCTGACCGAGGACCCGTTCGCGAAGCGGGGCCTGATCGAGGCCGTCCGCGTGGTCGAGTGGCTGCCGGTGATGGGCGCCTTCGCCGAGTAGCTTCGGACCGACAGCACACTGCCCGGAACCGCAGCGGTTCCGGGCAGTGGCGTGTTCAGGCGTCGACGCGGCGGGTGCGCAGCAGACTCGCGACCGTGGCCACAATCAGAATGCCGATGATCACGCTCAGCGACACCGCGGTGGAGATTTCCGGGACACTCACGTGCTCACCACCGTTGACGAACGACAGCGTGTTCTCGTGCAGCGCGTGCAGCACCAGCTTCACACCGATGAACGCCAGAATCGCGGCCAGCCCGTAGGACAGGTAGACCAGGCGGTCGAGCAGCCCGCCGATGAGGAAGTACAGCTGACGCAGACCCATCAGCGCGAAGGCGTTGGCGGTGAACACCAGGTACGGCTCCTCGGTGAGACCGTAGATCGCCGGAATCGAGTCCAGTGCGAACAGCAGGTCGGCGAAACCGATGGCCAGCAGTGCGAGCAGCAGCGGGGTCAACACGCGTTTGCCGTTGATCCGGGTGATGAGCTTGTCACCGTCGTACTCGTCGGTGGTGGGCAGAAACCGTTTGGCCAACGAGACGATGTAGCTGTCGCGCTTCTGCTCCTGCTCGACCTCGTGCCCGCTCTCGCGCAGCAGCTTGATCGCGGTGTAGATCAGGAACGCGCCGAACAGGTAGAACACCCAGCTGTAGGCGCTGATCGCGGCCGCGCCGACCGCGATGAACACACCGCGCATCACCAGCGCCAGCACGATGCCGATGAGCAGCACTTTCTGCTGGTAGATCCGCGGCACGGCGAAGGTGCTCATGATGATGAGGAAGATGAACAGGTTGTCGACCGAGAGCGCTTTCTCGGTGACGAAGCCCGCGTAGTACTCCCCCGAGAAGGTGCCGCCCCACTTCCAGGCGACGAACAGACCGAACAGCAGCGCCAAGCTGATGTAGACGGCCGACCAGATGCCCGATTCCTTGAAGGTGGGCTCGTGCGGGGTACGCACGTGGGCGTAGAAGTCGAAAACGAACAGGCCGAGGATCACCAGACCGGTGACCACCCACTCGAGCGTGGTCACCTGCATGTGGTGGTCCGATCGAAGAAGTTCATGACGCCCATCATGCCCGAATTGTCCAT
>JACIXH010000079.1 GCA_014360565.1 Nocardia sp.
AAACCGTTGTCCCCTGTTGGTGATCCCCTCCTCACACCGCTTGTGGCGCCCCCGCGGGCGCCGCCCGGGATCGGTAGACCCGGTCTGCGCGACAACGGTGGTCGTCGACACCGCTCAGCGGACGAGAGAAGGTGCCGACAAGGTCAGCACTTCCGGTGCCGGGCTGCAGCAACCACCCGAGCTCGCGCCCGCCGGATCATCGAAAATGCCTGCGCCACCGCAGACTCCGGTCTCGGGCAGCGCGAGTTCGACCCGTGCGGCGGACTCGTGGTCACCGACGAGTTCGGCGGCGATGGAGCGCACCTGCTCGTAGCCGGTCATCGCGAGGAAGGTCGGCGCTCGCCCGTAGCTCTTCATCCCGACCAGATACACGCCGAGTTCGGGATGGGTCAGTTCGGCGACGCCGTGCGGGTAGACAGTTCCGCACGAGTGCACGTTCGGGTCGATCAGCGGCGCCAGCCGGACCGGTGCCTGCAGGACCGGGTCCAGTTCCAGCCGCACTTCCGAGAGCCACCCGAGTTCGGGGCGGAATCCGGTGAGAGCCACCACGTTGTCGACATCGTCGATGCGTCGGCCGTCGTCGGCTACGAGAGTGACACGCCCGTCCTTACCCGATTCGATTGCCCCGGTACGGAATCCGGTCACCACTTCCAGGAGGCCTGCGTCGACGACCTTCTTGGCTCGCAGTCCGAGCGCGCCCCGCGCGGGCAGTTCGTCGGCATCGCCGCCACCGAAGGTCGAGTCGGCGGACCCTCGCCGCAGGACCCAGGTCAACCGGGTACCGGGCCGATGCTCGGCCAGCTGCGCCAGCGCCACGATCGCGCCTAGTGCGGAATGCCCGCCACCCGCGATCACCGTGTGCGTACCACCGAAACGTTCGGCTTGCGCGGGGGAGTCGATATCGGGTACCCGGTAGGTCACCACCTCGCAGGCGCGTTCGCCGAGTGCGGGAAGCCCTTCTCCGCCCAGCGGATTCGGTGCACCCCAGGTGCCGGAGGCATCGATCACCGCGCGTGCGAGGATCCGCTCCTCGCTGCCGTCGGTGCGGCGCAGGTGCACCGACAACGGTTCGCTGTCGCGTCCGGCGTCGACGACACGGTCACGACCACGGCGGGCAAGGCCGACGACCTCGGCGTCGTAGCGCACGGCGTCGCCGAGCGCGGCGGCCAGCGGGGTTAGGTAGTCGCGCGCCCACTCCTGTCCGGTCGGGTAACCCTCGTCGGCCGGGGCGACCCAGCCGGTTCCGTCGAGCACGCGGCGTGCGGCGGGGGCGATCAATTCCGCCCACCGCGAGAACAGCCGCACGTGATTCCACTCCGCGACCGCGGCACCCGCACGGGGACCACGTTCGAGCACCAGCACATCCACGCCGCGCTCGCGCAGTTCAGCGGCGGCGGCCAGTCCTACGGGACCGGCTCCTACGACAACGACGGGCAGTTCGGTCATTTCGAAGCTCCATTCATCGACACGCATCGATCTAACAAGGGCGACTGTATCGACAGTCGTCGATGAATGCAACCATTGATGAACGTCGATACAATGGCCGCCATGACGTCCCTGGATATGCCCGTCGTCCGCGACGCAGCCGCTCCGCGCGTCGACGCGCTGGCCGTCGGCGACGCCACGACCTACGCCGAATGGTTCGCCTGCCTGGCCGACCCGACCCGGATTCAACTGCTGCACCTGGTCGCCACGCGCCCGGCCGGGATCACGGTGCGCGAACTGACCGCCGCTCTCGACATCACCCAGCCGACGGTGTCGCACCACGTCCGCAAACTCGCCGAAGTCGGCTTCGTCACCACCCACAAGAGCGGGACCTCGACCGTCGTCGCGGTCAATCCTTCTTGCTGCACCGGCCTTCCGCATGCCGCCGACGCGGTCATGGGCGTCCTCGCTCCGCGGCCCTGCTGCCCAACGGATCTCCCCGCCGACGTGACGGTTCGAGCGATGCGCGACGACGACTGGGACGCGGTACTGCGCATCTATGGCGAGGGCATCGCCACGGGTCTGGCGACCTTCGCCACGGAGGTCCCCGCACGGGAAGCCCTCGACGGGCAATGGTTGCCCGCTCATCGCTGGATCGCCGAGATCGACGGCGCTGTGGTCGGATGGGCAAGCCTGAGCCGGGTTTCCGGGCGCGACTGCTACGCCGGCGTCGTCGAGAACTCGGTCTATGTCGGCGACGGCCTGCGCGGACGCGGGGTCGGGAAGTCGTTGTTGCGAACCCAGGTCATGGCTGCGGACGACGCCGGATTGTGGACGTTGCAGAGTGCGATCTTCCCGGAGAACCGCGCCAGCATCGCCCTGCACCATTCGGCGGGATTCCGGACGGTGGGGGTGCGCGAGCGGATCGCCCAACGGGACGGCGTCTGGCGTGACACCGTTCTTCTCGAACGACGCAACGCGAGTTCTTGAGGCATCAGCTCGGCCAAGACCGGACATCACAGCCCCGTGCTGGCGCCGACGCGGGAGTCGTATCGTCACCTGTTCACTCGGCGTTTGCTTGCGTATTGATTCGATGTACGTCAATATCGAGGAATGTCTAAGTCGGAGCTGAACCTGACGCCGGTCGCGGCCTGTGCCGCCGAGCCGGTCGTTCGTGATCCCTTGATCCACGCGGAGGCCGTCGAACTCGCCGCCGTATTCAAGGCATTGTCGGATCCGGTGCGGCTTCGGCTGTTCTCGCTGGTCGCGAGCCGGGCCGGTGGGGAAGCGTGCGTGTGCGACATCTCCGACGGTGTCGAGGTCAGCCAGCCGACCATCTCGCACCACCTCAAGGTGTTGCGCGAAGCCGGACTGCTCACCAGTGAGCGCCGTGCGTCGTGGGTGTACTACCGCGTCGTGCCCGAAGCGTTCGCGCGGGTCTCGAGCGCGCTGATCGCCGAGGGCGTGAACGCATGAGCGCGACCACCACCACCGAGCACCCGCCCGTTGTCGGCAAGCTGTCGACTCTCGACCGGTTCCTACCGGTCTGGATCGGCGTGGCGATGGCCGCCGGACTGCTGCTCGGGCGGATGATTCCGGGCCTCGGCGATACGTTGAGCGCGGTCGAGATCGACGGCATCTCCCTGCCGATCGCCCTCGGCCTGCTGATCATGATGTACCCGGTGCTGGCCAAGGTCCGCTACGACCGACTCGACTCCGTCACCGGCGACCGCAATCTCCTGATCGGCTCCCTGGTTCTGAACTGGGTCCTCGGCCCCGCGCTGATGTTCGCGCTGGCCTGGATCTTTTTGCCCGACCTGCCCGAATACCGCACCGGCCTGATCATCGTCGGCCTGGCCCGCTGCATCGCCATGGTCATCATCTGGAACGACCTCGCGTGCGGTGACCGCGACGCCGCCGCAGTACTGGTCGCCCTGAACTCAGTGTTCCAGGTCTTCATGTTCGCCGTCCTCGGCTGGTTCTACCTCTCGATCCTGCCCGGTTGGCTCGGCCTGGAACAGACCACGATCGACGTCTCCCCCTGGGAGATCGCGAAATCGGTCCTGATCTTCCTCGGCATCCCGCTGCTGGCCGGCTACCTCACCCGCCGCTTCGGCGAACGCGCCAAGGGCCGCGAGTGGTACGAGCAGAAGTTCCTGCCCCGCATCGGCCCGTGGGCGCTCTACGGCCTGCTCTTCACCATCGTGGTCCTGTTCGCCCTCCAAGGTGACCAGATCACCTCCCACCCCCTCGACGTCGTGCGCATCGCTCTGCCCCTGCTGGCGTACTTCGCTATCATGTGGGGCGGTGGCTACGCCCTCGGCGCCGTCATGGGCTTGGGCTATGCCCGCACCACCACGCTGGCGTTCACCGCGGCGGGCAACAACTTCGAACTCGCCATCGCGGTAGCGATCGCCACCTACGGCGCGACCTCCGGTGAAGCACTCGCCGGTGTTGTGGGCCCGCTGATCGAGGTCCCGGTACTCGTCGGCTTGGTCTACGTGTCGCTCGCCCTGCGAAAACGGTTCTCCGACGCCACCGCCAGTCCGGTTGTCACCGGGGACGTCAAATGAGCGACGAGCCCTCGGTGCTGTTCGTTTGTGTGAAGAACGGCGGCAAGTCGCAGATGGCAGCCGGTCTGATGCGACATCTAGCCGGTGACCACGTCGAGGTTCACTCCGCCGGCACCCAGCCCGGTTCGGCGTTGAACGAGCTGTCGGTAGCGTCGCTGCGCGAGCTGGGCATCGACCTCACCGGCGAATCGCCCAAATCCATCGACCCCGACCTGCTGCGCGACATCGACCTCGTGGTCACCCTCGGCCGCGAAGCGCAGGTCGAACCGGTCCCCGGTGTGCGAATCATCAACTGGGACACCGATGAACCCTCCGATCGCGGAATCGACGGCATCGAACGCATGCGCCTGGTGCGCGACGACATCCGCGACCGCGTCGTCCTACTACTGGAACAACTCACCGCCTGACCACGGACCGACCAAGGGACAGTGTCATGACCGACAGCCCGCTTACCCATGCCCACTACCACCGTGACGACCTCACCCTCGATCAACAGCACGCCCTCAAAACCGCCGCGACACGGCTGGAGCGCGAGTTCGAAGGAACCTTCGGCATCGAAACGATCGACCGGTTCCTGCACTCCTCCTACGACCAGTTCGCCGGTCGCGCCACCGTGGTGAACTTCCTTCCGCTGCTGGCCGAACGGTTCGCCCGCCAGCGGCTGAACGCCCTGGCGCGTGTGGAAGGCAAGGCCAACACCGGCAAGCCGACCGTGCTGTTCCTGTGCACCCACAACGCGGGCCGCTCGCAGATGGCGCTCGGGTTCTTCACTCATCTGGCCGGTGACAACGCGGTGGCGTGGTCGGGTGGTTCCGAACCCGGTGACGAGATCAACCCCGCCGCGATCGCGGCGATGGCCGAGGTCGGCATCGACATCACCGGCGAATTCCCCAAGCCGTGGACCGAAGAGATCCTGCGGGCCGCCGACGTGATCATCACCATGGGTTGTGGTGACGCCTGCCCGCTGTACCCGGGCCGCCGCTACGAGGAATGGCAGCTCGAGGACCCCGCCGGTCACGACGTCGCCGCCGTGCGCCCGATCCGCGACGACATCGAAACCCGCATCCGGCATCTGCTCGCCGAACTCGACATCCCCACCCACTGATTCGCACCACACCGAAAGGGATTGTCTCCCATGACGACCAAGCCCAGCGTGCTCTTCGTCTGCGTCCACAACGCCGGACGTTCGCAGATGGCCCAAGGCTTCCTGACCCACCTCGCGGGCGACGATATCGAGGTCCGCTCCGCGGGCAGCGCCCCTGGTAACGCCCTGAATCCGGCCGCGGTCGAGGCGATGGCCGAACTCGGCATCGACATCACCGCCCAGTCACCCAAGATCCTCACCTCCGACGCGGTCGAGACCTCCTCGGTCGTGATCACCATGGGCTGCGGCGATGCCTGCCCGTACTTCCCTGGGGTGGACTACCGCGACTGGAAGCTCGAAGATCCGGCGGGCAAAGGCGTGGAGTCCGTCCGCCCGATCCGCGACGAGATCAAAAAGCGCATCGAGGAACTGGTCGCCGAGCTGCTTCCCGCCCGCGCCTGACAACCGCCCTACCCGAGAAAGCGACATGTTGATGAGCAAGATCGAGGTATTCGAGCCCGCGCTATGCTGCAACACCGGCGTGTGCGGACCCGATGTCGACCAAGCCCTGGTGAGTTTCTCCGCCGATCTGGACTGGCTGCGCGGCCAGGGCGGAGACATCACCCGATTCAACATGGCATCCGAACCACTGGCCTTCGCCGGTAACGACGCCGTCCGGAATTTTCTCGAAGTCGCAGGCTCGCAGGGGCTTCCGCTCGTGCTGGTCGACGGAGTCACCACATTGACCGGCCGGTACCCGACCCGCGACGAGATCACCCTGTGGTCGCGCACCGTTGAGGTGAGCCCGCGACCGCAGGGTGTGGCGTTGCTCGACATCACCGAGGACAGCTGCGGCGGACCCGGCTGCTGCTGATCACCGTGGACACTCCCGCTTTCTTGACCGACGCCCCACGCTTTGTGTTCTTCACCGGAAAGGGCGGGGTCGGCAAGACTTCGGTCGCCTGCGCTTCGGCGATCGCGCTCGCCCGCGGCGGTGCTCGGGTTTTGCTGGTCAGCACTGATCCGGCCTCCAATGTCGGCCATGTCTTCGACACGACCATCGGCGCGTCGGTCACCGCGATCCCCGCGGTGACCGGCCTGTCGGCATTGGAGATCGATCCACACCAGGTCGCCGCCGCCTACCGCGAACGGATCATCGGACCGGTACGCGGGCTGCTACCCGCCGCCGAGATCGACACCATCACCGAACAGCTGTCGGGCTCGTGCACCACCGAGATCGCCTCCTTCAACGAATTCACCGCGCTTCTCGACCCCGCAGCCACCCAGTTCGCACACTTCGACCACATCGTTTTCGACACCGCCCCGACCGGTCACACGATCCGGCTGCTGCAACTGCCGGGAGCGTGGACCGAATACCTCCAGGGCAGCGGCGATGCCTCCTGCCTTGGACCGCTGTCCGGCCTGGACGCGCAACGCGAAACCTACGCCGCCGCAGTGCACGCACTGACCGACCCCGCGCTCACACGCCTGGTCCTGGTCACCCGCGCCCAAGACGCGGCGCTGCGCGAGGTCGCCCGAACCTACGACGAGCTCACCGACATCGGCGTCAAAGCAGGGCACCTGATCATCAATGCTGTTCTGCCACACACCGATACAGGCGATGATCTCGCCGCCGCGATCACCCGTCGCGAGTCTGCGGCAATCGCGGCGATGCCCGCGTCGTTGGCCCAGCTGCCGTGCGACCGGATCGCCCTCAAGCCCGTCGAGATGGTCGGCGTACCGGCCTTGGGCATACTCTTTGACTCCACTGCAACGGTTTCCGAGTTCACCGACGCCGTGGCACCGCAGATCGAAGCTGCACCGCTGGCGGCGTTGATTGATGAACTGACCCTCGACGACCACGGCCTGATCATGTGCATGGGCAAGGGCGGCGTCGGCAAGACAACCATCGCCGCAGCTATAGCCACCGCCCTGGCCGCCCGCGGACACGACGTGCACCTGAGCACCACCGATCCCGCCGCGCACCTGGCCGATACCGTCGGCGCAGGTCTGGCCACCATGCAGCTCTCGCGCCTCGACCCCGACGAAGCGACCGAGCAATACCGGCAGCGAATACTGCGCACCCGAGGAGCCGACCTCGATGAACAGGGACGCGCCGCGCTCGAAGAAGACCTGCGCTCACCCTGCACCGAAGAAGTCGCAGTCTTCCAAGCATTTTCGCGCCTAGTGCACGAATCCCGACACCGCTTCGTCGTCGTCGACACCGCACCGACCGGCCACACCCTGCTACTGCTCGACGCCACCGGCGCCTACCACCGCGAGATCAGTCGCAACCTCGGCGCCGATCGCAGCTTCACCACACCGCTCATGCGATTGCAGGACCCCGCTCAGACGAAGATCCTCGTCATCACATCCCCTGAATCGACCCCGATCCTCGAATCCGTCGAACTCTGCGCAGACCTGGAACGCGCTTCCATCACACCGTGGGCATGGGTCCTGAACAACTCCCTCGCGGCAGCCCACCCCACTGACACATTGTTGCGCGCTCGCGCTGCCACCGAGGTGGCCCACATCGGGGCTGTGGCAACGCAATACAGCCGCCGACATGCGATTGTCCCGATGCTCAGTTCCGAGCCGACGGGCCCTGATCGTCTGGCCGAGCTGTCCGGCGACGCCGCGATCCCGGTAGGCGAATAGTCACACCGAACATCTCGGATCGAAATTTATCGATACATAGGGTGCTGAGTCGCCATCCGTTCACCTCACTGTCACATCGAAATATTTGGATTCAAGGGTCCCGAGATGAGGGATCCGGTGGCCTACACCGGATCCGGGCAATGACTGGAGGCCCCACCCATGATCAAGCGCACCCGCGTGCACCTGACCGCCGCAAGCGCTGTCGCGGCACTGACTTTGGCCCTGTCCGCATGCGGTAGCGATCCCGCAGGACCGTCGCTGTCGGGCCCGGTGGTGATCGACGGGTCGAGCACCGTCGAGCCCCTCTCCGCCGCTGCGGGCGAGCTGTTCATGCAGGACCACAAGGATGTCCAGGTCACCGTCGGAACCTCGGGTACCGGTGGCGGTTTCAAGAAGTTCTGCGTCGGCGAGACCGACATCTCCAATGCCTCGCGTCCGATCAAGGACGCCGAGAAGCAGCTCTGCACCGACAAGAACGTGCAGTTCAGCGAGATCCAGGTCGCCAACGACGCGCTCACCGTCGTGGTGAACAAGGCCAACACCTGGGTGAACTGCCTGACCGTCGCGCAGCTGAAGAAGATCTGGGAGCCCACCTCGACGGTCAAGAACTGGAACGAAGTCGACCCGTCCTTCCCGAACGAGCCGCTCAACCTCTATGGCGCGGGCCCTGACTCGGGCACCTTCGACTACTTCACTGGCGTCATCAACGGCAAAGAAGGCGACAGCCGCAAGGACTACAACCCCACCGAGGACGACAACATCACCGTCCAGGGCGTCGCGGGCGCCAAGGGCGGACTCGGCTACTTCGGGTTCTCCTACTTCGAGGAGAACGAAGCCAAGCTCAAGGCCATCCAGATCGACGGCGGCAACGGCTGCGTCGCCCCGTCGGTGAAGGCCGCCCAGGACGGCACCTACACCCCGCTCGCCCGCCCGCTGTTCATCTACCCCTCCGACACGGGTGTGAAGAAGCCGCAGGTGGAGAAGTTCGTCGAGTTCTACATCGACCGCAACGACGCCATCGTCGAGGCCGCCCGCTTCGTGCCGCTCACCGATGCACAGAAGGACAAGGCACGCGCCGCCCTCGAAGAGTTGAAGACCAAGGCAGCCGCCAAGTGACCGTTGGTCACCGCACGACCGATGGCCCCTCGACCGCGGGGGGCCATCCCGGCGTGTGGCAAGGAGAGACCGCCGATCTGAGCGCCCGCTCGGCACGCATCGGCGAACGCGTCATCCGTGCACTGCTGATGTCCTCGGCGATGTTCTCAGTGGTGGTGACCGTAGGAATCGTACTGTCACTGATGGTTCCGCTGACCACGTTCTTCCAGCATGTCGGCCTCGGTGAATTCCTGTTCGGCACCGAGTGGACCGCGGCCTTCGGTGACAAGTTCACCTGGGACGACAAGTCATGGGGTGTCCTGCCGTTGGTGGTCTCGACCCTGATGATCACCCTGATCGCGCTCGCCGTCGCCGTACCGCTGGGCCTGGGCGTCGCGATCTACCTCAGCGAATACGCCTCCGAGCGCGTACGGAAAATACTCAAGCCGCTGCTCGAGATCCTCGCCGGCATCCCCACCGTCGTCTACGGATTCCTCGCACTCACCGCCCTGACACCGATCCTCGGCACCGTCTTCGAGTTCCAGGGGATCTACACCAACCTCGCACCGGGCATCGTGATGGGCTTCATGATCGTGCCCACTGTCGCATCGCTGAGCGAGGACGCCATGTCGGCCGTGCCGCTGGCCTTGCGCCAGGGCTCCTACGCACTGGGTGCGAACCGGATGCAAACGACCTTGCGCGTGGTGTTCCCGGCCGCCCTGTCGGGCATCGTCGCCGCGATCGTGCTCGGCATCTCCCGCGCAGTCGGCGAGACCATGATCGTCACCATCGCCGCGGGCAGCAAAGCTCACCTGTCATTCGACCCACGCGAAGGCGCCCAAACCATGACCGGGTTCATCGCCCAGATCGCCAGCGGCGACGCACCACAGGGCAGCCCGGTGTACTACTCGCTCTTCGCGGTCGGCGCCTTGCTGTTCGTAATCACCCTGGTGATCAACATGATCAGCATCCGTCTGGTCCGCAAGTACAGGCAGGCATACTGATGACTTCGACCTCCATCATCCGCCCCGATCTGACCGGCAAGAACCGCAGCTCGGCCCCCGGGACAGTCTTCGCGATGCTGCTGTGGGCAAGCCTGGCGATCGTGTGCGTGTTCTTGTTCTTCGTGCTCGCGATCATCGTGCAAAAGGGCATCGCCCGATTCGACCTCGACCTGGTCACCAACCAGCCGTCCAAGATAGCACCGCAGACCTCCGGCGTCGCCTCAGCCCTGTACGGCACCTTGTGGGTATGCGTGCTGACCGCGACGTTCGCACTACCCCTCGGTATCGCCGCCGCGGTCTACCTCGAGGAATACGCCGACCCGAACTCCCGATGGAATCGGTTGATCGAGTTGAACATTCAGAACCTGGCGGCGGTGCCGACAGTGATCTACGGCATCCTGACCCTGGCGTTCGTGGTGCGCGGCCCGTTCGCGATCGGCGGTGTCGTGTTGGCCGGGGCAATCGCGTTGGCGCTGCTGATCCTGCCGGTCGTCATCATCACCACCCGCGAAGCGCTGCGTGCGGTTCCACGCGAAATCCGCGACGGCTCCTTGGCATTGGGCGCCACGCTGTGGCAGACCACCTGGAAGCAGACCCTGCCCTCGGCGATTCCCGGCATCGCGACGGGCTCGATCCTGGCCTTGTCGCGAGCGATCGGTGAAGCGGCCCCGCTGATCCTGGTCGGCGCGACGACGTTCGTCACCTTCAACCCCAATGGGGTCTTCGACCGGTACACCACCTTGCCCGTGCAGATCTACAACCTCGTCCCGCAGGACCGCCAAGCTTTTCGCGATCTGGCCTACGCCGCGATCCTGCTTCTGCTCATCGTCTTGCTGGCCATGAACGCCATCGCGATCTGGCTGCGTAACCGCTACCAGCGCCAGTGGTGACCCCGTCATGAAGGAGAAGACCATGACCACAGCCGATTCCCACCTCACCGCAGGCAGCGGCCGACGATCCACCCGCATCAAGATCGAGCCGAGTCAACAACTGCCCGCCGTGGCCGGGCAACCCGACGGCGTGATCAGCCTGCGCGACCTCGCCGTCTACTACAAAGACTTCCGGGCCGTCTCGGATGTGAACATGTCGTTCAGCAGCAAGGAGATCACCGCGCTGATCGGACCGTCGGGCTGCGGCAAATCCACCGTGCTGCGCTGCCTCAACCGGATGAACGACCTCGTCCCCGGAGCACGCGTCGAAGGCCGCGTCGCCTACCACGGCGCCGACATCTACGGCCCCGGTGTCGATGTCATCGAGGTCCGCCGCCGCATCGGCATGGTGTTCCAGAAGGCCAACCCGTTCCCGAAGTCGATCTACGACAACGTCGCCTACGGCCCCCGCGTCACGGGCATGCAGATCGAGAGCATGGACGACCTCATCGAACGGGCCCTGCGCGGGGCAGCACTCTGGGACGAGGTCAAGGACAAACTCAAAGAAAACGCGTTCGGACTGTCCGGCGGCCAGCAGCAACGCCTGTGCATCGCCCGCGCGATCGCCACCTCCCCAGAGGTGATCTTGATGGACGAGCCGTGCTCAGCACTCGACCCGATCGCGACCGGCAAGATCGAAGACCTGATGACCGAACTCGCGTCGGAGTTCACCATCATCATCGTCACCCACAACATGCAGCAGGCCGCCCGCGTCTCCCAACGCACCGCGTTCTTCACCGCCGCCGCCGATGACAAGGGCCAGCGCACCGGCGCCTTGGTCGAATACGCACCCACCGAGCAGATCTTCGGCAATCCCATCGACCCGCGAACCGAGGACTACATCAGTGGCCGGTTCGGCTGAGATGTCGGACCCGCTCACCGACGCGTGGGAATCGGGGTACTCGCAGTTCCAAGCTCGTCGCCGCGCCTGCGTCACCGGCACCATCCGCGACAGGATGACCCTGTTGGTCGTCGACGACACCGACACCGCGCGCACCCTGAGCGCGGAACTAGCCGGGCAGCCGGTCGAATTGCGGGTATGCAGCGACCCAGCACACGCACTGCTCGTGCTCGGACGCACCTGCCCGGACGCGGTGCTGCTCGGACCGACGACCGGGCGGCTGTCGCCGATCGACTTCCTCGAGATCTTGCGGGCGGAAGAACCTGGCATCCCGGTACTCGTGGCCGTCGGCTCAGGCGACGGCGCCTTCGCCGCACAAGCCGCCGAGCACGGCGTGACCGCAGTCATACCCAAGCCCTATCGAAGCCGCGAACTACTGGCGATCCTCCAGTCACTCGCGCTCGCCTCCGAACCGATCGCGATCCACCCCATGGTGATCGACCTCGGCAGGCTGCGCATCGACGGTTCTGCCCCACGGATCTGGCTCGACGGTGAGCAGATCATGCTGCCGCCGAGGGAATTCCTGCTGCTGCGCTACCTCGCCGAACGCAAGGGCGCGGTCATTCCCCGCAAGGATCTGGTCCGCGCGCTATGGGGTGAAGGACCCACCTCGAGCAACAGCCTGACCGTGCACGTACTGCGATTGCGACGACGACTCGGTGACGAAGAACACAACCCGCAATGGATCCGAGCCATCCGTCGACTGGGCTACCAGTTCGACGTGCCGCCACGTTCACCGAACGTTCACCGCACATGAGCACGATGTCACCATGGCAGCGTCACCGAAGGACACCGAACAGCACGGCACCACCGCGGTCGCGACCGTCGCAGGTCACGAACCCGCTGTGGCCGCTCGCCTGTTCAAATCCCTCGGCGACCCCATCCGCGTCAAACTCCTCACCCTGGTACGTCGGTCCGCCGACGGTGAAGCATGCTTCTGCGACCTAGCCGAGGAATTCGACTTCGCCCAGTCCACACTCAGCCACCACCTGCGGATTCTCGTCGACGCCGGGGTGCTCTCGCGCACCCGCCGCGGACGGTGGAGCTGGTACCGCGTCGAGCACGAAGCCCTCGACGAAATGGAGCTGATTCTGCGCGCCGGTGGCCCATTACGTGCGAACCCAAGCAGCAACTGCGGCGCCTGACTCCGTCAGGATCTTGTCCATCTGAGGTTCACCAGCCGTTCCTTGATCGCCGGGTCGGCACCCCGCAGGATCGAAATATGTCGATCCAGCCCGTTCGCCGAGTCGCGCCTGTCGGCGCGGTCTGGGGGCTTGGCATCGCTTTGGCGATCGAGTTCGTCGGCACCGCGCTACTGGCGACACTGCTGTCGATGATCCGGGTGGCGACCGACGCGTCTGGGTACGTCGGTAGCAGCGATTCGATGACCGCAGCGTTTTTGGTGAGCGTGCTCGCAGCCTCCGGCGCCCTGCTGGCTCTCGCGCATGGAGCGCACCTCAATCCTCTTCTCACACTGGCCGCCTGGTTCGACGGCCGACGTTTCCGCCACAACGGCCGGATAGTTTTCGCCTACTTCGCAGCGCAGGGCGCAGGCGCCTTCGTCGCAGTGATTGCGATCGATCCAATGATCGGCCGACAGCTCACGGCTGTCGGAACCCCGGCGACAGCGTGGCTGGTCGGCACCGAATTCGTCTCTGCGACCGGCCTGGTTGCCCTGTTCATGATCTTCACCACCGCGTCGCGAGGCTCATCGACCGCCGCAGCATTGGGCGGATACCTCGACGTCATCACCGTGGTCGGCTGGTCGTACTCGTTCGCCAACCCGGCGCTTGTTCTCGCAACCCTGCCGCACACATCCTGGGAAGACGGCACCACCGATACCGCTGTTGTCGTACTCACAGCCCTTTTCGGAGGCGGCTTCATCGGCGCCCAATACTTCACCGATCAAACGAGCGGAGGCTTCGACCCTCGGCGGGAACAACGATAAACATTCGTCGATGAAAACTTGTTCTCCTACGTAAACTCCGACGGTAATCATCGCCCTGCCGCAACGCGGAACTGTCGGCCCCAGCCTGGGCATTACAGTGGGTTCTACCTGTGCAAACGCACTGTTGATGAGGGTTGCCTAATTGGATTGAAATTCACTTTCCGGACTCCTTTAGATCCATTTCTCCCTCTACCGTCCCGAATACCACTCTATTTCGGGAGATTTCGTGAACCTCAAACCACTCGCCCTGTTCGTGAAGCACGACGGCCAGTCGTCGCGCACTTCCATGACGTGCCAGTACAAATGCGGCAACGCGTGCTTTCATGAGGTCTCCAACACCTCCGACGGCGCGTACTTCGGCGATATCGTCGCGGCGCTCTCGCGTCGCGGCGTGCTAAAGGGCGGTGCTGCCGCGGTCCTCGCGGTCGGCGCCGGCAGCGTCCTGGCCGCCTGCGGGGACGACACCCCCGCCGATCCGGCCGACAATCCCGCGGGTTCGCCGGGCACCGGTACGGAGTTCACCGCCGTCGCGCCCAACACCCGCGATGAGGTAGTGATCCCCGAGGGATACGAGCAGCAGGTCGTCATCCGTTGGGGCGACGCACTTTTCGCCGATTCACCGAAGTTTGACTTCGACAACCAAACCGCGGCAGCACAGGCCAAGCAATTCGGCTTCAACGCCGACTACGCCGCGTTACTGCCGGTCGAGGGCACGCCGAACAAATACGTGCTGGTCGTCAACCACGAGTACACCACCGAGCCGATGATGTTCCGCGGATTCACCCCCGACACCGTCACCCAGGCACAGTACGAAATCGCCTTGGCTGCACACGGTGTGACAGTCGTGGAGGTCAACGGCGAAGCCGGGAGCGGCAAGCTCACTCCGGCCTTCGGCAAATACAACCGACGCATCACCGCGACCACCGAGATCGGCTTCACCGGCCCCGCCGCGGGAACTGACCTGCTCAAGACCTCTGTAGATGGCACCGGGACAAGGGTTCTCGGCACACTGAACAACTGCGGCGGCGGTGTCACCCCGTGGGGCACGGTGCTCTCGGGCGAGGAGAACTTCAACGGCTACTTCGCCGGAGAGGCTGCCGACCCGGCCGTGGCGGCCCGCCACAAGCGTTACGGCGTCGGCAAGGTCGATGTCCCGCGCCACTGGGAACGGTTCGACAAGCGATTCGACGTCGCCTCCGAACCCAACGAGGCCAACCGATTCGGCTGGACCCTCGAGATCGACCCCTGGGACGTGTCCTCGACCCCGGTAAAGCACACCGCGCTGGGCCGGTTCAAGCATGAGTGCGCCGAAATCCATGTCACCGATGACGGCACTGTCGTGCTGTACATGGGCGACGACGAACGCTTCGAATACATGTACAAGTTCGTGTCCTCGAAGAAGGTCCAGTCCGGCACCGGTGCTGCGGCCCGCCGCCACAACATGACCATCCTGTCCGAGGGCACCCTCTACGTCGCCAAGGTCACCGGCGACCACCCCGACTTGATCGACGGCACCGGAAAAGTACCCTCCGACAAGGGATTCACCGGCACCGGACAGTGGATTCCCCTGCTGGAGGCCCGCGCCGACGGTCAGAGCAAGTCCCTCGTCGAGGGCATGAGCGCCGCCGAAGTCGCCGTGTTCACCCGCCTGGCCGCCGACAAGGCCGGCGCCACCAAGATGGACCGGCCCGAAGACATCCAGCCCAACCCCAAGACCGGCAAGGTCTACGTCGCGCTGACCAACAACACCAACCGCGGCAAGGAAGGCTACGCCGGTCCAGACGAAGCCAACCCACGCAACCAGAACAAGAACGGCCAGATCCTCGAGATCACTGACGACCACAAGGGCACCAGCTTCACCTGGTCGCTGCTGTTGGTCTGCGGTGACCCGGCCGCCGCTGACACCTACTTCGCCGGGTTCGACAAGACCAAGGTCAGCCCCATCTCCTGCCCCGACAACGTCACCTTCGACCCCTACGGCAACTTGTGGATCTCCACCGACGGCAACGCGCTGAAGTCCAACGACGGCCTGTTCTCCGTCGTTCTCGACGGACCCAACCGCGGTGAGACCAAACAGTTCCTCACCGTGCCGATCGGCGCCGAGACCTGTGGCCCGATCATCGAGGAGAACCGCGTCCTGGTCTGCGTGCAGCACCCCGGCGAATCTGACACCGCCACCCCCGACAAGCCAACCTCACACTGGCCCGACGGCGGCACCACGCAGCCCCGCGCATCGGTCGTGGTTGTGTGGAAGAAGAACGGTGGTCGCATCGGTCGGTGACGTTCAACGCCACCTCGACCCCGGAGCTGACACTCAGCGAAGGCGTCCACCCGTACCACCGGAGGATCTGGTCGGCCATCATGTACGGCCTCGCCGCCGGGCGGGCCGCTCAGCCACACCCAGACCGAACATCACATCGGATGGATCCGCAGGCCCGTGACGGCCTGCTCGCGATCGGTGATCCTGTCGTAGTCGTCGAAGGTGATCGCGAGCTCGTCGCCACGTTTGGTACCGCGCCCGACCGCGATTTCGGCATCGAGAAGCGGGTGTCGACGTCGCGGTCGGGGTCGACCTCCGAGAGCAGTGGTATCGGCTCGCCTGGGACCGGGCGCAGGATTTCCTTGCGCACCAATCGCAGCAATTGGATCGCGGTGTCGGCGTCCAGGCCGCGCCGCATCGCGGTCGGCCGCGCCAACGCCGCCCGTAGCGGGCCAGGCAGGGCACCCGCGCGCAGCGCCAGATACAGGACGACGTCGGTGGCCACCGCCTGCAACGCGGTCTGATCCAGCTGCGCGCGTAGATATGTCAGGGCGGCCTCCAACTCGGCGATCGACCATCGTGTCGCCGCGAGTAGGACATCGACGCCGATCCCGTCCCGGCTGACCAGCACCGCGAGCAAGGTCTGGGCGTGCGTCGCGGCCTCGATGTCGTCGATCATGTCTGGATCGTGTTCGGCGAGCACAATCGCGGCGCGATCAGTCAGCAGCATCTCGTCCACGCTCGAGCGCAGCAGATCGTGTAGGCGCGAGAGCATTGTCAGCGTCACCGTGCGCTGGTCGGGGTCGCGTTCGAGGTCGGTGAGGCTGAATCCGGTCGCCAGCATAGGGCGCTGGCGTCGACGGCCTTGCGGCTTCGGTCTCGTGAGCGAAGACGACCATGGGCTCGAGCTCTGCTGGCACCGTTAATCCGGAACGCGCCACTCCCTTGAGCCATAAGTACGCAAAAATACCCACCGGATACTTTTCAGAATCCGGCGGGCATTTCGCGGCGAAGTGGTGTGACCCCGTGCCGAAGGGCGGTCACAAGATCGCGCGGAACTCGATGGTCACCACGACGCTGACCAGATACTCGATCGTTGTTGCGAGCGTCGGCACGATCGTGTGGTCGATGCCGACGACGGTGGGGGCGAAGATGCTACCCGTCAGCGTGGTCTCTTCGGCTGCGGCGGTGCGGGCACGCTCTTGGCATCCCTCGACGAGGGCTTCGACGGCTTCGGAGACCTTCTCGGGTGAGTCGACGGTACGGGTGGCCGCGTAGGCGATGACATCGTCGTGCAGGGAGGTCGGGCTGCTCATGATCTCAGTATCCTCGAGGTCGCGGAACGGGTGTCGGAGCGGCTTCATGGCTGCTTCGAGCAGGGGAATCGGTTGCGGCTTCACTGGGGGTCCTCGGCCTCGGCGCTGCTGATGGTGTCGATGAACGTGCGCCCGTGACGGTCGATGGTCGTGACGTTCTGGCGGTAGGTTTTCGTCTCGCCGGAGGGCCTACGCTCGAACACGTCCACAAGGTAGTGGGTGGGCTGCTGTTGGTTGATTGTCAGGCAGTAGACCGTGGAGACGGGGATGGTGTCGATGCCCTGTTGGATCGACGCCGCCGAGTACTCCGGGGACTCCGGGAGCACCATGGCCCGGACCTGATCACCCGAGCGTGCTCCGTAGTACGCGTGCTGGAAGGCGAAGACCGCCGCAACCCCACCAGCCGTGCTGCCGGGCCCGTTGCCGCGATACACGTTGCCCTCCACGGTGTTCGGGCAAGGACCGCCTGACAGAAAGTTCGCCGGGGTCGTTGTCACCACCGGTGGGGGAGCACTCGGCAGGACAGGAAGTGCGGTGTGCGTCTGCCCTGCGCTCAGCCCCAACCCCAGCGCGCCGAGACCGAGCGCACCCACGGCCGCCGAGATCCCCAGCATCAGATGCCGGGGACGGCGCGTCGGCTCGGGGTCGGTGTTGCTGTCGTCCGGCGCCGCCTCGACGGGCTGCTCGGGTTCGGGCTCCGGTGCGGCTTCGGGGACATGCACACGCGAGAGCACCGGTGTCCAGGGCCCCGAGGGAGGGGCCGACCGATCGGTGGTGGCGTTCATTCTGATCTTCTCCTTGTTCAACGCCCGCGACCGAGACTGCGGTGCGGTGCGGTGGTGGTTGTGGTTGAAGCTGTCGGGGACAGCGCGGTGCCAGTGAAAGCCGTTGTCGTGGCGATCGGGGTCAACGGTCCGCTGGCGGCCCGCAGCGACTGTTCACCACGGCGGGCCTCTTGTAGCGCGGCAAAGGTCGGCCGCCGACCATCACCGCGCGCTGCGGCAACATCTGCGCCCCGACTGCGAGATGGCGAGGCTGCCGGTTCGGGTGCGCTGGCTTGGCGTACGTAGCGCACGGCCGCCTCTACCACCGCTCCGGTTTTGCGGGGATCGCCGTTGGGAAGCGAAGCCCATTGCGGCGAGCCCAGTTCCGGGATCTCGCCTCGCCGCTGGGCGCTCTTCAAGTACGGGGCAGCCCATATCTGCACCGCCTCGACGCTCAAGCGATCCGCCGCACCGGGGTGACGAAACCCCGGCTGCACAGCAGCCGCCTCCTGTTCTGCCACCACGTCGGCGCGCAGCACACCGGACAGCGATTTGAGCTTGTCGGGGCGGAATCCGGTGAATCGAACGTTTCCGGCTTCGACCACGGGGGCACCACGAAATCCCATGCTCAACAGACGCTCTCGCGCATCGGGGTCCTGGGCGACATCGACGACCCGATAGGCGAACCCGAGGTTGTCGAGCGTGCGTTTGGTGGCATCGCACTGCGGGCAGTGGGGTTTGGTGTAGACGGTGATCTCTACGCCCTCGTGTGGTGGCGTTTCGGTCGGTGGCATGGCTGGCTCCGGAATCTGTTGGTTGTCTGTCGCGTGCGTCGCCGCGGTTTCGATCGCGTAGTCGGCCCCGATCTCTGGGGCCCACACCCACCGCCACCCGGTCTCGGGATCGAACGAACGCCGAAACGCACCTTCCAGGGTGTTCTCGGCCTCGGCGAGGATTGCCTGGGCGGTCGGGAAGCCCTGGTCGAGCTGGGTATCGGTGACCGGCACGAGTTCATCGATGTCGTGATCGAGGTCGAAATGGTCGCTGAGGTCTTTGCCCGTGGCAGCCTCCACGACCACCACTTCCCGCACCAGGCCGATCAAGAGCCGTTGGACCTCGGCGGCGTGGTGGTAGCCGGCCTCGTCGCGGTCGGCCACGATCACCACCCGCGCCGCGCCGGCGAGTTGGCGGGCGTGGGCGCGCCGAAAGGCACCCGCTCCCATCGCGTTGCAGGTGGCGACCAGTCCCGCCCCACGCGCCCGTTCCACATCCTTTTCTCCCTCGACGAGGAAGATCTCCTCACCGTCGGCGATGGCCTGCGCCACTTCGGGAAGGCGGTAGAGCGCCGGGGTGAAACCGCCCTTGTGCCACCGGCCACCGGCGTCGACCCTGCGCTGGAAGAACATCTTGTCGATGCCCCGTTCGTGTGGGACATGGATCCGCACGACTTCGCCGAGCGGAAGGCCACGCTGGTCGGTGTAGAGATAGGTCGCGACCCGGTAGCGGGGGCCGACGACTTTGCCGAGGCGTTGCCTCTTCGACGGTCTCGCCGGATCACGAGCACTCCGCTGATCCGGTTGCGACTCGGGTCGAGGGGGCCGGGGTCGAGATGATGTGCCAGGCTCCCGGACCCATTGCCTGTCCCAGATCGCGTTACCGGACAGTCCGATGGCCGCTAGGACCTGCGTGTCGGTGCAGCCGGTGAAGCACCGCACGACCGTCTTGGCTTTGTCCTTGTTGTGGATCAACCCCAAGCTCGGGTCTGCGTCCTCGTGCGCAGGGCAGCAATACATCGTCCACTGCCCGCGCTGAGACGCCGGGCCGGGCAGGCGGTTGTGCTCGAACGCCCACTCGTCGAGAGCGCGCGTGATTCGGGCGAACGAAGCACGCGAGGCGGATGTATCGGCCACGGCGCACCACCTCCACTGCTCAAGTATCGAAAGTATCTAAAATGGCTAAAACATCTAAAGCTGGTCATGAAGGGCTGAGCCCCCACCGGGCGGTCGGCTCAGTGGCGCGTGGTCCGACCCAGCAGGCTCGCCAAGGTCATCCCCGCCGCGGCGCCCGCCAGGCCGCCCGCGACTCCCCGCGCTACGCGGCCCGTCCGTCTGCGTGCCCGGGGTGGCCCCGGGTTCGGGCGTCGGTACTTCACGGCGATCACGACGACCGTGATCAGGATGGCAACGGCCGGGTATATCAACAGGATCGACATTGCCGACCACCTCATCCTTCATTCATCGTCCGGCCGATCGCCGGGTCATGGTTCTAATGTATCGAAAGCATCCGAAGTCATTGCCGGGGGTTCGCTGATCGGTCGAGATCATGCGCTGTCGCGCTGCTGGTGGGCCTGGCGGGCCGCATCGGACCACTCTTGGCAGAAGGTCAATGCCGCGGTCGGGGAGAAGCCGGGGGCGCATTCTTCGCGGCCCAGCGACCGGTCGGGCGTCCGGTGGAGGCTGGGGCCGTAGATGTACCACGCCCAGCGTCCCTGGCCGGGCCTTCGGTCCAGCATTCGGGGGCTCTGTGGACCGATGAGGAACCAGTGGCCCCCGATGTGCAGCGCACTGAAATCGTAGGTACCCACCAGGGTTCGAAGGGTCCGCCACCAACCGCCACCGTGCGCCCTGGCGAGCAGCGCCAGCCTGATCGCACGGCAGTAGCTCAATTCCGCGTGGATAGCCCATGCCGCAGTGGTGAGGACCCGGCCAAGGAAGCGGACATTGCGCAACCGCACGTTCATCGGCTGCGCCGCGGGACGGCAGCCGATGCCCCGGCTGCAGTGACCGGGGCCGCGCGGAAGGCGAACGAGCCGCGGGCGACCGCGTGCGCGTCACCCCCTCGCGCGCTATCGGCGATCAGTTGCTCGACATGGCGGGCATGGCGTCGGGCAGTCGATTCGTGATCGCCGCGGTGGCGAGATCGCCCCTCGGCCAAGCTATCTCGCTGAACTCCGGCGTCCATCTGTGCGCGTGGGGAGTCGGCCCGATCGAAGTCGTCGTAGTGGGCACGCCACCGTGGGTCGGTGCCGAGCACGCCGCGATGCTCGCGTAGGTAGTGCGTCAGTGCGTTGTCCGCGCGGGCCACGGCTTCGGCGGAGCCGTCATCGGGACTGATTCGCACGAGCGCACCGTGTTGGTCGATGTCGATGTAGGAGGTGGCGTTCGCGGCGGTCTGTGCCTGCTCTAGCACTGCCTCGAGGTAGCGCGCGGTCATGGTGACCGATTCCGGCGTCTTGCGGTCGGGGGAGACGAGTGGATCGGGCATCGAATCTCTGTCCTTTGTCGAGGGTTGGCCGGTTGCTGGGCTCGCGCTCAGCTTCCGAAGCATCTATTGATGCTAGAGGCTCGATTGTATCGAAAGGATCTAAAGATTGATCGAGTCGATCGATGTTCGCCAGGTTTGTCCAGGTCAACGGCCTGAAAGCCAGTTTTCGCGCTTGGTCGCGCGAGTCGGGCCTCCGGTGGGCTCGGATGCGCGAGCGGGCGCGCAGATGCGTCGACCGTCGGCGATGCGTCGCTCTTACCCGGCTCGCCGGTGCGGGCGGTCTCGTCGGGGGTGTCGATCCGATGGTGCAACGGTTGGAAACGCCACGGGCGCTCCAAGTTCTTATAAGAACCTGGAGCGCCCGTAAGGCGGGTGCGGTTCTGCGGCTACGGTGCCGCGACCGTGTCGGCGGACTCAGTCGGGGTGGCGGGCGTTGTCTCCCGTCGGGGGAGTTGCTCGGCCAGAGCCTCTTCGGCCCAGTCCGACCACGCCGGGTAGAGCTCGGCCTCGGCCCACCAGGTAGCTCGTGCGTCGGCCATGATCTTCGTGTCGCCGCTGTACGAGCGGCGCGGTCGGGTGCCTGCCTGCTCGGGTGGAACGCGTCGACCGGGAGGGAGTCGGTCAGGAGCGGGTTCGTACTCGGTCAACCCCAACTCCGCGCGCTTGCGTGCAGTCTTCGAGGCGAAGGCTGCGTCCAGCCATCCTGCCCAGGTGGGGAACTGGCGAATCTGCTTCTGCCACTGCTTCTTTGCCTCGGACCAGACCTCGTTGCTACAGGAGAAGTTCGTCCTGCCCTTTGTCGGCATCTCCGTCTCGTCGGACTGTGTGTCGGCCACGGGTTTCCTCCCTCTCGACGGCAGAACGCGCATCCCCGGTCCGCGGTCGGCTTCCCGTCGCATCTCCGATGGTTCCAGTGTATCCAATGGCCCGATCACATCTAAAGCGGCGAGCGCCCCGCCCATGCCGGGCCCCTTTAGACGCTCTCGATACTGTCGAGTCTTTCGATACATTAGAGTGTATCGAGTTCACCTGGGCAATCGTCCCAGGTGGATGTCCTCGACACATCAGCAACAACGGAACCATTGGGGCTGGTGAGATGCGCCGCCCCGCCGTCGAACACGGAGGCGACTATGGCGCGGCGACCGCGAAGAATACATATCAGCGAAGACCAGCTGAGCCTGGAGGCACTAGGGGGCGACCCGAACCCGGCACCCTCGACCGTCGACCACCGAAAGGACAACGAACGCGATGATCATCGACCAGGTCAGGACCTACTACACGACGTACCTGCCACGAAGGACGCGACTGCTGGAGGACCCGCAGACGCACTTCCAACAGCTGGCAGAGCAGATCAGTCAGCGAATCGAGCAGATCTCGACCCAGCTGGAAACCGACGCGATCACCTCCGGGCAGGACTACCTCCAACGGGTGGGGACGCTGAACACGGTGCGCGCCCAGGCGACGGAGATGGCCTTGGCCGAGCTGCTGTTTTCGATGCCCCCGGAGATCCAGGACGACCCGGAACCGAGCCGGACCGAGCGCGACCTGTTGGTGATGCAGCAGGAGGAGCGAGCGGTGGAGCAGCGCCTGGAGATGGAGCCGGGCAGCCCGGAGGCGAGCGAGTGGGATCGCCGGTATCCGCATCTGGTCGAGGAGGTCCACTGGATGCTGAGCGATCACGACGAGTTGACCGCCCAGCAGAAGCGCGAACAGCTGGCGCTGATCTTGGAGAGGCAGGACGCCGCGCGGCCGACGCGTTAGAAATCGGCTCCAGCACGCAGGACACCATCGTCACCGTCGATGGACGGGACTACCTCATCGACGGTGTGCAGGCGTGGGAAGTCGGCCGCGGCGAGTCCACTGGCGGTGACGCGCAG
>JACIXH010000008.1 GCA_014360565.1 Nocardia sp.
GAGCTCCGCTCGCTTGCCTCCCCACTCCACACAGAGGAGCCCGAACCATGTTCCCCGCCCGCACCCGCGCCCAGATCGAATGCGCCGCCCAGGACTTCGCCGCCACCTACTACGGCGGACCGTGGCGATTCGGCATCGACGACGCCGCCCGGTACGTCACCAGCGAGCACCTACGCCCCGTCGTCACCGAGTACGGACACGACGCCGTCGCAGCCGCAGTCCGCGCCTACCTCACCGCACACCCGGAGTTGCTCACCCGAGCCCGCGCCGAACGTGAGACCGCCGCGCGCTTTCGCGCCGAGCTGGCGGCCGCCCGCATCACCGCCGCCGCCCGAGCCACCGAGCAAGGCGACTACCCGCGAGCCCGCAGGCTGCTCACCGCCGCCGAGGAGATCGAACCCCGACCCGAGATCGACGGCTACCGCGCGCGCATCGACGCCGCCGAAAACGCCGCCCATTCGGTCCCGCTCGCCTCCTGACAATTCCACGTGCACGGACTATCGAAACCAGTTCACAAATTCGCCGAATGCGTCGAATTACAATTTCTGTGCGCACTGAATAGCGCCAGAATAATTTGCCGAGAATGGCCGATAAACTCGGCTCAAATATTGCTCTCGCGTGGGAGTTATTGATAAAATCGAGAGACGCAAACACGCGAATTCATCAGGGGAGAAAGCAATGACAATCACCGTTTACACGCTACCCGCGTGCATTCAATGCGAGTTCACCAAAAAACTATTCGACAAAGCCGGGGCAACGTATGCCGTCGTCGACCTGGCCGACGATCCCCGATCGCGCGCGCAACTCGCGGACCTGGGTTACACCACCGCGCCCGTCGTGGTCGTCGCCGACAGCGACAGCGACGACCTCACGCACTGGGCAGGATTCCAGCCCGACCGCATCAGGGCCGCCGCCGAGAAACTGCGCACCCGCGCAGCCTGAACCACAGGGACCACGATGAACCCTCGCGCCGCCCACCTCATCGCCGACCAGCTCCAGGCCAGCGCCGCCGCCTACTTTGCCGCCGTCAACGGCCCCTCAGCCGACGCCGAAGCCGAGGCCGGCGACCAGCTCGCCGCGATGATTACCGCCGCTACCGCGATCCTGCGCACCGCCGCAGTCGAGCGCGAGGACCACACCGAGGAACTACCCCCCGGCACGCCCGTGCTCTCGCTGCACACCACCGGCGACACCGAACCGGCCGCGATCCTGCGCGGCACGATCGTTCGCGAAGTCGCCGAACCCAGCTCCCCGACCCGGCACCGCCGATTCCTCGTCGCTCTCGAACTCCCCCCGAGCAGCGGACACCGAACCCGCGCCGTCGGCGCCGACCACCTCATCCGCCTCACCTCCGAACCATCCAGATCCACCCTCTAGCCGCCCCCAAGCCGCCGCGATCCACACCCCCGAACAGGAGCACACCCGAGCATGAGCACATTCACCGCCCGCGCCGCCGCGATCGGCACACTCGCCGGAGTCGTCGCCGGAATCACCACCGTCGCCGGAATCATCGCCATCGACGATCTCGACATCGTCGGCAAGATCCGAGACGCCAACTACCGGCGCGGCCTCAGCCCCGTCGAGCGCGCCGAACTCGACCGGTACCGCCGCGCCGCCGCCGCTCACGACCGCGCCGCCATCGACGACCGCGACAAGGCCGAAGCAGCCCGCCGGGCGCGGTTCGCGCCCGAGCTGTTGACCGTCGCCACCGCCGACCGGCTCGAGGCCCTCAGCGTGGCCGACCTGCTCACCGAGCACGGCGCAGCCGTCGAGCAGTGCCACCGCGCCGCGCAAGGAGCCGACGCCGATGACTTCAACAAGAGATCCGGGCACGCTCTCGCGCTGCGCGCCGAGGTTGCCCGCCGCCACGAATACCAGGTGCGGGCAAAGCTGCCCGAACTCGACCGGCTCAGGATCGAGCACGGGTTCACCGCGATCCACGCGGCCGAAAACGGCCAGATCGCCCGCGTACTGTCCAACAACTTCTGATCCACCGGGCCGCGTTCCCACCGAGCGCGGCCCGCCGATCCCGGCGAAAGGCCAACCACATGCCCGACGACAACGCCGACGACAACCCGGCCGCCGACGTTGTCGCCGAACTGGCCGACCAGCTCGCCGCCCGCGACATCGACCGCGTGCACCCCGAACACAACCTCATCGGCGCGCTACTCGCGAGCCCGGCCAGCCGTGCGGCCGCGATCCTGGCCACCGTGCGAGACAGCGACATCGAGCAGTTATTGCCGCGCGTCACGCTGGGCATCATCCGGCGAATTGTCGCGCAGGACCGCGACCCCGGACCGATGGCGGTGGCGGCCGCCGCGCGAATCGGCGACCAGCTCGACGACGCGGCCGCAGTGCTCACCGCCGATCAACTCGCCGCCACTGTCCCGCCGGAAATCGCCGATGTGCCCGGCGGTGGCCGCGCCGTCACCGAGTACGTCACCAAGGCATACACGCTCGGCATCCCCGTTCACGCCGAGGACGCCGCCCGACAGGTCAGCGCCGACGCGCTGCACCGACTCATCAACGAGGACGGAACGCGGGTCGCGCAAATGGGCGCGGCCCGCATCGACATCGACACGATCACCGCCTACGCCGATACCCAACTCACCGAGTGGAAGACCCGCGCCGCCGAACTCAGCGACGACCCCGCGCCGTCGGCCGACCGCATCACCGCCGCACCGCCGATCACCCCAGGGACCGAGCTACGGATCATCGGCACCGAGGCCGACGCCCGCGCCGTCGTCACCACGCTCACCGCCGCCGGTTTCGTCGTCGCGCTGCGCGGCCCGTACCGCAGTCGCGACGGCCGCGCCCCGCGCTGGTACGCAGACCTCCGCAACGCGCCCTGAGTGATCCGCCAGGCGACGAACCGACTCCCCGCGGAACGGGAAGGCCCGAGCGCGTCGGCGCGCACCTCAGACCGCGACGCGCGGGCGCGGCACCATCGCGCGCAGAACCGGCAGACTGAACGCCCGCGCTGCCAACGCTGAACGCCAGCGCCGATGCTTGGCCAGATACAGCCGGTGACCGAGCAGCCACAGCCCGGCACCGAGCACCAGGTACAGCAGACCGAACACCAGTCGACCCGGCACGAGGATGCCCGCCGACAAACTCAGCAGCGAATCCAGCACGAGCAGCGCGCCCACCACTCGCGCGATCACGCTGCCGATCGCCCAGGCCAACAGCGCCGCCAACGCGACGAGCGCCACCAATCCCACGAGAAACGACATTGCCCTACCCCTCCCGCTCTACGAGTTGGCCGTCTAGCGCCTGCACCGGCGAGGAGCGCAGGAGTTCGGGACCGAACAGCCCCGGCTGAGCACCGATCGCCAGCGCGGCGAACACCTTGGCTTCATCCCACCCGTCGCGCACCGCCGCGCGCAGTGCTTTCGATCGCGCGACCCGCTCGGCGCGGCTCAGTCCGTCGTGATGCCAGCGCGGCCGACGTCCGCCCCCGCCCCGGCCCTTGTCACCCATCGACGCCAGATTCTCCGATTGCGTGCCGAGTACGACGTGGGGCGCGACATCGTCGACGACCCCCGCCCGCACACAGATCGGGTTGTCACACCGGTCGTGCATGGCGATCAGTCCCGGCGGCACCGGCTCACCGGTGAAGTAGGCGATGGCGTACCGGCTCGGACGCACGACGTGTTCGCGTCCGTCTCGCTGTATCGAGAACCGGCCGTAGCCGTCATCCCCGATGGCGCCGATCCACACCCAGCAGTCCGCGCGCCGAGGCCCCCGAACTATCTTCGCTTCGAACCGCGCGGCCTCACCCGCGTTGGCGACAACGAGCGCGCGCCCCTGCCAGGCCACGACATCACCCGCTACGCCGTGGCCGACGTCGAGCTAGCCGGCACCGGCCCGCCGTCGTCTAGCGCCTGCACTGTGCTGCTGCCGTCACCGTCGGCCGAAGTGCTGTCACCGGTCACCACCGGCTGCTCGCCCTTGCTCGCGGAGTCGGCCACCTTGTCGCCCTTGCTGCTCGCAGCGTCCGGCGACGACGACGCGGCAGCCTTGCCGCCCGAGTTCGTCGCGTCGGCCTTGCTCTTGCTCGGCGCGCCGTCTTCCCCGGCGTCGCCGCCGTCGTCGGCCGCGCGCAGCAACTTGCGCACCTCCGAGGCGGTCACCTCGAGCTTGTCGACCAGTTCGGACTCGGTCAGGCCGAGACCCTTGAGCTTGCGCACCACCGCGCCCTGATCGGGCAGCAGGGTTGCCGTCGCCTTGTCGTACTCGGCTTGCGCCCGCGCGATCGCCTCGTCACGCCGCTGCTCGGCTTGCGTCAGCTTGTCGGCCGAGGTGTCGGCGAGTACGTAGTACTCCTCGAGCAGTTTGGTGACTGCCGTCAGTCGCTCGAAATCCTGTTTGGCCTTCTCTGCCGCGCGTAGCCGCGCTGCCTTCCGTGCCTCAGCCGTTGTTGCTGCCACCGTCCGACCCTTCCCTAGCGGTTGCAAACGCCCGAGCCGACCCCGGAGCGTCCAGAGCAACCACGGTAACCCAGATCACCGCAGCTCACCTAGCACCATTGACCGGCCGCGAGCGGCCTAGCGCCCTCAACCCAACCGGTTCGGAGGGGGAAGGGCACTCGCCGCGAACCGCACGCGGCGAGCCAAGAGAGCGGACACACCTTCTGCACCATCGTGGATTTCCAGGTCTCAGCGCTTTCCGTGGCCGCCGTAGCGGGCTACTCTGGGGCCATGATGTCCGGCCCTCACCCGCTCCACGCCGGTGATGGCTATGAGTACTTGACACGTCAAGTCGCGACGCAGGATCGCGACCGCGACCGCTCCCGCGATCTCACTGACTACTACACCGAGCACGGCACCCCTCCAGGAACCTGGTGGGGTGCCGGGTCCGAAGCAATGGGTTTGACCGGTGAGGTCACCGAATCTCAGATGCAAGCCCTCTACGGCGAGGGGCTGCATCCCGACGCCGACCGGATCATCCAGGAGGCGATCGAGGCGGGAAAGTCCGCCCGCGATGCGATCGAGGCCGCGCAGATCGGCCCGATGCTCAGCGAGTTCGGATCCAAGCCGACCGCGATCGCGCAGCTCTACGCCACGCGAGTCGACGAGTTCATGACCAAGAAGATGCGTCGCCCCACCCACGACGAACGCATGATCCTGCGCACGGACGCTGCGCACGAACAGCTCCGCGGCAAGCTCGGTCGGAAGCCGACCAAGGCGGAGATCAACGCCGCGCTGGGTGCTGAGAAGAAGCAGACCAGGCGCGCGGTCACCGGATTCGACTGCGTCTTCACACCGACCAAGTCAGTGTCGGTGCTGTGGGGACTGGCCGATGATGTGCTGCGCAAGCGCATCTACGAGTGCCACCGCCAAGCGGTCGACGACACGTTGAAGTGGGCCGAGGAGCACTTCGCCCTCGCTCGTCGCGGCCGCGGCGGCATCCGCCAGATCGACACCTCCGGCCTCACCGTCGCCCGATTCGACCACCATGACAACCGGACCGGCGACCCGAATCCCCACACACACGCCGTGATCAGCACCAAGGTTCTGGGTTCCGACGGCAAGTGGAGCTCCCTCGACGCGCGGGCTCTGTTCGCCGGCGGGACCGCCCTGAGCTCGCAGTACAACGCCATGATCGTCGGCTACTTGAAGCGAGAGATCGGGTTCGAGTTCGAGGCGGTCTCGCACGGACCCAACAAACAGCCGGTCCTCGAGATCGCCGATGTGCCCTCAGAGCTGCGCGACTTGTTCTCTCGACGAGCCGACATCGTTCGCCGCACCGAGGAACTCGTCGCCGAATACCGGGCCACGCACGGGCGCGACCCATCGAAGAAGGTCCAGATCCAGCTGTCGCAGCAGGCCACGCTGGACACTCGCGACGCCAAGCCGATCCCGAAGTCGCTGCGCGAAATGGTCACCGAGTGGGACGAGAAGGCCCGCCCCATCATCGGCGAGGACGTCAGTGGCGCGGAGTTCGCAGCCCAGGTTCTGCGCTGGCACACCGACCCCACCGCCCTGCGCCCGTTCGACGCCGAGCGGGTGGCTATCACCGTCGGCGCCGACCTCGGAGGCAAGCTGGGGGTCATCGGTGCGGGGGTCGACCGGTTCGAACAGACCCTGCACACCTGCCTGGACAGGTGCCAGTTCGACGATGAGCAGGCACGCTACGCGGCAGCCCACGAAGTGCGCGAGCTGCTTCACCCCGAGCGGGACAGCGGGATTCTCGCTGCCGTCGACAAAGAGCTGGCCGCACGACAGGACCGAATCTACGATCCCGAGCGCATCGCCAAGGAGGTCACCGAGACCGTCGCGCGCCGTCGAGCGACCTGGACTGAGTCCCACATTCGCAGCGCAACACTCGACCGGCTCGGCCGCTGCGACTTCCCCAGCACCGCCGCGCAGAACGCCGCCATCGCCGAAGTAGTGCGTGCCGTTCGTGACGGGCACAGCCTGCAGCTGACCATTGATCCCGACGTCGTGCCGCCCAGCCTGCAACGGAGCAGCGGGGAAAGTGAGTTCACCACCGAGTCGATCACCACGATCCGCTACACCAGCGAGGAGGTGCTCGCCGCCGAGAACCACCTGCGCGAGGCCGCGCAGACACCGACGACCGAGTTCGTCCACCGGGCAGCAGTCGACCGCGCCATCGTCGAAATCGAAGCCGAGAAGACCCGCGATCCGAGCGAGCCCTACCGCCTCAACGAAGGCCAGCGCCGCATCGTCCAGCACCTGTGCACATCAGGAATGCGCCTCGACGTCGCCATCGGACCCGCTGGTGCAGGCAAAACCACCGCCATGACCGCAGCCGTTCGAGCCTGGCGCAACGACGGCCGCGACGTCGTCGCCCTGGCACCGTCGGCCGCCGCAGCCCGAGTTCTCTCCGACGATATCGGCGTGCAGGCCCGCACGATCGACAGTCTGCTCACCAAAGTTCGGATGGGCGGCGACTCCGGCATCACCCGCGGCACGATGATCCTGGTCGACGAAGCCGCCATGGCCTCGACCGCGAACCTGCTCGGATTGCAGAAGATCGCCGACGAACACGGCGCCGTCGTCAAGTACATCGGCGACCCCTACCAGCTCTCAGCTGTCGAATCCGGCGGCATGATGAGGCTGATCGCGCGCGAAACCCGCGCCCCCGAACTCAACGCGGTAGTCCGGTTCGCCACCGAAGGCGAAGCCACCGCCAGCCTGCACGTGCGCAACGGCGACCCCCGCGAGGCGTTCGAGTGGTACTCCGACAACCACCGCATCAACGTGGGAATGACCGATGATCTGCGCACCCAGATCCTCACCCACTACCTCGCAGACCAGGCCGAGGGCACCAAGAGCCTCATGATGGCCGCCACCCTCCACGACGTTGCGGCACTGAACGGAGCAGCGCAATCCGCGCTCGCGCTGGCCGGCGAGATCGAGACCAAAGGCCCCAAGATCCCCCTGGCCGACGGGCACACCGGCTGGATCGGCGACCGCGTCGTCACCCGCAAGAACAACAACCGACTCCGCATCACCGGTGGAAAGCGGCGCGGAACACCGATCGACAACGGCGATTTGTGGACCATCCGCAAGATCCACGACGACGGATCGGTCACCGTCTCGGGGCTGAGTCACCGCGGCACGATCAACCTGCCCGCCGACTACGTGAAGGCCCATCTTGAGCTGGGATACGCCACCACGGTCCACCGCTCGCAAGGCATGACCGTCCAACGGGCCTACCTGCTGATGAATGCGACGCTCGGCAGAGCGCTCGCCTACGTCGGTCTGACCCGAGGCGCCGAGCACAACGAAGTGTTCATGGCCACCGACTCGGTGCCCGAGCCCGGCGACGAACGCCAGCCCGGCGACCCCGACGAACCACCCACCGCAGCCCAGCTCTGGCAGCGCGTGATGGCGCGCGAGGACGACAACATCACCGCGACCGAGGTGATGCGTGAAGAACAAGCCCGCATTTCCGACCCCGTCAGGCTGCGGGCGATCTACGACGAGATCACCGAGAACCTCGCCGAACAGCGCGGCCGCCACCTCCTCGAGAGCGCCCTGCCCGTCGTCATCTGGCACGAGGTAGAAGCCAGCGAGCACCTCGAAACGCTGCTGCGGACCCTGGCCATCGCCGACCAACACCGGCTCCACACCGGTGTCCTCATCAACGACATCGCGACCAACTTCGGTCGCGACTTCGACGGCGAGACCCTGCTGACGGCCCGTGATGTCACCGCGCTGCTGCGCTCACGCGCCGACCGATGGATCGCTGATCGACTCACCGATGTGCCCAGCACGACCACAGCCCACGTCGAGACCCTCGCCGTCAACGCGTTCAGCGACATCGACGCGCTCACTGCCGCAGCAGCCGGGCTCAGCATCGAGCCAGAGGCATCCACTACCCGGCGCGGCGGCCGGTTCTATGCGGTCCGTGACGCCGAACCCGAAGGCCTGCCGCTGGTCCCCTCACGGTTCCCCGGCATGGACACCGCAGTCGCCGACTACGCCGAGGAACTGCGCGTCCGACTGCTCGGTGGCGCCGCCGCGACATCGGCTCACGCCACCCCGGTCCCCTCGTCCGAGCAACAGATCGAGGAAGCACTCCACGCCTACGACACCGCACACCCCGATCCACATGGGCGCCGTCGCAAGATGCGCGCCGACTTCAACGCCTACGTCCAGGAACTGACCGACGCGCGCAGCCGTCACCTGATCGACCGCGCCCTGCCGGAAGTGCTGGGTCGGTCCGTGCGGCACAGCCGCACTTTCGGCTCCCTGCTGCAGACCCTTGCCCTGGCCGAAGCTCACCGCCTCGACACCGGCGCGCTCGTGCTCGACATCTCCAGCAACGGCGGCCGCGACCACGGCGAAAGCCTGATGTCCGCACGCGACCCCGCAGCACTTCTTCGCTGGCGCGCCGATCAGTGGATCGCTACCCACCTCGTCAACACCACCGTTGACGCCCCTGCCGTGGCGACACTGTCGGTCACCGTCGGTGACGACGAAGCCTTGACCGATTACGTCACCCAGCTCTCGCTGGGCACCGACATCCTCGCCGTCGAGCCGGTGACGGACCGGTTCCGCGCCCTCGACGACCTCGACATGCCGCGTGGTCTGGCACCGATCCCACCGGAATTCCCGGGTATGGACACCGCGGTCGCCGACTACGCCGACGAACTGCGCCGCCGCATCCTCGACCTGCCCGACGACAGCCCGGACTGGCGCGAACGCGCCGCGGCGCGCCCCTCGCCGGCTACTCGCGAGGAGATCATCGATGACATCGTCGACGACTGGATCGGCGAGCGCTCGACAACGCTGGCCTATCCCGAACTCGATCACATCGAGCGCGTCACCCGACTGCGTGCGGAATTCCAGGCCGCGCAAGATCAGGTCTGGTACCTGACGCATGCACTCGTCGATAATGCGACCCCGCACGAACTCGCGCTCGAGCCATTGCTGGATCAATTGCGCACCCGCGTCGGCGAGCTTGCGCCGCTGACCCATGAATTGCGTCAAGCCGAACAGGACTACACCGACGCACAGGCCGTAGTGGTGGAAGCCGAGGACGCTTATCACCAGGCACTGAAATTGCAGCCCGAAGCCGCCGACGAACAATGGTTCGACTTCCTGCAAAGCAAGGTCGACGACTCGAACGCCGACCCCGCCACCCGTGCACAACTCAATAGCCTTCTTGAGCAATACCGGGCGGTCACCGACGAAGCGAACCAGGGGCACGTCGCCGCCGAAGTGCACGCGGCCAAGAGCCACCTCGACTACGCGACCGACGTCGCCGAGGACCAGCGTCTCGCCGTTCTGGCTGCCCGCGAAGCCCTCGACACCGCCGCCGGCGACCGGCTGCCTGCCGACTGGCGCGACATCGAATACGTGCGGATGCTCGGTAGCGACCTGGCCCTGGCAGACCTCAGCACCGCCCGCGAGAACCTGGTTCGCCTGCAGGGTCGCCTCGCCCGCGCCCGCAGCGCCGCACTCGACGATCGCACGGTCTCCACCGGCGTCGATCGCACCGTCGCGGCCGCCGAACTCGAGCAGCTCACCACGCCCACGCAGGCCGCGATCGACGCCGCGATGACCACCGTCGTCGGGCGATCCGGCGACGACAACCAATCCGGCGCGTTCGATCCGACAGCGAGCACCAGCGTCGATTCCGCTCTCGCGGCCGCCCGCCACCGCATCCGCGACGTGGTGTCCGCCGTCGACGCGGCCATGCCCCTGCGACAGATCGTCGACGACGAACTCACCGCCTACGTGCGCGCCCACGCCGACGCCATCACCCCCTGGGCGGTCGCGGCCGACCTGGCCGAACGCGCCTGGCGCGAAGCCGAGACCGAGGCCACCTACGCCAGCGCGGCCGCCGAACGCGCCGCGCAGAAGGAACCGGACCCGTTCGCCTCGCCCGAACTGGATCCGGTCGCCCTGCATGTCCGCGACCAGCTCGCCGGGCTCGACGCCGACAGCCCCGAACACACCCAACTCACCGCAATGCTCGAGCAATACACGACCCTGGCCGCCGACAACGCCGCCGCCGACCTGGCCGCCGAACAGCAGCGCGCGGCCGCCGACGCGGCCGCGGCCCGCGCCCACGCCGACCAGCTGCGCGCCGCCGCAGACCAGGCCAAGCAGGAACTGCGGATGCGCACAGACGCCGTCGACCACGACGCCGAGCCACCCTCACACGCCGAATCGGCGACTCCGGTTACGACGATCGAAGCGCGCACCACCCCCGTCGACATCACCGCCGCTACCCCGATGGATCAGTCGGTGGCGACCTACCTCGACACCATCCACCGCGCCGACCTCGCCAGCGGGACCGACCCCGACCGCCGCGCACCGGCCTGGGTACCCGCTCCCCCAGCGCTCGAAGACACCAGCGCGGACGCCGAGCTCGCGCGCCGCCATTACGCCGCCATCGCCGAACGCACCGCAGCTCTGGCCGACCTCGCCGCCGTCGAACAACCGGGCTGGGCAACCGATCTCGGACCGGTCCCGCGCCGCCCGATTGCGCGGGCCGAATGGATGGAAACCGCCGGTCACGTCGCCGCCTGGCGCGAACAGCACGGGATCACCGACACCGACCGACTGCTCGGTGACCGACCGGCCGACGAGAACCAGGCCCATACCTGGGACCAGCTCACCGAGCAGGCCGAACACCTTCGGGCTCGCGAGGCCGCCGCCGCAGAACGGCGCGCCGCCGAGCAGCGCCGCGAGCAAGAACTCGAAGCCGAACGCCGTCGTCGGTCCATCAACCCCGACGGGCCCGGTCACGACCGCGGAATCGACATCTAAGAAGCGGCGCCACTACCCGGCTACAACCGCGTTCGTCTCAACTGATCTCCAGGCCGGCGGCGCCGATGTCGAGCGTTCGCAGGGTCGCGGGCTCGCCTGTCGCGCGCACGGCCTCGTTGCATACCGAAGGAGCGCACTCTCGGCATGTCGGGATGCAGAGAAGATCGCCGGTCTCTCCCCGACCGCTGACGACAGCCTGGAACGCCCAGAGCGGCTTGTGCGCGCACAACATGCTGTTCCTCATTCTGTTGGGAAGTTGTTGCACAGCAACGATATCGGTGTCACACCGTGCGTGTGGCCTCTGGGGAGGAAGCGCGGCAGGCCACGTAACGTGCACCTCAGCAGTACGGTTTCTCTGGAGGGGTGCGGTAGTGAAAACCAAAGAGCCTGTGTGGCGTCGGCAAGCCCGCAAGGCGCTCGGCGCGATGATCGACCAAGACGTGGAAAAAGCGGAGGCGCATCTGACCGAGATGCTGCGTGTGGGCCGAAATTCGGTGATCATCGAAGCGTGCCTGCTGTGGATCGATGAGTTGTTCAGCATTGTCCCGCCCCCACCGAACGCCTACGTTCCCGACGAAATGCCAGCGAACATACCGAATCTGGTGGAGGCCGACATGTAAGCGATGCGGCTGATCGCCGCTCGCGCCAATGACGACCAGGCCGCGGGTGAGGCTCTGTTCGCCGAAGCTGCCCAGGACTGGGACAGCGTGGTCGAGCGCCTGGTGCACCTGCTGGCTTTGGTAGCGATGAAGCTGGAATCGCCTTTGAGCTAGGGGCTTTGGCGGGTGAGGCTCAAGTCAGCCCGCGGGGCGCGGATCTGGCTTCGTGACGAATTCTTCGGGGAGATCATCGAGGAGTTGGATGATCTCGTCGACGCATTCATCGGTCATGAGGCCGTTGCGGCCGCAGGCGTGGAACGACTCGACTCCAGTGCGATCCATTGCAGCTTGGAGGCGGGCCCGCTGCTGCTCATTGGCAGGGCGCAAGGCCTGGGTCCGTGGAGACGGGCTCGTTTTTCCGGCTCGCCCGATCAGCGAAGTCAATCCCGCCCATGAAATCTGCACTAGTCAGCCCTCCATGACCGTGAAGTCGCTGATCCACCGCCGGATCACTGCCAGGTTCTGCGGGCTCACCGAACCGGCCACCTTCTTGATTCTCTGGACGCTGATCGTGCGAGGCTGCTCGGTCATGGCGAACGAGATCTCCGTCAGCCCGAGGTCGTCGCCGCGAAGCTGGACGTGGTGCGGCCAGCCGCGATCGGTGGTGGTCACCGGCACGACGACCACCAGATTGCGCACCGTGCGCAGGTAGTCGGCCGTGGAAATGACCACGGCCGGTCGCCTCCCCTGCTGTTCATTTCCCTGAGTGGGGGAAAGATCGGTCCAGATGACATCCCCAGGTCGATACGCCTGTGCGGCGCTCACCGAGTCTCGTCCAGGCCGTCTTCGAGGGTGTCGTCCCAGGCATCGAACTCGGCGACGTAGCCCGCGTCCACCTCGGCATACGCCGCGGCGACGGCGGCGAACCGCTGACGGCGATCGTGCTCGTCGAGCAGCTGCTCGAGGGTCTGGGAGACGGTGCGGCCCTCTGCCTGAGCCAGAGTGCTCACGCGCTCACGCACCGACTGTTCCACTTTCATCGACGACATTGTGGCGCCCATGGTGCGTACCTCCGTTCAATCTGAATACCACCAGGGTACCGACCGGGGATACTGTTGTGGATACTTTTTTGGTGAGGTGATTCTCACGATCTGGTATCGACGCCTGTGGTGACGAAGCCATCAACTGCACAAAGGGCCTTTCACCTGCGTGAACGATAGCAAGCCAGGATCGAGAATCGGATTGAACGAGTGATGTTCTGGAACGACATCCCGATGACCTCACGACTTGTACATAGAGATGTCCATGAACTTGTACATCTCTATGTACAAGCACGCTATCGTGAAGACGTGACTCTCCCGAACGTGATGCCGGTCAGCGAATTCCGCGCCGAGGCAACCAAGCTCATCAAGTACGTCGCCGCCAACCCCGGCCGGCGCGTCTACGTCGGCGCCAACCGCCGACCCGAAGCCGTCCTGACTTCGCTGGCGACCGACATGCCGTTCCCGGTCCGCCAGACCCTGCTCGACACCTTCTTCTCCTATCTGGCCGAGCACTCGCCGTGGAGCTTCGCCGCCGACGGCGGCCTGCTGCACATCGGCGACGACTTCGGCGGCCTGTTCGCCTGGCTGTGGCGCGCCGACCAGAACGAGGCCATGGACCATCTCGAGCGCTACATCCGGCTGATCCGCGCCAGTGAACGCCCACCCAGGGTCCAGACCCTCGAAGAGATCCTGCTCGCGATGCAGTTCGCCGCCGACCTCACCGACGAGGAGTACCACGCCATCCGCGACCGCGCCCGCAAGGAACTGGCCGACCGATTCCCCGACGAGTGACCGCAGGCCGCGCGGCCCGAGTCCGGCATATTCGGGCCGCGCTCGTTCGGCTCTCATGGAGGTGTGGTGGGCCATTTTTGTAACTGGCCATCCGAAACTTCATTTACAGCATTATTCTCAAAACTTCCTTTATGTGAAAAGAAGTTAATACAATTCGAATGTGCATTGCGGGTGAAGTGTGGGAGTATCTGCACGCAGATCGGGTGATCGTTGCCCGACGGTTCATCGATGCAAAGGAATTCAGCACAGTGGGATATATCTACGCATTTCGCCTCGGGGCGCTGGAGAAATTCAAGATCGGCCAGACCACGATGACGCCCGAGAAGCGCAGATCCTCGCTGCAAACCTCGTGCGACCAGCCGTTGAAGTTGTTCGATGCCATCGAAACCGACGAGCACAAGGCCCTCGAACTGCACATCAAGGACGTGTGGGGCCATCGGCGCAGCACCGAAGGCGGAACCGAGATCTACCACCTCACCGAAACTGAAGCCGCGCAACTGTTCTCCGACTGCCGGGCCTGGGTCACCGAGGAGCTGCCCAAGCAGCGCAGGACCGAGGAGCTGGAAGCGATCGAACCGGACTCGACCGTGTTGCCCAGCAGCGAACAGACCCGCGAGCTGCGGATTCAGTGGATCAAGCTGCATGACGAGGAGATTCGGGCGAAGCAGGAGTTCGACCGGGCTGTCGCCGCGCGGGCGCGAGTGGAAACCGAACTCAAACTCACCATAGGCACCGCCGCGGGCATCGACGGAATAGCCACCTGGCAGACCGACGTCAAGAGCCGCCGCATCAGCCCGAACCTGATCGAGTCCCGGGAACCGGAACTGTTCGAACAGTCACTGGTGCCGACGCTGAACGCGAAGAAGTTCGAGGCGCTGTTGAAGGGCCTCGGACGTGAAGGCGAGTACGAGAGTTTTCAGGAAATCCGGTACACCAGGAAATTCAAGATCGCCGAATAAATGGCGTTCGATTCCGGGTCAGAGCACGGAGGGCGGCCTACCCTTGTCGCGCATGGCGACCATAACGATCTCCCTCGATGACGCGCTGCTGGCCCGGATCCAGGACGCGGGCGGCGCGAATCTGTCGGAATGGATCGCGGCGGCGTGCCGCTCGCGGCTGCTGGCCCAGGCCACCCGCGCAGCCATCGACTGGGAGCGAACCCATCCTGTGGAAGCAGCTGCCGCCCGCACCCAGGAGGCTACCCACGTGCTGGAGGGCGAGGTCGAACGGGAACTTAGCGACCAGGCCGAACAGGCGGCTCGCACCCGCGCTGGGGCGGGCACCGAACCCACCACGACCGACTACCTGACAGCCTACGGTCAGGTCCGTGCCCTGCTCGAGCAGGGCGAGCAGCAACTACGTGAGCAGCTCGGCGGTGGACAGTGAGCGTGTCCTGTCGCCGACCCAACGGGATCGGGTCGGTGACTGGACCCCACGTGCCGAGTCCTTGCGTTCTCCGGTGATGTTCTACGGCAGCTGAGCCCGCTTGGGGCACTGGCTCAGCTGCCGTCCGATGGTCAGGCTGCCCGGTATTTCGCCAAGGCGGGGTTGGGCAGGATCTCGGTGGCCACGAATTCCTCGATCGCCCGGCACCTCAGATCGTGTAGTCCTGCCCGGTCGATGTCGTCGACGATCGTGTAGGTGGTGCGCCGCGAGTCGGACTGGCGCGTCAACGTCGTGCCGGGTTCCGGATCGGTGATGTCGGTGAACAAGGAGGGCCCGACACCCGGTTCCAGGAACGGGTTTCCGCTCATCAGGTCGACGACCTCGCCGGTGGTGGGCAGCCAGATCAGGGCGGGCGGCAGGTCTGTTCCATCGAGCACCCACCCGAATGTGCGATGTGGTGACTCGTCGAGGGCCGTGATCTCGATGCGCGCGGAACGGTGGACAGCGTCGAAGCCGAGTCCGTTGATCACCTCGGTGACGAAGAAGCTCCCGTACCAGGGATGCCCGTACCCGGATTCGACATCGACCGCGCTCGGGAGCCACGAGGCGATGGCGGCATCGACAGCGCGGTGCAGCGGCGACTCGTCGCGGGTCAACGTGATGCCGAAATTGATGAACGGGCGCGTGGTTCGACGCCATTCACGGCTGGCCACGAAGCCCTGTCGGAACCGAGTCCGTCACCGGGGCGCCATCGTGCGATCCGGCGACTTCTCGTCGATGTCCGAACGACTGAACTCAAGCTTGATCTCGGTGCGCTTGCCGCCGACCGGGGTGATCTCCGAACGGGTGGAGACCGTGCCGCCGTGCGCGCGTTGATGCTGTTCGAAGGCCTCGGTGGTGGCCTCGACGTTGCGATCCATCCACTTCTCGGTCAGGAAGTCCTGCAGGCGCGCGAGCGCGTCGAGGATCGGGAGCGCGGGATCATCCTGGCCCTGCTCGGTGCCGCCGATGCCGCCGACCACCCCGGCCGCGAAAGTCGCCTCCCACGCGTCGAGCTCGGTGGGAAAGGTCGCGGTCAGGGTCTCGACACCAGTCGACCACAGTTCACGCGGAGGCGTCGCCCCGTCGAGCAGCGACGGCGACGGCCCGTCCGGACCGCACTCGCCGACGAAGCCACGCACCGCCTGGCAGACATCGCCGACGGCGCGACGCCAGTTCTGCAGCGGCACCAGCAATTCGGTCCGGTCGCCTCCGCTAGCCAGGACACGCGTCGTGGCGGCGAGGAACACCTGACCGGTCTGGGTGCACGAGCGGTTCGCCAGCAGAGCAGCGTCGAGTGCCGCTGCCTGGTCTTCGGCGCTGGGCTGGGGGTTCGTCACGTCATTTCCTCCCGGATGGATGGTGGCCAGGCGGCCCGAATCTGTTGCTACAGAAGATGTATCGACTAACCCCGGCTGCTGGCAGGTGGCAGCGCGGGCAGATCAGCGGTGGGATCCCACACCCAACTGTCGACGTCGGATTCGGCGATCAGCTCGTCGACGGCCTGGCGTTGTTGATCACCACTGGCCAGGTACAGCGCGGTGGCCGGCGTGGTGTCGGTGAGCACGGCCGCGGCGAGAGCTTTGGCGTCGGCGAGGTTGTAGCGCAGGCCTTTGACGAACGTGCGCCGATGATCGGTGAGGTGGTCGAGCAGCAGCTTGTCGGTGACCGACTCGTAGGGAATCCAGTTCTCGGTCACCGGCATCAAGGTCAGCTCGTGAAAGGTCGGCACCCCGGCACGGTTTGCGCTGATGGTTCCGGCCACGATGAGCCGGGACTGTTCGTCGGCCTCCCACAGCTCGAGCTCGACACCGAAGCGCTTACGCATCCGCTTGTGCAGGTCGTCGGGCAGCAGGAACGCGAAACCGGGCAGCTCGGCGAGCATCATCTTCCACCCCAGTCGGCCCTCGGCGATAGCGGCGACCTCGGCCAGGACGAACAACAATTTCTGTCGGCCTTTAGAGGTATCGGAGATCGCGGTCATCACCTGCGCCCGCCGGGCCGACAGTTCGGTCTTGCGCGCGTCGTTCCACGGCTCGGGCAGGTACAGGCTCGATGCCAACGGGGCGCCCTTGGTCATCTTGCCGCGCGCGGCGGCCAGGAGGTGGCGGCGCACGACCGACCAGGACCGTTTGCCCGCCATCGCCGGAACCCACCGGTTGAATTCGGCTTGCTCCCACAGATAGTGGACGGTGGCGCGCATCGACAGCTTCGCCGGATCCGCGGTGACCGAGTCGCTGGGTTCGGATTCGGAGGCCGGGGGCGAGCCCGCGCCGGAAACGGTCAGGGCGAAGGCGAGTTTGAGGGTTGTTTCCTCGGTGCCTTCGTTGATCGCGGCGCCGAGCACCTGGCCCAATCCGGACAGCTCCGGTGGCGGTTCGTAGGAGTCGCAGCCGGGTGCGTGGCCGGTGCCCGACATCGGCATCCGTTTGACGATGAGGTGGTCGCCGACGCTGGCGATGTACATCTCCACGCCGTCGCGGGTGCACAAGCAACGTGGCCGCACTTTGGTGCGGCGGGCTTCGGCGAGGGCGAGCTGCCAATCGGGGTCGGCGGTGGTGATGTGTCGCCCGGCGATGGTGAACTCGTGTGTCTGCATTCTGTGTCCCCTTCGCGGGATGGATTGAGCTGTCGAACGTTTCGGGATTGGATGCGGTGCCCGGGGCGCGGGCCGGGCGGGCTGGTCGCGCCCCGAGCACCGATTCCGGCGAACCACCACTGGGTTCCTGGTCTGATCTCGCAGTGCCGGGCGGGCTGGTCTGCGAGAAGTCGACCAGGTCGACAGTGAACGTGGCGGTCCGCGGTTCATGGGTGGCCTCAGCCCGTGGATCGCCGACGTCGGTACAGATCGGCGGTTTCGTCGTAGTCCCAGATCGCGCCACCGTAGGACAGAGCGTTGTCGACGTCGTCGGGATCGGTGGGCTGTGCCAGTTGGGCGTTGCGGGCGGTGACCATCGCCTCGACGCTCATTGTGGTGACCGACGGCTCGGACGGGCCAGCGGTGCCGGATTCATCGAGCACGGCATCGGGTCGGTCGGCCACATCGGCGGCGATCCAGTCCTCGATCCCACCGAAGTTGTCGCGATACAGCGGTCGTGGGGCGGTGTAGGTATCGGTGCACTTGTCGCGGGTGCAGGACTCCATCCACGTCTCTTCCCTGATCCGGCGCAGCACCGGCCAGAACCATTGGGTGTGGAAGGCGGTGAGGGCGTCGCGGAAGTCGTCGGTGGGCGAGCCTGCTCGGTAGGCGGCCTTGTGGGCGACCATCAGCGCGAACAGCTCCTCGACCACCGGATCGTGTCGATACCAGCAGCCCTTGATCACCATTCCGAGCTGATAGCGGTCGACCAACCATTCGACCCAGTCGGTGAGTTCGACCCACACCGAGAGCGCTCGCTCGCGGGGCATATGCCGAAATGACCAGGCTTGGTCGACCGGCCAGGCCGGTCCGATCACTCCGTCTTGGCCGAACCACGGCAGGAGCTCGGCCAGTGCTTTCGGATCGAGGGTGCGGTCGGTGTCGGTCACCGGCGCCAACCCTTGGTCAGATCAAGCACTTCCACGCCGTGATGGGTGTCGTACTCGGGTGCGCCGGTGTCGATGATCTGACCGGCGGCGATGATCTTGTCGTAGTGGGCCTGCGACGCACGCACCACCTCGCCGGTCGTGCGGTCACCGTCTTCCCACCAGGCCGGGATGTGCAGCAGCACGCCGGGCTGGTTGCGGTAGACCAGCAGCGCCTGGTCTTCGGGCATGGTGCGGATCGCCTCGGGCGACATGACCGGCCGCTCGATCGGCTGGTCGCGCCATTGGTCACCCGTGCCTGGCACCGTTCGCCAACTCTGCACCGTCCCCAGCAGTTTCGAGGTGTCCTCGAGCAGCTCCTGCGACATCAAGCCGGGAATCACGAGTCGGCCACTGATCGACTCGAAGATTTGGTGGGCTGCCGCAGTGCCGAACCTGTTGACGAGCTGGTTCTTTCCGTGCACGTAGAGGACCATCTGGATTCCCCGGCCGCCGCTGTCGGTGAGCATCCCACCGAGGTTCTTCACCGCGGCGATGTTGGCGACCTCGTCGAGGACCATGCGCATGAACGGGTCCAGGCGTTGGTCAGGCATGCGGTCGGCGGTGCGTTTGGCCAGGTAGTGGACTTCGGTCACCATCGCGGCGATGTAGGGGGCCATGCTCTCGGATTGGCCTTCGCTGAGCAGGTACAGGCTGTTGGATCCGCCGATCAGGTACTCGAGGTTCAGGCTCTCGTCGGCATCCACGTCGACCGCGGCCATCAGCTTCGGTGATCCGAGAGGCGCCAGGATGCCGGCGACGGTCGCCATGATGTTGGCCAGCGTCTTCGGGTCACCGCCTTCGGTCGCCTGGGCGAATTCGGCGGCCCAGTCGGGACGGTGCCGTTCCAGGATCTGGATGACCTCACGGTTTTTCGACACCCCCGACCAACGGCGCACGTCGGACATGCGGCGTCCGTCGACGGCTGCGGCATGCAGGTAGCTCTTGATCAAGGTGGTCGCCCGGCTGCTGTAGAAGCGCGAGGCCTCGGAGTCTGCGTCTCCGCCGCCAGAGCGTCCGCTGACGATGGCTCCGGCACGTCGGATGGCGGTGTCGGGGTCTTCGCTGCCTGCCAGGGGTGACCAGCGAGCCTTGTTCGGCCAGCCGGGTGCGAGGTCTTCGGGGTCGAATACCGCGACGTCGCCCTTGTTTTGGCGGTGCAGGCAGGTCGCGCGCAGGACGTCGGCTTTCGTCGAGGTCGACAGGACGAATCCGGGTGCGCTGAGTACCGGCTTGATGCCGGTGCGATGGGTCTTGCCCTGGCCCGAGCCGCCGAGTATCAGCAGGCTGTCGTTGGGGCGGATCGCGATCGGCTCGCCGTCGGCGACGTTGGTTCCCAACGTCATGACCAGTTCGTCGTCGTCGATCTTGTTCAGTTTCGTTCCCGCCAACGACGGTCGTAGCCGCTGCCCGTGTTGTTTCGCGCCGTCTCGGCCCAACAGCCCCGCGACATCGCTGGTGCGCGCGAGACCGTCTCGCGGTGCGCGGCGGCGCATTTGGCGGGCACCCCACACCACGGCCGCCCACCACCACAGCGCCAGCATCGCGCTCGCGATCACGGCCGCGAGTCCGTAGACCAGCCAGGCCGGGCCGGGGCGCGGGTCGTGGTTCCAGGCTGCGGCGGGGTCGCCGAAGTTGTCGGTCCACCTGGTCAGCGTGGCGACGATGTTGCCAGGCCAGGCCATCCCGTGCCCGGAGAGCAGTCCAGAGAGCGCGGCGCCGCCGAACAGCGAGGTGCAGGCCACCGTGCCGATCCCGCCCATTGCCCAATACAGGACAGGGACTTTCGGGCGTGACGGCAGTTCAGCCGTGCCGTGATTGTTGGTTGTGCTGCTCATGGTCAGGCCCATGCCTTTCCCTTGATCGCGGCATCGGTGTTGGTGAGCTGACGCTCGAACGGTGAACGGATGTGACGCATCAGGATCGGGTCGCGGCTGCCGATCTTGAGCAGGCACGACCCGGGGCCGAGCTGCATGATCGTTTCGATCGAGCCGGCGGGTAGCTGATACATCGACGCGGCCGCGGCCGCGTCGTCGTAGCGGGCCTGGCCGTAGATGTAGACGATGCTGGATTCCTGCATCAGTGCCCGCGCGGGTGAATCGGCGGCGAAGTCGCTGATGTGGTGGAACGCGGTCACCGTCGACAGACCCAGGCCACGGCTGAGTTTCATGTTCGATCGCAGGTGCAGGCCGGTCGAGCCCTCACCGACATGCCAGCCTTCCTCGATCAGCATCTCGGTCTGCTGGAACGCCGAGGATCGCGCCGCGAGCCGGTTCGACAGCCACGTATTGATCAGCGTCATGACCACGCGCAGCGCGGGCCCGGAATCGGGCAACCGCGAGACATCCATGTGCACCAGCGGATGGTCCAGCGCTGCCTTCACATCGGCGGTAGTCGGTGCGTCGACCAGGCCACGCAGGTCGGTTTCCGACAGCCGCCGCAGCGCCAACGCGACGTCGCGGCCCCACCTCGTCGCTTCGTCGCGGTACAGCGGCCCGAACAGATCGGTGTCCCCGTTCTGGGGATTGAGCATGCGCGCTGCGACATCACCGATGACCGGCTCAAGGTTGCGGGATCGCTTTTCCTTGGTCACCAGGTCGAGAGCGTTGGTGACCGACGCCTTCTCCACCTCGCTGAGCGGGCGCCCCATCGTGTCTTCCAGAACCGCGGCCACGAGCGCGGCCTGGCCCTCGGGCCGATACTCCGAACCACGGTGGTCACCGCGCAGACTGATGGCGGGATCGAGCAGATTCAGACGCGGCCCAGGTCCGGCGCCGGTGTTGAACTCCACCGACGTGACCCCGACGGCGTCGGCGATGATGCCGTACTCGCCGCGCCCGGACTGGCGCTTCTTGTCGATGACGATGACCTGGCGGTCCAAAGGCAGTGTGCGTGTAGTGAATACGGTCTTGAGCAGCGAGGACTTCGCCTGGCCGATGTCGCCGATCACCGCGACGTTGATGTTGCTGATCTCGTCGCCATAGGCCGTGAACTGGTCGACGAACACCGGCGCGTTGTTGGTGGCGTCGATGCCGTTGACGACACCGCGATGCCCCGACGGCATCCGCGAGATCGCCAGGTTCAGCGCCTCGCCCTGTCGGGTGGTCGAGGCACTGCCCTCGGGGCGGGGCTCGTAGAACCCGGCGCGGTCGAGCCAACGGCGGCGGCGTGGCACCTCACGGCGCGGTGGTGCGATCGCGGAGTCGTCCACGTCGTACTCGAAGTGCAGCTTCGTGCCGAAGCGCGAAACTTCGTCGACAGAAATCGTTTTCGTCATCGCAGGCTCCTACGCGGTCCGGGCATCTTTGCTACCGGCCATTCCGCGGGCCAGCGGCAGGGTAGCGATCATGTTCACGTCGTGACGGTCGGCCTCCCAGTCGAGCTTGGAGATCGCGGCCTTGCCCGCCGCGTCGGAGACACGCAGGCACGCCCGGCGGACGTCTTCGGCGTCGCGGCCGGTGACCGCGACCCACATCGCCCAGTTCATTCCGTGTGCCCCGCTGCCAGGGGTCAGGTCGCGGCGGCGCCGTTGCGACGAGGTCATCATCACTTCGCTGGTCCCGTCATCGACCTTTCCCTTCTTGCGTTCGTTGATCGCGGTGGCCGCGTCCTGGGTCAGGTCCGAGACCGCCTGGGCACGCGCGAGCCGGTCGGGGATGAAATCCATGCGGACGCTGACTGTTCGGATCGTGGCCGCCCGTGGGGTGTCGTCGGTGCCCTCGTCGGCCTCGACACCGACCAGCAGCGGATGCAGCCACAGCGGACCCAGCGGCGTCGGGGCGATCGCACCCGGCGGGATGTAGGCGACGCGCGTGTGGTGGCGGCCGTTGATGATCACCGCGTCGTGGTCGCCGAAGTAGCTCTGCCAGCACGATTCCCAATCCGCGCCGCGGTCGTCGTCGAGGGCGTAGTCCGGGTCCATCAGCGATCGGATCACCGCGCAGGTGCGCCGTTCACCGAGCACGGTCACTTCGCCGAGTCCGGCGCTGCGGGCGAGGCTCTCGAAGCGCTCGAGTTCGTCTTTGACCACTGAGGCCCAGCCGACTTCGGCGCGACGTGTCGAACCCCAGGTGTCGCGGCCGGCGGCTTCGGAGATGAACCGGTCGTCGATGGGGATCTTCACCACGTACCAGGTGCGGTGTTCCTCGGCCAGAGGCCGGATCTCATCGAGTGCCGAGTCGTAGGCGTCGACCATCCGCTCGAGCTGGTCGCCGTTGAAGACGATGGAGTCGGCATACCACTGCAGGTGAGGGGTGAGGTCATAGGACACCGACCTGTGGATTTGCTGGATGCCGCGAATGTGGCTGCCGTACTTGGCGAGCTCACTTTCGAGGAACCCGAACGACTGCCAGGCCGCGGAGTAGGCGGCGGCGCTGCGCAAGCCGCCCTTGAGGCCTTGGACCTGCATCAGGACCGACAGATACGAGGTCTCACCAGGATTGGAGTGACGCAGCACGAACAGTCCGTCGAACCCGGTGCCCTCGAGAGGCAGCGGTTCGACTCGCCCCAGCGGAACCGGTTGCACCCAGGCCGGATCGGCGTCGGGATCGTAGTTCGCCGACGGACGCCCGGTCCGGTCACCACGATCGGCGACCGACCAGAAAATGTGCTCGCCACGGCGGCGGCGCAGGAATTCCCGCAGCCGGTGCACGCGCCGCTGCGCCCACGACGGTTCCTCGCCGAAGCGTGTTGTGGACAGCGCCAGCACGCCGAGCAAGGTGAACCCGGCGATCGCGCCGGGCCATCCACGCACCGACAGCCACAGCAAGATCGCGGTGCCCACGGTCACCGACCAGGCGATCACCATGATGCGGGACATGCCGAAAAGGCCACGTCGGCGCACTTCGGGATCGAGTTGGGCGGTGCGGGTTTCCACCTGGTGGACCTGAGTTGTCATCGGTTTTGTCCTTCCCCGCTACTGGTCGGAGTCCGCGCGGGGTGCCGCGTCGTCGGAGACTGCCTTGGCCTTGTTGATCGCCGAGCTGACCGCCTGCACACCGACCGCCGCGGCGATCGTCGCGCCGCCGCTGGCCGCGCCAGCTCCGGCCTTGGCTGCCGTCGATCCGGCGTGCTCGGCCGTGGCGGCTTCGCCACCGGCGTGAACACCGGGATGTACGCCGCTGCCAACGGCGCTGGAGCCGTTGCTCGTTGCGCCCTTTTCGCGGTAGGTGCGCGCGAGCGCGCTGTTGGGCTCGCCTGCGGCGGGGCTGCCGTTGGATGCCCCGGCCCCATTACCGCCCGGCCCGCCGCCGCCTGCGGCGCCGCCGCCTCCGCCGCCGTTGATGTTGACGTCGGTGCGTGAGGCGGGACGTTCACCGCCGACTCCCTCGCCGCCGCCCATCCGGGCGTACATCAGGGCGTTGCCGCCGGAGCCGACGACGTCGCCGACCAGGGAGGGGCCGTTGCCGAAGTCTTCGGAGTCCGAGGCGGTGGGCAGGATCGGGGTCCATTTCAGCAGCGCCCACGGTGCCAGGCCGATCAGGATCATCGCGATGGCGACCTGGAAGACCTTGGCGACCTCCCCCATGCCGCTGGCGTCTTGTTCGTAGATGGCGTTCGCGGCGGTGAAGATGACCGCGAGCACGAAGAACAGCGCGGGCACCGAGAACGCCAGGCCGAGGAACATGAACACCGGGCGCAGCGCCTTGTGCCGGTATTTGGGGTGCACCATCATGAAGATCGAGATGCCCGAGACAGCACCGGCGATCGGCAGGCCGTAGTCGTGCAGCATCATCCCGACCCAGATCACGGCCGCGCCGAGCAGCAGCAGGCCGAACATCAGAACCGCCATCAGCGATCCGCCGGGGAACGAATCTGCGGTGGCACCGTTGAACTCGCCGATGTGGTTGATCAGTTCGCCAGCGGGGGTGCCTCCCCATTCGGCCAGCGAGGTGGACAGGGCGTTGGTGAGTTCGAGGACGAGTGTGGCGAATGCGGGGGCGAAGATCGCGAGGAAGATCGCGGTGGGCAGGTAGCCGAACAGTGATTCGGCGAGTTCTCGCGGTGGGGCGCCCTTGGCGCCGCGTTGGATGGCGAAGACCAACATGAAGGCCATCACCACGAATCCGATCGCGACCGAGGCCGCGTACAGGCGCAGGAACCAGTCCGAACCGGGATCGAAGTGCCCCGTCGACAGGCCCTTGAGGACCTTGGTGGCGAAGTCGATCGCCGCCGGCTTCATGGAGTTCGCCCAGTCGTCGGCGATGCTGGACGGATTCTCGATGAACTTCGCGGCCGCGACGACGGTCGAGGCCAGCCCCGACAGCGCCGAGGTCACCCACTTGCCGCCCTGCCAAATCGGGCTGGCGTCCGCGGCCGCGCCGAACGCGGAGTTCACGCGGTCGCTGAACGAGGTGTTCTGCTCGATCCAGTTCGCGGTTCCGGCGAACAGGTGCGCGACCGAGGCGTTCCAGTCTCGGCACCGTTTGGCGTCTTCGGCCTTGCCGTCCGCCTTGGTGCAGTTGACGAAAAAGCTGTGGGCGCAGTAGATCCCGAGCGCATCATCAGAGCACGCGTCGGTCCATGCCTTCTCCGGGACGTTGCGGCCTTCGCCCTTCTCGGCGGCGCGCAGCGAGCTGGTGTCGGGCGCGGTCCAGTCGAAGCCCCAGGTGTTGCTCGACGAGCTCGCCCACGCCTTGAGGTCATCGGCGCACATGCCCTTGGGCGGGTGGAAATTCGCATCCCCTGCGGGGAACACACGCGGCAGGGTGTCGGCGTCGGGCTCTTGACCGTCGCGGATCATCTGGTCCGCGACGGGTTCGACCTGGGCCTTGATACTCGGGTTGAGCATCGCACCGGACGAGGCCAGCAGCAGGGCCTTCTTGCCGTCGTCGGGCAGGCTCCACCACATCAGGCGGTTCTCGTTGGTGAGCATCGCTCCCAGGTAGGCGCCCATGTCGCCGCCCCGGTCCTGGCAGGCACCGGTGAACCATTCACCGTTTTTGAATTCTTCGGTCCCGCCGACGAACTGCTTGAGATCCGCCGGGAAGTTCTCGGGCAGGCTCGTCGAGGACACGACACCGGGCCCCGAACCTGGCGAGGCGGGGGTCGTGGGCTGCGCGGCAGCACCGCCTGCTGCAGCGCTGGCCGCTATCGCGGTCGCGCCGAGCAGGAGAACGATTCGACGGATCAGCATCAGTTGTCCCCCCTTCAGTTGATGAAGAAGCTGTAGTAGCCGGTCTCGATGTTGGGAGCGTTGTTCGTCGGCGCGGTCAGATCCTCGGGCTCCGGGCCGGTGCGGAACTTCCAGTCGCGCACCTTCCAGTCGTTGCCCTCCCAGACCAGCTGCACGTCGGTGGTCGACCAGATCGCCGTCGCGGCCTTCTGCCCGGTCGCGTTGATCGCCGACCAGCCGGCGCCGATGGTCCACACCGACACCTCAGCGGTGGTGTCGGTCAGGCTGCGCACGGTGACCGTGGCGGGCACCGAGTTGAACAGGTCGGCGTTGGTGCTGGCGGACGCACCGCGGCGCTTGGTGTCGTCGAGAACCTTCACCAGGGTCTCTGACGGTTGGGCCGCGATCATGCGCTCCCGGATCTTGGTGACATCGGCCTTGCCCACATCGGCCTTGCCCAGGGCCTGGACGATGTTGACCGCCGCGGTCGCCGCGCCCCCCTTGTCGTGGGTGTAACCGGACGGGATGCCGTCGGCAAAGCTGGTGGGCCCGTGCACGGTCTGCGCCTTGGCACCGTCGGTGTCGGTGTCGGTGCCACCGCCGCTGATCATTCCGATGATCAGCACGATGATGAGCACGGCGGCGATCGCGCCGAGCAGGTACCAGCGGCGGTCGCCGTCGAGCAGCCCGCCACCAGTGCTACCGGCACCGGGCCGATTCGCTGAGCCGGTGGCGCGATTCGGTGCGGAGTCAGCCGGTCGGTCCGTCCGCACCTTGGAGAAGTTCTTGGCCATGATGTTGCCCTTTCAGAAGTTCGGGAAGAGGGTCAGAAGACGGAGACGACCGCGCCGACGATCACGCCCAGCCCGGACAGGGCCAGCAGCGTGAGCAGGCTCGCCTTGGCGCTGTCAGAGTTCTCCGCGACCTGGGCGCCGTAGCCGCCGCGCTTGGCACGCTGCAGCTCGAGCACCGATCGGATCGCGCCGAACGCGGCCCACGCGAAGCCCAATCCCCACGCGCCGCCGAGCAGCTTCTTCCATGCCGCGTTGAACTCCGCGCCGAAGATGTTGAAGTCGGGCACGACGCCGTCGAAGGGGTTGGGTGCGGCGTAGAGAGCGTCGGCCGCGGCGACGCCGCCGGAGAACACGATTGCCAGGCCGGTCAGCGTGGCGATCGCAATCAGGTGGGTGGCCGCGCGACGAGCGCGGCGGGTGCGGTGCGGAATGGTCATCGGTTCGCCTTGCCTTTCGAGTTCGAGGTGGGAGGTCATGCGCCGAACCGGCGCGTGTTGAACGGGCGGATCTCGGCGCCGCCCGCGTAGGGGTCGTCGAAATCGGCGTATTCGCCGCCGGTTTCGTCGAGTGGGCGTCGTTCTTCGGGCCGGCGGAAGCTCTGCGGGTTCGCCCGCGACCGCAGCTCGCGACCACGACGTTGCGACGACACCGCCAGCGACGTCGCGGCCATCGCGCACACCTGCGTCCAGGCCGCGATCGACGGCTCGGACAGCTTGCTGTGGTCGATGCGGCCGCCACCGGCCAGGATCGGATCGAAGGGCACCTCGACGAGGTTGCGGATCCCGGCGCGCTGCAACCAATCGTGGATTCGGCTACGCACGTCCGGATCGACTCCCCCGAGCGGCTCGGTCAGCACAACGATCGCGTTGGTGACCAACGCGGAGAGCCCGATTTCGTGCAGCGTCGCGAGCATCCGCACCACCACGCGACCGGAGTCCTCGCGGTAGGTCATCGGCACCACCAGCAGGTGAGCGTTGTACATCGACCACAACCAGTTCGATCGGCGCCGGTTGTTGCCGGTGTCGATGATGGTCAGTTCCCGGTAGCGACGCAGGACCGCGTCGATCGAGCGGCACTGTTCGGCGCCGATGAGCCCGGTGCCGTGGGGATCCTCGTCGGCGGCAAGAACTTCCGCGCGCGTCGGTTGCAACCGCACGAAGCTCGACAGTGCGGCGCGGTCGGCGCCGGGGTCAGCCAGCTGCTCGGCGTGTTCGAGCAGATCCCACACCGTCTCTTCCTGCCGGGTCGCGATGGCGCGGGAGGCGAGGGTGCCTTCGGCCTCGTTGTTGTCCCACACCAGCACGCTGCTGCCGCGTTCGGAGGCGAAGACGTTGCCCATGGTCAGCGCGGTCGGGGTGACCCCTTCCCCGCCCTTGGGATTGGCCACGGCGATGCGCTGATGACCGATCCATTGCTGGCGCACCGCTTCTCGCGCGGCGCGGGCGGTGATCTCGGGTGTCTGCGGTGCGAGTTTGAGCAGCCCGCCGGACGCGGCGTTGACCCATCCGCGAAAGCCCCACTTCGCCGGATCGGTCTCGTGGCCCTGGGACTCGGGCAGCAAGTCCGACAGCGGTGGCAGCGCCGGACGCGCTTCGGCGAGATCGGCCTCGGTCGGGGCGAAGTCGTCGGGCTCGTCGGCGGGGATCTCGGGCTCGGCGTCTTCTACGGGCGCGGTCTTTCTCAGCGACCGCAGGTTGACCCCGCTCTCCATCGGGTAGCTGCGCTCGGACATCTACTTCACTCCTTCCTGGGTGGGCACGGTCTCGTCTGGGTCAGTGGATTGCTCAGATGGTGGATTGTTCATGGCGGCAACGCCTTTCGGTGAAGGTGGGCGGTGTTCAGCGCAGACGGACAGTGCTCACCTCCCACCCTTGGCTGCCTTTGGTCAGGGTCACCGCGACCACGGACTCGCGGTGCTCGGTGACGGTTCCGTCGGGCAGCGTGACCGCCTGGTCGACGACGACCTGGGCGTAGGCCTTGCTGGGCGTGGCCGGCGGGACGGGTTCGGCGCCCCGCCGCACGGTCGGGACCAGATGCGCGGAACGCGACTTCCACATCGCCCAGTCCGCGCCGGGCCCGGACTGAGGGGCACCGCTGGTCATCGCGCGCGCGTAGTCAGGGCTCAACAGCGGTGCGCTGCGCGCGGCGGCGTCGTTGGGCCCGGTGTCGCGGGCGGTGTCCCAGTCGAACCAGATCGTCATCGCCGCCAAGGCGACGGCGTCGGGATCGGACCGATCCACCCCTGCCTCTGCGGGCGGAAGCGCGGTCGCGGTCGTTGCGGGCGGCCGCGCTGTGGTCGACATACCCGGAGTCCACTGCTGCGCCCGCGGTTTCGTCGTGCTGGATCCGGTCGTCGACGAATCATCGGCCCCGGTTCCACACGCGGACAGCGTCAGCGCGGCAACCACGGTGATCCCGCCGAGCGTGATGCGCGTTGCGCGGCGCGCGCGACCGGCGTTCACAGCACACCAACGAACTGTCGATGCTCGGTAAGCACGCCCACGGCGACGAGCCCGACCAGGACGATAGCCAGCACCATCGCGGCTTCGGCGATGCGGGCGAGCCCGACCAGGATCGCATCGAGGGCGGTGCGCAACGTGTGCAGTGTGCCGGTCACCTCACCCTGCCCGGCGAAGCGCTCGACGATTCCGCGACCGAAGATCGTGGGCATGCCGAACGCCAGCAGGATCGCAGCCAGCAGCGGTGCCCAGGTCAGCATGGTCGATGCCATCTGCGCGACGAAACTGAACGAGTCGACCTGGTCGAAGCGACGTGGCTTGAATGGCTCGACCCGCGTAACAAGCACGCCGACAACGAACAGACCCACCATCGACGTCGACCACACCAGAGCCCAGTACGCCCACGGCTTCGGCGCATCAGCGGCAAGGACATAGGCGTGGAACTCGTCGACTTCGGCGTTGAGTTCGCGCCAGCGCGCCGCGTCTACCGCATCGTCGGGTTGATCGCCGAGCAGAGTGGTGGAGTCGGTGACGGTGTGCTGTTCACGCCACAGGGCAGTCTTGTCGGCGAGGGCGGACCACCGTCGGATGTGACGCCAGTTCGGCGGCGCCCCGAGGTGGGTGACGAGCCATTCGGGAAGGGGGCGCGGTCCGTCAGGGTCGGTGCTGGACAGCTTCACTTCTGTACTCCTCACGTCGGCGGATGTTGTTGCGGTGCTGGTCATCCGAACCTCCGAGCCTGGAAGTCCGTGCCGACAGCGTCGGCAATGGGAGCGATTTTTACGACATCGCCGCTCGTGGGTGCGTGCACGACCAGGCCATCGCCCGCAAAGATCGCGACGTGTTGGGGGTCCGCGCCAGCAGGGAAGACCAGATCGCCGGGCATCAGCTTGTCCGGCGCGACGGGGGTGCCGCGGCCGTCGTTGAGCTGGCGGGTCGTGTAGTGGTCCAAGACGATCGCGCCCTGGGACGCGGCCGCGATGGCGAAGATCGTCAGACCGCTGCAGTCGAAGCCGTGCACGCCGTCGCTGCCGGTGGTGGGCCCGTTCGCGTCACCGCCGCCCCACGCGTACGGGGTGCCTTTCCAGCCTTCGGCGGCCTGCACGACCCGGTTGCCGAATTCGCCGGAGAGCTGCGGTGTTCCGACCGAGGCCGCCGGGAGCGTCCAGCGCCTCGCGGTGTCGGGGATTTCTTTCACGTAGGCCTGGGTCTCGGGGAAGGTGCACACCCCGCCCGCGCCGAGCGTGCCGCCGGGCCCGCAGTTGTACATCGACAGCATCAGCTCGGTCGGGTCGCCGACGAGCTTGCCCGCGGCCAGCCCGTCTTTGACCATGCCCATCACGTAGCAGTTGTAGGCGGCCTGCGACATCACCGCGTCGGGGACATTGTTGATGTCGCGCTGCCCGTCCCCGTCACCGTCGACGGCGTGCTCTTGCCAGGTCTCGGGCAAGAACTGTGCGGGCCCCTGCGCGTTTTGGGGTGAGACCAGGCCCTTCTTGAAGCCCGCTTCGTTACGCAGCTGCGCGGCGATCAAGGGTGCCGGGGTGTCGGGGCAGGCTTCGGCGCCCTTGATGATCCAGGGCACGAACTCCGCCGCCGCCGGGTACTCGGCGAGCAGCTTGGTGACGTCGAGCCCGCCACCACCGACGCGGGGACCGCAGCCGACACCGGGATTGGGTTTGACCGCTGCCGCCAGCTGCACGTCGGCCGTGCGCGGCACGCTCGTCGTGGCGGTGTTCACCGGTGCGGTCGTCGCCGACGGTCCGGCGGCCTGCGCGGCGACCTGGGGAGTCTTAGCCTGAGAGAACCACGGCATCGGGTCGATCTGGCGGCCACCGCTGAACCGGCCGCCGGGCACGACTTCCAGATGCAGGTGCGGGCCCGAGGACTCGCCGTCGGAGCCGACTTTGGCGATGGGCTGTCCGGCGGTGACGGTGTCGCCGACCTTGACACCGACTCCGTGAGCCCACATGTGGCCGTAGACGATGCTGACCTTCTGGTCGCCGACTTCGGAGTCGACGACGACCCAGTGCCCGAACCCGCTCGCTTCACCGGCGGCGCTGACCTTGCCGTCGGTCGCGCTGTAGATCTGGGTGCCGTCGGCGGCCGCGAGGTCGACGCCCTTGTGGTCGCCTCCGCGTGTGCCGAAGGTGTCGGAGACGGTGTAGGAGCCCTCGACCATCGGAAACACCACTGAGCCCGACGGCGCCTGTCGGCTATCCGTCGCGCTCGGCAAGCAGTTCCGGTCTTCGGGGGACTCGGGCAGGCGCCCGGAGAAGATCAGAAGCCCAGCCAGCAACGCGGGCACAGCGGCTACTGCCAGCAGTGCCTTCGCGGTACCAGAGCTGTCGCTCATGAAAAGTTCACCATCTTTCGTGTCAGACATCGCCCCCGCCCAGGGCACGAAATGTGTTGGCGGACTGAGCCGCCGATGAAAGGTGTTGCGCTAGTTCTGCAGGTCCCCTCTCGTCGGGCACACCTCGAGGTCGGTGATGAGCGTGTCGCGCAGCTCCATGCCCGCCCAGGCCGTCGACGTCGACACGTTCATCACCTCCTCTCGTTTGTTGTGCCGGTTATGTGTTGTGGGTCAGCGGATCTGGCCGGACAGGAACGTCAGCAACTGCTGAACACCGCCGCTGTAGTTGACGTGCGCACCGGAGGCGTAGAACGTGGCCACGTCCAGTCCTTGGCCGACCGCGCTCACGATGTCCTCGACATCGTCGGACCCGGCGATCTGGGTGAGTGCGCCTGCCAGGCTGCCCAAGTCGCCTGCGTTGACCGCCGTGGCGAAGGTGGAACTCTGTTTGGCCACCGCGCCGGGCTTGCCCAGCTCGGACACATCGGTCTTCTCACCGCCGGTGAACATGCCCGCGACCGCCGCGGCCAGGTCGATCCCGACCGGCACGAGGCCGGTCATCGCCGCGCCCGCGCCGAGAAGGTCACCGCGACTGAGCTTGTCGACCGCCGCCCACAGCACCTCTTGGATCTGGCCGACGTCGTTGGCGATGCGCACGATGTCGAGATTGGCCAGCACACCGATGATCAGGCTCGCGATCGATGCCGCACCCGACGGGTCGAACACCGATGCCGCCGAGACGATCGAGGCAATCAAGCTCAGGTCGACTCCGGCGGCCATCTTGATCACCGGAGAGAACAGGTTGTTGATGTCTCCGGAGAGTTTGTGCGCGCCCTGGATGTCGCCGGTGGCGATCGCACCGGGCAACTTCGCGAAGCTGTCCAAGATCGCCGGAACGTTCGCGGCAGTGGAGAACACGCCCGTGCCGACGTTGGTGATCTGCTTGATGATGGTGTTGGGCTTGAGCAATTTGAGGATGCTCATTCCCGAGGACAACGTCGAGGAATCAAGGCCCGACAGCGCGCTGGTCTGGCTGGCCAGCTGCTCGACTTGGGGAGCCAAGGTCGATTTGGGACTGGCCGTGCTGGTGCTGCCAGGGCCGCCGCCGGTCCCCGCGAGGATCTGCTGGGCGGAGTTCGCCAGCGAGGTCGCCGACGAGATCGCGCCCCCGATGTCGATCTTGGAGACAGCGTCGAGGATCGTTGCCGCCGAGGATTCCGGCGATCCGGAGGGCGCGGACTTCAACGCCTCCGCCGCACCGGCGTTGGTCTTGACGAACTCCTGGAGGTCTTGCAGCGGGGTCAGCGTGCCGATGACCGACTGCGCGCCCGAGCCCACCCCCGCGACACCGGTCGCGCCGCCGGAGGAGCCGAGATCGGAGTCCGACAGCGAGTTCGCGCGACCGGTCAACGTCGACAGCGTCGAATTGATACCGCTCAGGTCGCCTTTGGAGAAGTCGGAGACCATCGAGCTCGACAGCTGCCCCGCTTCGGAGGCCCCGTCGACATTGCCCGACAGCGTTTGTCCGATCGCGGAAATGAACGGTTGCGCACCGTCGCTCACCGAGCAGTACAGGTCACCCTCACCGCAAATGGTGCGAACCTTGCTGGTCAGCGACCCGAACCCGTCCTTGCGGACACCGGCGATGCCGTGCCCGGCCTGCTGTCCGCCGATCTGGTGGGTCGTCGACGGATCGCGCTTGGGATCCGACAGCAGCCCCACGCCGAGAACGCGGTTGGCCGGGATCTTTCCGCGGTTGTTGCCGATCGCGCTCGCGACGTCGCCGATCCCGTCAGCACCTTGGCTGTAGCCGGCCATGACGACCTGCGTGCTGGCGCACAACTCGCTCAGCATCGAGTCGATCTTGGTGGTCAGTGTCTTCACCGACTGCGCGTAGCTCAGTCCCTGGTCGAAGGCGCTCGCCGCGTAGGGGACGTAGAGCACGGTGATCTTGTCACCGAATTTGGACTTGAGCCCGTCGCCGACCGGCTTGAGCATCCCCACACCGACATTGGGATCTGCGGTCGCGGTCGTCTCCCAGGTACCCGGCGCTATGAGCGCGGTATACGGAGTGCATCCGGCCGCCCCCACTGCGGCGGCGGTCCCCGCTCCGGCGCTGGTCGCAGCGACCACCGCCGTCGAGGCAGCCACCGCCACTGCGGCCGCCCTCCACCATCGTTTCATCGTCGTGTTTCCCCTTCTCCCTATTCCGCCACGATCGCGGAGATCTTGGTGCGGTCGCCGTCTTGAACGGTCGTGATCGCTTGCGGGTTGTACTTGACCTGCTTGCCCCCGGGGCGGACCTCCGCGATCTCGACCAGCCACGCGCCCTCGGACTTCGGCCGGATCGTCACGCAGTGCTTGGTCCCCACCGGGATCGTGTCGATCCCGAAGCGGATGCGATCCAGCGGTGAAACTTCGGCGTTCTCGGTGACCAGCGCCCGCGCCGCCACGGCATCGCGCGCGACGTAGTAGGCGTGCTCGAAAGCCAAGATCACCTCCGGGCCGGTGGTGGTGCCGCCGGGCCCGTTGCCGCGCACGACCGATGGCTCGGTCGAAGGCGCGCACACACTCGGGTCGTCGCTCACGACCGCGGGTTTCGGCGCCGGGCTGCTCGTCGACGGGCTCGCCGTGATCGGCACCAGGGGCGCGGCCGCAGGCTTCTGGGGTTCGCGGCCGTTGACGGTGGCCGCGGCGATCACCGCGACCACCGCCCCGGCGACCGATGCGATGGCCATCCACTGCCGCTGCCCGGTTCGCTTGCGCGATCGCGAGGAGGCGGACGTGGAGGTGATGGCCGTGCCAGCGCGCGATCCACGACGCGATCGGCGCCCGCCCCCTTGGGGGGCGGTCACCAGCATCGCGCCGTGTGCGGGCCGTCCCGTCGCCGAGGCTGCGTGCATCCAGTCGAGTAGTCCGACGTTCTGCGGCTCCGGCGTCCGGGAATCGGTCTGCGGGCTCATCGCACCGCTGCCTGCGCTCCGGCCAACATGCCGTTGGCGGCGTCGGTCAACGGGCCGAACGTTCCCGGTGCGAACGGGGCCTGTTCGGTCAGTGCCTCCACGGCCGCCATTGCCACTTCGGCGGTTTCGGGGGCGGCCTGTGCGGCGGTGACCGCATCGTTCACGGTCTGGTCGATCACCGCTGCGGCCTGGGCGACGACCGGCTCGTTGTGTGCCCACTGATCGACCTGGTCGACCACCTCGACGGCCTGGTCGAGGATCTGTTCGCCGCCGGGCTGAGCCTCGACCCACTCGACGGCGTCCTCACCGGCGTCGATCGCGGCCTCGGCCTGCGCGGTGAACTGCTCGGTCAGTGTGGGACCGGGCTCGGGAACCTCGCGCTGCTCCATTGGGATTTCGCCGTCGGGTGCGGGTCCGGTGTACTCGGAGCCGTCGTCGGCGAGCAGCACGAACCCGATCAGACCGCCGATCGTCCCGCCCGCGACGCCGCCTACGACAGCTGCCGGGATGCCGACAATCGCGGCACCAGCGGCCGCACCGGCGGCTGCTCCGATCGCCGTTCCGGCGATGCCGCTGGTGACGGTCCCGATCACGGGCACGGGGATCAAGGTGCCCATCGTGGCGCCGACGACGCCGCCGATCGTGCCGCCCACCAGGCCACCGGCAATCGCGCCGAAGACTGCGGCGGGAACGCCGATCACCGTTGCGCCGATGCAGGTTCCGGCGGCCGCGCCGACGACGGTGCCTCCGGCCAGCGCGTCAGCACGGTTGGCAGAGATGCCCACCGACTGCAGTGCGGTGTTGGTGGCCTGCTGGGCTTCACTGATGTAGGCGTTGGCCTTCCACGCCACATCGACCGGCACGAACGACGGCGTCTCGATGGAGGCCCGCTTCGAGCCGAGTCGCTCCGGACCGACCGGCACCCAGTACTTCGGCTTCTCGACCGGCGCGGGCGCGTGCAGGGTCAGCAGTTCCTCACCCAGGCTCGGGGCGGGTGCGCTGTACTGCGGGGTCGGCTCGACGTAGTAGTAGGTCTGCGGCGCGGGCGCCGGAGCGGCCGGGCCCTGGTAATACGGTGCGGGCGACGGAACGGCCGGGCTGTCGTAGTACGGGGCCGGGGTCGCCTGGCCACCACCGACGCTGGGCGGGGCCTGATACTCGCTGGGATGGTGCTGCGGCGGGTCGGGCAGCGCGGCGCCGAGCGGGCTCTGCGACTGCGGCTTCGGTGGCAGCGCGGGAGCCGGGCTCGACAACCCGGGTTGCTGATCGGTGACACCGGGCTGCTGCTGGGTGGGAACCGCGAACGCGGCACCGGCACCGAACATGAGCACGGCCAACGGGGCGACGACAAACGGAGCGGCCGCCCTCTGCTTGCGGTGAGATCCCGCTGCGCGCCTGGACTTTCGGTTCATCTTCCTCATCCCTCCTCGTGGTCGGATCCGGTGGCACCCAGCTCGATCACCGGGGAACCGGCGCGCAAGCTGTGGGTGTAGTACCTGGTGATGGTGACGATGGTGGTGATGGCCGCGAGCTCGGTTGCCAGGGCGTCGGCGGCTTCCCAGACCGCCGACGCCGTGCGCACCGGTGCGACCGCCACGACCACCACGTCGTGTGGTGTGTGACGCGCGATCAGCTCGCGCATGTCGTCGAGTTCGGTTGTGCTGGACAGATTCAGTGCCGCCAGGCAGACGAGTTCGTCGTCGGTGAACATCCCCACGACGACGCCTCGATCGGGCTGGTGGCCGAGCAGTTGCGCGCTGGAGGCGAGCATCTGCTCGACTCCTGCGGCGCGATTCGGGCGCGGGCAACCGCACCCGCCAGAACGGAACGGAAGCACCCGCGACGCGGCGTTTCGCCAGCGTGACGGGTGCGTTTGCCTGCGGCAACGCGGTAATACAGCCGCTACTGTGGACACAGCAGGGAGGCCTTTCTCTCTGCGATCAAAGGAAAATCAGGACTCATCTGTGGCGGCGCCAACCGCCGAGTTCTGCGTCTCCCTGCTGCGCCAACAGTGGGGAGACACCCAAGCATCAATTACGCGTTCCTCTCACACCTTACTCTCACCGCTGCCTCTCGCAACCGCGATACGCCGTCCGTGACTACACGTCGGTAACCTGATTGCATGATTCGCCGTGACCCCGGCACTGGAAGCGCTGTGACCCGCAAGATTGTGCGGGGGTTCGACGGTGCGCGCTTTCAGGCGGAGCGCCTCGCCACCGAGGGCACCTACCGTGCCGAAGCGGGACTCAGCGAGGTCTCGATCGCCGATCTCGGGCGACTCAGCGGCGTCGGAGCCACCACCATCTACGGCTGGGAGAGTGGTCGTCGAGACCCTCACGCCCATCTGCTGCGCTCGGTCGCCGAAGTCCTCAAGATCCCGATGGACCGGCTCATCGTGGTCGAGCCCGACAGTCGGACGCTGGTCTATCTGCGTTGGCTCACCGGCATGACCCAACCGCAGGTCGCCAAGAAACTCGGCAGCTCCAGTCAGACATTCAGCCGCATCGAGCGCGGCGAAAGCCCGCTCACCGACGACCGGGCGGCCGTGCTCGCCAAGCTCTACGAGGTCACGGTCGATGAAATCGCCGCCGCGTGGCGTCGGGCGCGCGATCGCCCACCCGGCGCTCCCGCGTGAGCTGATTTCGGCCCTGCGTGCCAGCATCTGCCGACCACGGCGTGTGACCGGTTGACGGCAATGATGTTGTCCCCTAATCGAATTCACTTTTCCCCTGCTTTCCCCGACTGTGATTACGCATCACGCAAATTGCTGTGGCCCGGCGTTCGGCCGGTCCAGGCCTCACATGGGCCCGCGTAACTTCCCCCTCTCCCCCATTGCCAGTCCCCTGTCGATGCGCGAATGTACAGGCGGCCGAGGACAACTCAGTCGACCGACTAGTCCTGTTCCCCGGCAACATATCCGTCCGGACACGACAAAGCGCGCCGCGGGGAGAGATATGCCCGTGCGACGTCGAGGGGCGGTGGCTGTGGCCGAAAGGCCGGTGGAATTGCTGCTGGTTGTCATGGTTACCCCGTGGCGGTCGTGCCGAGATGACGAGTCAGGCTCCCGAAATCGTCTGGGAGCTGCACTCATCGATCTGGACTTGTCGTCACGGCCAGGGGATCAACCAACCCAGCGCAACCGCAGTTAATCATATTGTGATCGTGATTGCAATCTCCTTACAGCAAATTGCTATGAATCTTCACGGGCCTGTGGCCAGCGTGTTTGTCACCGTGCCGTGAGAAGGTGGTCACATGGGGACAAGATCGACTATGGAGATCGACCAACTACCGCACGCGCCGGGCCGTCTGCCATTTCTCGGAGATGTCACCAGCGTCGACCGAAGCAAACCGACTCAGCACGAGCTCGCTCTCTCCCAGAGCCTCGGGCCCATTTTCCAGCGCCGCGTGCTCAACGATGTGCTCGTCGTGGTCTCCGGTGCCCGCCTGGCCGCACAATGCTGCGACGAGGAGAACTGGGCCCGCGCGCTCGTCGGACCCGGCGCCGCGCTGCGCCGCCTCGCCGAACGCGGACTCTTCACGGCCCGAACCAGCGATCCCTTGTGGGGCCAGGCACGCCGGATCATGACCCCGGCGTTCACCGCGGCGAGCATGCGCGTCTATCACGAGGCGATGCAGACCGTCGCGGATGACTTGGTGACCGACTGGGCCGACCGCGGATCCGTCGATGCCCACGAGGCGATGACCCACGCAACCCTCGAAGTCATCGGCCGTGCGGGGTTCTCCCGACGCCTCGGACTTCTCGGACCCAGCAGCAGCGGCCCCGACGCCACCGAGTTCGTCGACTCACTCGGCTCGATCCTGCGCTGGGCAAGTGAGAGCACCAACGAGCTGCCCATCATCGGCGCGATCAGAAACCGACTACGCGACGGTGCCGTCGATCGTGACACTGCCGTCCTGCGCGGCTACGTCGCCGAAGTCCTCGCCGAGCGCCGCGCCGGCGAGATCGCCAACCACGACGATCTGCTCGCCGCGATGCTCGACTCCCCCGACCCCGAGACCGGTGAGTTCCTGCCCGACGACAACATCGTCGACCAGGTGCTCACGTTCCTGGTCGCCGGCCACGAGACGACGGCCGCGCTTCTCGAGACCGCGCTCTACTACCTCGCGCGCGACACCGATCTGCAAAAGACCCTGCGCCAGGAGGTCGCCGAACGTGGGCCCCTGGACTACGCCGCGGTCGCCGGACTACGCGGGATCCGTCAGCTGATCAACGAGTGCTTGCGCCTGCATCCGCCCGTGCCCGGGTTCTTCCGGTTGGCGCGCACCGATCAAGACCTCGGTGGGTTCCGAATTCCTGCTGGCCGCGCGGTTTTCGTGTTGTCGCTGGCGGCCCAGCGCGACCCCGAAGCATGGGGCGCGGCCGCCGACGAGTTCGACGCGACCCGCTTCGCCGACCGGCGTGGAGAAGCGGCGGCCGACCGGTTCTTCAAACCGTGGGGCACCGGCCCGCGCGTTTGCATCGGCGTGGCGTTCGCGCAGCACGAGGCCGCGCTGCTGCTTGCCCGCATACTGGATAGTTTCGATCTCTCCACCAGCACCGAGACATTGGAGATGGTCGAACGCGGCACGCTGCGCCCGGCGGCGTTCACCGTGACCGCGCACCACCGATCCTGACCGTGCACCACCCCAGCCCAGGGAGGCGACGTTGACTTGGTATCTGGTTGAAACCCTCGGCACCGCACAGGAACCGATGACCATCGTCAGTAAAGACGGTGAGCGACGTGACTGGTCCGGGGTTCGGCGATTCGATCGAGATGAAGGTTTCGACCTGCTCGATCTGCTCCGTTGGGTTCGGCGCGAAGCAACGACGGTCGCCCAGACCAAAGTCGGAGCGCTGGGAGTGCGACGGATCGAGATGATCCCGATCATCAGCGTCGAGGACGAGGTCTACGGCATCCACGTATGGATCGGGGGTGAGCACGAGCCGGTCCCGCCCCATCGGCCCGCGGCCGCGATCAGCTGGCGCCTCGGCGAGCTCCAGGTCCAGCAGCGCCTCGAGTCCTGGATGATGAGCACCGACGACGAGGACGGATTCAAGAAGACTCGTTCTCCGGGTGAGTTTTTCAGGAAAGTGGTCAGGTTCGACGACGTCACGACACTGATCCAGATCGCGACCAACCCGGTCGCCGGGCAGAGTTTCGACACCACGATCACCGTGCTGCACGACCGCGGACATCTCATGTGCTGGCAGGTCGTCGGCCGAACTCGCAACGACGACACCCATGTCGGGATGCGCGCGATCACCCACGACATCAGCGATGTCGCACCACCGGTCATCGGGCCGCTGGAAGCCCTGGGGCTCAACGCCGAACCCGACCCCGATTCTCCGGCGGCCGCCCTGCTCGCCTTCCCGCCGGACTCCGAACGCGCGATTATCGCCCAGTGGATCGGCAAGGTGCCCACCTGGGTCGACTGGCGCCGCGACGGCGACACAGAACTGATCGACCCCGACGGACAGCGAAAGCTCGCGCGCACCACCACAATCCTCGGAGCTGGGCTGCCAGACAGCGAAATCGTCACCCAGGCGCGGATGCGCGCACACAACGAGGAGGGGTGGCAGCCCGTCAAGATCACCTCAAAGCCGTACCCCGGCGAGGTCGGCGGGCGATTGCACATCATCCGAATCGCCAAGTCCGAGAGCTGATGGGCGGAGGCGCATCCAGGACACAGGGCCTCTGACCAGCACCGATTGCGGGGCAAGCCAACGAAGTTGGCGCGGCAGCAGGTTCGTTGGACGCGAGTCGCCCGCTCCCGCAGACACCGAGATTTCAGATGTCTGCAATTATGATTCGAGAATTAGTCGGCATGTCGCTTCACTTTTCGACCAGCGAGATGGAAGGATCGACCGCATGGCACGACGAGGACGAAAGCCCAAGCCGTACTCGACGATCCCTGTGTCCTTCCAGCTGCACGAGAACGTCGATGATGCGATTGATCGACTGGCGTACGAGCTGAGAATGCCCAGGAACGCCGTTATCACCATGCTTGTAGCCGAGCGGCGCGGCGTGAAGGTCGAGGATCTGCTCGTGCCTAACCGCGACAACGACGACCAGGGAGACCTCCGCGTGTCCGCGTAACCGTGGACCCAGACAACCGACAGCAGCCGTGGTACCCAGCCCTCGGCAGACGCCTAAGAACTGAACACAACCTGCTTCGTGCAACGTAGGACCTCACCGGTCTTCCACGCTTAACCCCATAAACGCCGAAACGCCCCTGGCTGGCACCAGAGACGTCTCGGAAGCGTGGGGGCGAGTTTCCCGCTCGCCCACCGGTGGACTTACCAGCACGACACCGTCTTAAAGGAACCGGATGCTGGTTAACTCCAGGTCCGAGGATACCCCGCGCCCTGGAGCTGGTTCAACCAGTCCACGGCGTGTCGGTGCTCCCGGGCCCTCAAAACACCCGATTTTGGGCGCGCACGCGCCCACACGCGCGGAACTCAACGCGCTCGAGCGAGTCATGTACCGCTCCCAGTGGCTACTCATCGGCGACGACAACAAGCGCGTAGTCGGTGTCCGTTCGCTCGACGAGGCCCGAGCCGGCATCGCCGCCGGGACCGCGCCGACCGCTGCGGGACGACTCGCCGACGGACTTCTCGGCGCCGACATCGACGCCGAAGATCCGCTCATCGGCGACGCTTGCGCCGAAGCCCTCATCGCATGGTGCGTCCGCGTAGGTGTGCCCTACTTGCTGCGCGACAGCGGCCGCCCTGGCGGCCGCCACGTCCTCGCCGTGATCACCAATTCGGCTGTGCCGGTCGACGAATGGCGCAAGTTGTGCCAGCAGCTCGCGCGCGACTACAAGGTCGTCGTTGACGACCGCACCGGTCGCGCGCTGCGCTTGCTGACCGCACCGCACCGAATCGGCCTGCCATCACCGGTGCTCGCCTGCACGATTACCACAGCAGTGGCGATGGACGCAGTCCATGCCGCCGGTGGCCAGCGGCGTCCGTCCAAACGCCGCAGGTCCAGCGCTAATGGAAAGGTCTCGCTCGCACGGCGATCCGGGGACCGGTCATCGTCGGAGTACGGGCTCGCGTGCGCGCTGGCGCGTCTGGACTACACCCGCGACGAGGCGCACGCCGAACTCGTCGAACTCGGAGGGAAGACCTTCGAGCGCACGAAGCGTTGGTTCGTGCGCTACCTGTGGCTCTCGGCGCTGACCGTTGTCGCTGCCGAGCGCGGCCTCACCCAGGCCGATGCCTGGTTGCTCGCGCAACGCGACTGCGCGGCCGAATGCCGCCGCCAGGGCATCACCTGGTGGCGCGGACTGTGGGATCGCGCAGTGGCGGAAGCAGCCACCGACCGGCCTCGCCGTCGACGTATCACCGTTGCCGAGCGTGTCGATCCCGACCTCGGCGCTGACGTCGACGATCTCGCCGCGCTCCGCACAGGCCTCGGAGAAGCCGTCGCGGCGGTCCTGGCCGATCTCGACCCGCGCCGTCGCCACAGTGCCCACGCAGCGCTCTATGCGCTGGCGCCCGCGCTGGCGGGCCGCGAGGGATCGATGAGTCAGCGCGACCTGTCGGTGCGTAGCAAGCTCGACCACAAGACGGTGCGCGTTGTGCTGATGCTCGCGGTCGAACGCGGCCTGCTCGTGCGAGTCCACGGCTATGCCGGTGGCGCGAAGGACTGTGATTCCTATGCGCCGGGACCGGCTGCCGAGCACTACATTTCAGCAGCCCGTGAGGGTTCCTCCCCCACTAGCTGTAGCACCCCGGCCCCCACCGGAAACTGCGCCCGGTCGCGTCTACGCCGGACCTACGCTGCGGACCGCAAGCGGTGGCGGCTGCGTTGTGATGCCCTGGCCGCGCTGGCCCCCGGTGAACGGCTCGCGACTTCTAAGCACCCTGCTGCCAAGACGCTGAGATCGCTTTGGCACCAGCGGAAGTGGTGGCGTGAGCTCAGCGATGCCGAGCGCGCCGACCGCATCGCGGTCCGTCGTGAAGTGCTCGCCTCGCTTCACCGCTCGGAGTACCACGCCTGGATCGGCTGGCTCCGCAAGCGCGAGGAGATCTCCGAAGCCGCCGTGCGAATCCACAAGCAACCGACCCTCGCCGACCTGTCTGTCGTCGCGGCCGCGCCGTCAACGATCCATCGTGGCCTTTGCGCGCCCCCCTGGCGCACGCAGGCCACCAAACCCGCGGCCGGGCAGCTGGAACTCGCGGCGGCGTAGACGGGCCCGTGGTGACGCGATCAGAGATCGGGGAATCGGATCCGGTGGTTGATGAGCGCGGCGACGTCGTCGCCCAGCTCCTCGCAGAACTCGCGCGTCTCGCGCCGCTCTGCAGGGTCGTCACTGAGGAGCATCATCGCCGTGCCGACCAGCATCCTGCAGAAGTCGGCGGTCGCTGCGACGCGCTCGTCGGAGGCCGGGTTTTCCGCGACCTCGTCGACCACGTCGTAGAGGGCCTCCCCGACATCCTCGGCCGCGGCTTGTATGGTCGCGAGTTCGGTGCCGCCGACCGAGTCTGCGAGATCGTCGGGGACGTCCTCGAATCGGTGGTCGAAGGCAGCGTCCGACGCCTCCGTGCCGACACCGAATCCGACTGCCTGGGTTCCCTTCTCGGCGATCCAGCCGAGCAATCGAAGATCGTCGGAACGATCGGTCGGCGCTCCCCTGGCGGCCATCATCGCGCTGGCCAACGAAATCGCGGTGAACCCGTTCGCTGCGTAGGCCAGCACGTCTGTCGGCGAGGCGACAGACGTGCTGAGCCCGCGCAAGTCAGAGGCGGTTTGATTCACTACTTCTACGCCATCGGCCATAGCGATCACCGTAGTAGCTAGAGCCAGGTGGCAGGACGAGGTCCGGTCACACCTTTTGGTCGGCGGATGATCTGGTACTCAGGACCAACCCTTTCGACCCACAGTTCGCGGACAAGAGCGTAGGTTCGCGCCGTGACTGATGATTTTCTGCTGACCGCGGGCGGGGCAAGTTTCCCGCTCACCGCTCAGTTGGTCGAGTCCGCCGAGCAGTTGGAGTTTGCTGCGCTGCAGGCGATCCAGGTTATCGGTGAAGACGTACCGATGAGCGCGTTGCGCCCAGAAGAAGTCGCGATGCTACGCAAAGCGGTCGCGGCGGCGCACGGGGCCGGCCGGGACATACGGCTCATCGCGTCCGTCGTGCAGCGCCGCGGCGACCAAAGATCTGGACACCGTCGATTCTCTTAATCCGGCCCGGCCTGGACCGGATTGTCGTGATGGTTGCCCCCGATGTCACTGCCTGCGTGCATCATTCAGCTATGAAGGGGACAGCCAAGCGTGAATACATGTGGTGGTGCGAGGAAGACTACGCACTGCTGTTCGAGGCCATCGCTGCGGACATGACCGAGGAGCAGATCGCCGAGCACACCGAGCGCCGTGTGGGCGCAGTTCAGGCCCGCGCCCACATGCTGGTCAGTTACGCGACGTCCAAGGCCCGAGCGCTGGACATGCTGCGGCGCGTGGCCAGCCAGCCGGACTTCGAGTGGGAGCCCTTCGTGCGAACGGTGCACGCCCAGGAGGGACTCCCCTACTGGGACACTGCCGCCGACCTCGCGCTCATCACCGGGTGGGGTGAGATCGATCCGCCCCGCATGCGGCAGCTGTGCGAGCAGATCGGTGCCGACGAGGACCAGATCGCATCGCGCTGCATCCTGCTGAAATTGGCCGAGACCCGCGCCGAGGTAGTCGACCGGTTCGGCGCCGATGAGGACGGCGCGCTCTATCTCAACGCGATGCTGTCCAGGGACAAAGTCGCGGTCGCAGTGTGGGTCCTGGTCCTCGTCGCCGATGACGGCCAAGTCCTTCACATCTCGACGCATCCCACTCAGGCCGCGGCCGCGGGTGCGTGCCATCGCTGGCCCACGACCGGGCTTGCAGCCGTCCCAGCGCGATGGACGATCGCTATGCGTGTCTGCGGCGAGGGATCGGTGCGCGCCACCGAATCCGGCCTCTGGGATGAACTTCCGACTATTTCCGCCGACACGGCCGTCACGGCGGTGTCGCCCTCCGCCCGGTCGCTGCGTTGGTGGACCCGCCGGTTCCGTCGTGGTGCGGACGCACGGTGGTGATCGGTGATTGGTGCTCGGCCAGGACACCGCGCTATTCGCCAGGGGGGCATCATCGGCACTGCCCTTGCCGGGGTTCCGCTAGCATCGACGAAATCGGCCCCTGCTCCACATCTCATGGAGCTCGGGGCCGATTGACTTCTGCGAACCTTGTTCGGGAGGTTTGCGGTCTCCGCACGCCGGTTCTGGTGCTTCCTTGTGTATCACTACTCTTTCGTCACAGTGACATCTTGCGCGATGGCTTACGCGGCGGTCATATGCGCGGGCGCAGTTCCGTTGACAAGTTCTCCCGCGCGGTCGATCAGACGCCAGACATCGGCCTCGTTCACGTTGAACGCATGAGAAATGTCGACAGGCTCGTCGCCGTTCTCATAGGCCCTGAGGATGGACTCGACGGTGTCGACGATCCGGTCATACTCATCAGAGCTTGTGCGGGCAGAGGTAGGTGCGGACTCCGCGACAATGGTCTCCGCTAGGTGCCGCAGGTCGAGCTCCTCGCTCTCCTGCTCGGTTTCGCCCTCGACTTCCACTCGATCGAGCTCAGCGTGGTTTCCGTCCAGTGCGGCAGCGTCTGCCCTTTCGAGATCAGCATCAGCCTTGGCGAGGATCTCGCTATAGCGACTGGAAATCCACCCGTGCAGTGCCATCCCGATGCCGATCATGGCCGGAGCCACCGAGAACTTTGCCGCAGTGCCCCAATCCTGCGCGACAACATGAGGACCGGAGTTCATCGCCAATGTGACCGTCATCAGTAGCACCTCGAACGTCACGGCCTTGCTGCGGTCCAGCTCCAGCCGGACGCTGGTGGCGGTAGTCGACACCAACATGAGAGCGACCACGAAACCCGAGACGATCGCTTCGGCGCCGAACGAGAACCACCACAGGGGGTCGGTCCATGTCGAGTGTGGGGCCAGATTGCGCTGGACGTTCACCGCGGCCCAGCCCAACGCGATGCACACCAGGATGATCAGCACCCGCGAACTCCACACCGACCGCTGGTACGCCTGCAGCCGACGATATTCGGGCGTGCTGATCCTCGTCAGCCGCCGCTCTGCCGCGTCACGCCGCATCGCGGCCCTCGCTGCCCTGCCCTGCGCTCGAATCTCCGCGCGAGTTGTACGAAACTCCTGTCGGCGGCGAAGTTCCCGCAGCTTCTGGGCCTTCTCTTTGTCGGTCTTCCGCTCGGCATCTGACAGCACGTCCAGCAGTTCCCTGCGCGCCTGCATTGGCGCCAGAACCATCGCCTCGTCGAGTTCCGCTGATAGGCGTTCGACGCGGTTTAGTGCCTTGCTATTTCGCTCCTGCGCTGATGTCTCGTCCAGTGTCTTCGTAGCCATGACCCCTCCTAGCGTTCGTGCTATTCACGATGAATTGCCGATCGTTTCGGCAGATTGAAGGTCCGCCGACTTTGCCGAATCAGTCCGTCAGGCGCGGTCCCGGCTTGAGCGGAACGTCGTCGCCGGACAGTGCGTTGCCGTTGTTGTAGGTGAGCTCGACTTGCCGAAGCAGCTCCGTCAGCGCCCGCTCGACGAAGTCACGCATGCTGAACTCCGGCTTGCCGCTTAGCTGAATCAGCCGCACCGCAGCCCGCACGCGACGGTATAGATCCGCGCGGACGCTCACCGTCGGGTCGCGCTTAGCAGGCCCCATCAGACCGCGCGGCGGGACGTCGTCGGCCACAGTCCGCGGGCCTTCTGGTGCTCTACAACGCGGTCGTAGTCGCCAGCGACATCCCGCGTCGGTCGATAGAAATGCAGCGGGATCGCCTCGTTGAATGCCCTCTTCACATGGCGGGTCTCCCGAACCGGAGGCGTGACCCCACAAATCGCCGCGCCGGCGTATTCGTCTTCGATCACCTCGAGCAGTTCGTGGAAACCAGTGGCAGGCCGGAAGTGATACTCCCTCAAAGCCTTCTCCCCCGGCGTCGGCGCACCTGTAGCCGTCGGAACTATCGTCGGGACCACGCTCAGCAGGTTGAACTTCCGGTTGTAGAGCTTGCTCGCCCGCTTCAACATCTTGATCAGCGGATCGAGCCCCTCCATCTCTTTGCGGCCTGGCGCGGAGCAGGTGATCACACCGCTCAGCCCGGAGCCACCACTGGGGAAATCTTCTTCGGCTGTCGTAGCAAACATCGCGAGGGTGTTGAAGGGGCTATCCACTCCACCGCAGTCGAGAAGCCGAACGTCGGCAACTTGGTCGGGATCGCTGTGAGCTTCGGCGATGAAAGCATCGCGGAGCGTGTCCAACAGCGTCGGGTCGCTCACCATTTCAACCGACAGGGGGCTGAGTGACTCGCGCGAGGCCGGGATGATCCGAACACGATCGAGGTACTTGTAAACATCCTCATCGTCGCCGTCGCGGCCCAGGTAGTACCGGGCAGGCAGACGCACTTCTTTCAGAGAAGCCTTTCCCCTCAGCACATCTGCGATCGTCGGGCCGTTCCACTCGTCGTAGCCCATCCACGACGTCGGGTTGGCCTGCAGGTCGATATCGACGATGTCCACGGTGAGGCCGTCCGCAGCTAGTTTGCATGCAGTAGCGATCGCTGTGACTGTCTTGCCGGTGGACCCGGCCATGCTGATGTACGCGGTGGTCGACACGTGACTACTCCTCGGATGGGAGGGGCAATTCACCGTGAATTGCCTCCGGGTGTGGGTGTGATTCGGTGGGGGATGCGGCGCCTTCTGTGGTGCCATCGCCAGCTTGCTCGGCCGTCGATTCACCGTGAATTGGCTTGGTCGGGGCCGACCCGGAACTGCGCAGGCGAGACAACTGCTTGGTCTCCCACGGCGTGGGTGCGTACTCGGCGCCATCGACAAGGATGCCGAGATAAGCCGCATCCAGTGTGTCCCACTCTCGGGTCCTGTCCGCAGCCCGGACCTCGCACGCGGCCAGTGCGACAGCCCAGAGCCCGCGCTGAATCGCCTTCTGGTCGGTCTCGGTATCGAACTGGTCTTGCCACTCCGTAACCGAGGCCGCCGGGGTCACGCCGCCTCCGTGGAGCCAGCTGTGGGCCAGGGCCCATGCTCGGGGGGAATCTGTGCGGACGCGAGACTTCGTGAGCTGGATCAGCAGCGTACCCAGTCGTTCCTTGCTAGCCCCTTTTGCTGCCAAAGACGCGGCGGCGACCCTGCGCGAGCGCTGCGCAGCCGATCGCAGTCGACCATCCTCATCGGCAGCCCTTGCGGTATCCGGGGCAGGCTTGCGGCTCGCCTCACCGGGTTCTGTCGCGTCCGGTTCAGGCTCAGGCTCTGGCTCTGGCAGAGATTCGCGGAAGTAAACCAACGTCCGGGTGTCCTCGTCGAGGGCAGCAACGATGCCCGCTGTCCCAGCCTCCGGAGCTTCGGGAAGTTGATGCTTGTCGAGGAGATCGCCGAACTTCTCGCGCGGGTTCTCGATCACCTCGAAGCCAGCATCGGCGGCGGTGCGCCGTGACCGATGCTCGGTGCGCACCCGCTCCACTGCGCGTTTGGCTGGAACTCCGTCGAGCATGTAGGCAAGTGCGGTCCGCTGGTCTTCCACGCGCTGTGGTGAGGTGGCCTCGTCATCGATGTAGCTCTGCCACTCCCAGCGCGCTTTGCCGATCGGCAGTTCGCGGGCGAGGGTCTCGGCCGCGACGAGACCAATCGTGCCTGGCCGCTTCTCCGTCGACACGAGGTCCTGTGCTTCGGGGCTCAACCACAGCAGTGCGAGATGGCGACTAACCGTGGGCTGGCTGACACCCATGATGTCGGCGACAGCAGGCTGGCTCAAGCCATCGTCGATGAAGTTCGCGTATTGCTCTGCTGTCTCGAGAAGGCTCAGTTCATCGCGGCCAGAGTTCTCCAGGCCCATTTCGATGAGATCGCCGCCGTTCTCCATCACGGAGTCGTCGACGATCGCTGGCACGGCTTCAAGACCCTCGGCGCGAGCGCCGGCGGCGCGCCTGTGCCCGTAGATCACGACGTAGTCGGCATCTGCGGGGATCCGGTCGACCATGTCGGGGCGGTATTTGAGGAATGCTGCTCGGGTCACCACCCTCAGCGGGATGACGACCTTTCCCACCTTGCGGATCGACAGGATGAGCTCTTCCCACTTGGGGTGGCCCGGCTGGGGTTGTGATCGACGCTTTGGGTTAAAGGGGTGGGGTGCAAGGCAGGTAACCGGAACATCCACGATGGACAGACCGGCCGTAGCGGCCTTGGCGTAGATGTTCGCCAGTGCCGCTGCGACGTCTCCGCTGCCGTTCGATTCCGCGATGATGGCTGCGGTGTCGAGGCCTTCCCCCGAGGTGGCCTCCCTTACCTCGGATCCGTCGCCGCCCTCGCGGCGGTTTCGGAAGCGGGCAGCGGCGTTGTCACGCGTGAGCCGGGACATCCATCCTCCTCATTGGGTTACACGTAATACATGTAATAGGGACTCTACTGCAGAGGAGCCTGGCGCGCGAGAGAGATGCGAAACGGGGAGGACCTCATGCGGAGGTCGATACCGAAAGGCTGATTCACCGTGAATTGCCGTCGCGCTCGTCATGGAAACCCGTCAGCGGGAAGGGAAGCGGCTCGGAATCGAGCCGGAACGTCGCTGATTCGCGACGGAAGGATCCCGCCAATCGTAGGTCGGGAAGTGGCGAATCGGAAGAGCGCACGCCGACCAATTCACCGTGAATTGGCTCCACGCGGTGCGTTGGTGGCCGGTCGCCCCGTCGCAAACGGCTCGGTGCTCTTGTGGCTGGGCAGGTCTAACTCCAACCCAGATCGCTCATCACCTCGCGAATACGCAAATCGAACTGCAATTCAGCAGCTTCGAGCTCCCGATCGATGTCGGCGAACGTGTCCAGAGCGGCCCGGCGAGCGGCTAGACCGTGGGCGTGTGTGTCTGGTAGTTGAGGGGACTCAGGTTCAGGCGGGGCGGTGGTGGTGATTGGAATACGGCACCGTGCTTGGTGGGCAGGGGATCGTCCCTCGAGGTGGTTCGTGATGATCGCCCGGACCGAACTCGGGGCAAGATGCGTTGGCGGGAACGGTGTTTGACCATCGCGATCGATGGCAACGAACAGCGGTCCTGACAAGTTCGACGATGATCGACTGCCCGGCCGCATGATCCCGGTCGTCAGCCACTCCCGCACCGGAGTCATGCTCGCGCCGATCAATGACGCGGCGGTGAGCCACCGGTCGATGAGCGCGACCGGGCACCGGTCAGGGTCGTCGCGCTCATCGAGGACTGCCAGCGGCTGAGGGCCGACCATCACGCAGTCGGAGGCGATGACGATGTCGCTGTGACGCAGCGCGGCGATGGTGGAGTGGGGGAGACCCGCGTCCGCGAGGACAAGGATCGCGGCGTCACGGCGACCGAAGAGGCCTTGCGGCCAGCCCCACTCCGGCAGGGTCGCGATCACCTCATCGACTCGATCTTGTTGTGTGCGATGGCGTGCTGCGGTCCACGCGGCTTTCACTGCGGCGGCGCGGCCGGGTGCCGGGTAGCCGGCGGCGCGGTGGTGGTGGTTGATCGCCGACACCCAGCCGCGCTTGGTGCTCGTCGACCCTGTGTGTGCGGCGAGGTAGGCGATGATCGTCAGCGGGTCGGCCGGGCACGCGTCGTAGCCGCGTGCCGTTGCCCAGTCCGTCCAGCGCGCCCAGTCGTACCCGTAGCGGGCCAGCGACCGCTCGGTGATCACAGCAGTGGCAGGGAGTTGACGGCGTTGTCGACCAGGGGAGCGTTCTCGCGTTGGTACCGGCGCACCATCGCCTCGCTCTTGTGCCGGGTCTGGCGCATGATCTGGCGTTCGCTAGCCCCGGCGCGTAGTGCGGCGGTGACGAATCCGGCGCGCAGCGAGTGGCCGCTGAACTTCGCGAGCTCGTCGGCCGTGTAGCCGAGCGTGGTGAGGTGGCGGCGCAGGATGTCAGTCAACGACTCCGCGTCCAGCGCCATCGGGCGCAGGTTGCCGTGGCGGTCGATCGGCCGGAACGCCGCGCATCGATCGGGCAGCGGGGCAGCCGGTGGTCGAAGGCAGATGTGGTGCGTGAGACCGGTTGGCTTAGCCTCGTTCTCGACGAGGAGGCCGACAGCGCCGCGGCCGCCGTCGTGGTGGGCGCTGAGGACCGCGCGCCAGCGCAGCCACGCGCAGGGGGGACACACAGCCGGGTCGGTCGCGCGGGGGACCGGAACGGTGACGGCTGCGTCCTGGCTGCCTTTGGTGCGTCCGAGGACCAGGTGCAGGCCGTCGTGTCGGTGCCAGGCGATGTCGTCGCCGTACGCCCCGCACAGTTCGTCGGAGCGCAGGGCGCCGACGAACCCGATCAGGATGAGGGCACTGTCGCGGCGCGCGGCAAGCCGTCGAGCGAGCGTGCCGCCCGATGACGCGGCGCCGACCAGAGCACGGATCTCATCGGAGAGAAGGGGACCGGCCACGCGGGGCCGACGTAGACCGGCGTCGGCGAACAGCCGACGGATGCCGGAGAGGGTGTCGGAGACGACCGCGGCGCTACACGGGGAGACATGTCCGGCGGCGCGGTGCTCGTGCGCGATCGCCGCTGCCCAGCGGGCGAGGGTGTCGGGTGAGTAGGCCGGGTTCCCGTCGGGCCCAACGGTGCTCGCGGCATCGGTGAGGTAGTCGGCGACCGTGAGCGGGTCGGCCGGGAGCGCGCGCTGCTTGGCTTTCGCGCACCAGCGTTCGAATCGGCCGAAGTCGATCGTGTAGCCCGCGCGGGTGTTCGGCGCCTTCGCGGCCGCGGTGGCGAGCGCGATGCGTTGCTGGGCAGCCGAAGACAGCTGCGGCGCGAGATCTGTTGTGTCCGAAGCGAGTTCGGCGTCAGTCGCCCGGTCGGCGAGCGTCGCGCGGGTTTCGACGAGTGGTGTGTCCGGCTGGTCGGCAGCGCCCATGGGGCGAGTATGCCGGACAGGGCCGACACTTTCGACGTAGCCAGGGGCACAGGAACGCGGACCCGCGCCGGTCTGGTGACCGGCGCGGGTTCTGGCGTCCCTAGGCGGCGAGCCGAGCGCGGATCTCTTGGAGCTGGTCGGCTTCGAGTGCGAACCAGCCGATCCGGATGGCGAGGGTGAGGAAGGCCTCGACCCCGAACGCGAGCCGGGCGATGCCTTCCTTCTCGGCCGGGTCGCCGCTGTCGGCGTGCTTGAGCCGTTCGAGCTGGAACCGCATCTCGACGACCGCGGTCGCGGCAGCATCGTGGAACGGTGAGGGCTCGTCGACGATGCGGCCGCCGTAGATGAAGCACAGCGCGGTGGCCCGTTTGGTCGGCAGCAGCTCGTTGGCCGGGTCGTCGTTCTTCCGGTAGGTCAGATCCTTGAGTTTGCGGCAGGGGGAGCGCTCGATCCAGCCCATGACGATCTCGTTCGGGAAGGCCTGGCGCATGAGCCGGTCGATCAGCTCGGTCAGCGAGCACGCGGCCTGGGAGACGCCGTCGACCGATGTTTCCATCGCCTGCCGGGCGCCGATGAGCTTGTTGCTCAGCCGCGTGCTCATCTCGTTGAGCAGGGTCCGGGTCGGACCGGCGGCCAGGGTGCGCAGGTCGGCGATGAGCTGGCTCAGGTCGCCGGCGGTCTCGACTGGTCGCGCGTCCATCGCGCGCAGATCGAAGTCGACCTCGATCAGACCGGTGAGCACCGAGTCGAGCGCGAGCAGCCCCCGCACGACCGAGGTCGCGCCGTCGCCGCTTTGCCCGAGCAGGGTGCGGACCTTCTTCTCCGGCACGTAGGCCATGAGGTCGTCGAACGCCACGGCGAAAGGCTGGACCTTTTCGTTGAGCCAGCGCAGCAGCGCGGTGACCGCGGCCGCGTCGGCGCGGTAGGCCTTGGCCAGCCGGTCATAACGGGCGGCGCCGAGGAACCGCTTCGCGAACAGCTGCCAGCCGTCGTCGGTCATGCGCTTGCCCCAGCGGTCCACCTCGATCTCCGGCATGGCGGTCAAGCGCTGGAGGAACTCGTCGAGCTCCTCCGTCGCGTCGAGGTGGTCCGTCAACTCCTCGAGCCAGTCGAACCGCTCCGACAGCGGCCGTGGGTCGCGGTCGTCGACGACGATATGCGCGACGGCCACGACGACATCGAGAAGCAGCAGGATCGAGGGCCCGAGACCGATCACCCGAAGCTGGTCGGGGGGAAGCGTTTCCAGCTCTCGCGCCAACCGCGAGCGCGGCATCGCGGTGAACGTCGTGGCCGGCGATGCCGCCGACGTCGTGGCCAGGTTCTGCGAGGGAGGGTCGTCCCGTTCGCTCATCATCGTGTTCTTGCTCCGATCCGGCGGTGGTCGCCGAAGTAGTGGAACCGGGTACGCCGAAGAGAGGCGCCTGTCGCCGGAAAGCAAGAACTGAGCAAAGGATCACCGTGGTTCAACGCGCCGCGTTAACCCAGGTGACGTAACATCGGGGTGGTCGTCCAAGACACCTCGAGGCCCTGCCGGTTCCGATTCCCGGCTAGGGCCTCGGCGTTTTCCAGGGGTTTCCTGTGGTTCGCTGGACCGCCCTGGCGATCCACCTCGTAGTCTAGATGTTGTGTCCGACAGATGGGAACAACACAAGGTGTTGCGAGTCGCACGGATGTAATTCCGACTTACAGCGACCCCGCCGCTACCGAATCCGGCCGAAAATCACCCTCCCGCCGACACTTCGCGCGCCCGGGGGTTTCTCACACACAATTTTTTGGTGTAGCACCGGACAAATGCACTTATCCGGAGTCAGAACGTCGAAAGCCCCCTGTCAGTTTCAGAAGTGGGCGTCATAAATTCCTGGGGTTTTACCTCCGATTGCAGTCGTCTTCTGACATTCTGAGTGCAGAAGTGGACTGCACAATCGGTCAACCAGGCGGCGTTCGGAGGCTGCGATGGACGCGGACAAGTTCGACGTCGCCGAGACTGGTGTGCTGACCGCGTCGGGCGAGGAGTGGGAGCAGGCACGGTCGCGGTTTGCAGTGCTCAGCGAACTAGCGGATCGATCCTCGATCGGTACCGCCGCGGTCGAGGACGCGGCACAGCAGTTGGGGGTCTCGCCCCGGCGGGTGTACGTGTTGCTGTCCAGGCTCCGGAATGGGGGAGGGGCGGTCTCCGATCTGTTGGTCTCCGCATCGTCAGGCGGGCGCGGACGGCCCCGCGTGCCAGCCGAGGTGGATGAAGTGATCGCCGAGCACATCAACCGTGATTTTATGGCTCGCCAGAAACTCAGTGTCGCTGCGCTGCATCGCCGTATCGCGCTGGCCTGCCACCGCGCTGGACTACCGATCCCAGCCCGCAACACAGTCAATGCTCGGATCGTAGCGTTGCACCCGGGCCGCGTCGCACGCTCGCGTGGCGGCCCGGATGCCGCTCGATCGCGGCAATCCGCTGGCGATGTCCCGCCGCCGGTGACGACTGTTCTGCAGCAAGTCCAGATCGATCACACCGTGGTCGATTTGATGATCGTCGACGAATACGACCGGGTGCCGATCGGACGTCCTTATCTCACGATTGCAATCGATGTCTTCAGCCGCTGCGTGCCAGGGTTCGTTGTCACACTCGATCCGCCGTCCGCAGTGTCGGTCGGGTTGTGTCTGGGCCGGGTGTGCTCGGACAAGAGCGTATGGATCGATGCTCTGGGCCTCGGCGCGGATGTGCGGTGGCCGATGGCCGGAAAGCCGCACCGCTTGTACGTCGACAATGCGTCCGAATTCAAAAGCGAAGCGCTACAACGCGGTTGCGAGCAACACGGCATCGACCTCGGATACCGACCACCCGGCCGGCCGCATTACGGCGGGATCGTCGAACGCATCATCGGCACCGTCATGAACCAGGTCCACGAACTCCCCGGCACCACGTTCTCGAACCCAACGCAGCGGGGTAGCTACGACTCGGAGGGCGCAGCAGCACTGACGTTACGAGAGTTGGAACGTTGGCTGATCCTGGCCATCGCGGCCTACCACGCGGATGTGCACACCGGCCTGAGCCGGAGCCCCGCTGCGCAGTGGACCAGCAGCACCGACGCCGACACCGCTCTGTCGACGTCGACAGTGGTGGACGAGACCGCATTCCTGGTGGACTTCCTCCCCGTCATACGGCGCCGCCTGACCCGGACAGGGTTCGTCATCGACCACATCCAGTACTTCTCCAATGCTCTAAAACCATGGATCGCCCGACGAGAGAAGCTGGGCCAGTTCGTGATCCGACGTGATCCGCGAGATCTGAGCAGGGTATGGGTCCTGGACCCAGACAACGGCAGCGGGTATGTCGAGGTGCCGTACCGGACGATGTCGCATCCGGCGGTGACATCGTGGGAACACCGCGCAGCAGTCACGCGCCTTCGAGAACACGGGCGAGCGGCCATCGACGAGCACGCTCTGTTCGCAATGATCGAGCAGATGCGTCAGATAGCCACGTCGGCACAGAGGGACACCAGACGAGCCCGGCGTAATCGCAGTCGCCGTTCCCACCTGAGCAACATCGCCACACCACCGAACACTCAAAGCCCGCCCGAGCACGGCCCAGGCACCGACGACGTGTCGGTTCCAATCTTCGACGACATCGAAGAATGGTGAATCGATGAACAACGACGCCCACAACGCTCCCGAAGGCGACGATGACGACCGTAGCTGCAACGACATCGACGTTGATCGCGCGGACCTCACCCACCTGCGAAGTTCGGTCAGACCGGTCGCAGTTCTTTCTGCTGCACAACGGATCAGGCACATTCGCACCGAACGGTGGATCGGGTATCCGCGTGCACAGTCGGTCATCGAGCACCTCGAGACGCTACTGGGGTGGCCGGACCGACAACGAATGCCGAACATGCTTCTGATCGGACCGACGAACAACGGCAAGTCGATGATCATCGAAAAGTTCCGCCGTGCACACCCTGCCGTCAGCTTGCCCAATCGCGAGCAGGTACCGGTGTTGTGTATGCAGATGCCACCGGACCCAGCACCCGCACGGTTCTACCTGGCGATGCTCGCCGCACTCGGAACGCCGATCCGGCCACGGAGCCGAGTCCACGAACTCGAACAGCAAGCGGTAACGCTGCTGCGAGCGACCGGGGTTCGGATGCTGATCATCGACGAGCTCCACAATGTTCTCGCCGGCCGCGACAACGTGCGCCGAGAATTTCTGAACCTGTTGCGGTTTCTGGGCAACGAGCTGCGGATCCCTCTTGTCGGAGTCGGGACCCGAGAGGCGTACCTCGCGATCCGCAGCGATGCACAGTTGGAGAACCGTTTCCACCCCATGACGCTGCCGATCTGGACCAACGACACCGACACCCGCTCCCTGCTGGCGAGCTTCACCGCCAGCTTTCCGTTGCGTGCGCCCTCGCACCTGACATCGGCGGAGATGACCGATTACCTCCTCACCCGGTGTGAGGGCACCATCGGCGAACTGGCCACGCTGCTGACCGCGGCCGCAGCGACCGCAATCGAAGCCGGAGAGGAATCGATCACCTCGCAGGTGTTGACCCAGACCGCCTACTCCGGGCCCACCGAACGCCGCCGCCACTTCGAACGGCACCTGGCATGACACCAGCTGATGCTCCTGCAGCACTTGCTCACAGCGGGCATCAACGCTGGCCACTGCACCCGCAACCACTACCTGGTGAGACTCTGACGTCGTGGCTGGCCCGGACCAGCGAACAGTATTCGTCGATCACCGCAGCGGACCTTCTCGGTGGGCTCGGCCTTGAGACTTCGGGCGTGGACCTGGACCGCGACACACCCGAGCCGATTTTGAATGCGCTCGCCCAGAGGAGTACCTCTGCTGCGGAACGGCTGCGGGAGATGACGTTGGCGGGCTGCACGCCCTGGCTCCTCGACAGCACCGACCCCGCCGAATGCGACTTCGACACCTACGTCCACCAGTTCTCTGTCTTACTGCCACCGGGTCTGGCAATGGCCGATCGACGTCGACGCGCACCGCCCGCCGGCACATGGCTTCCCTGGGTGAGCGAGCTCGATACGCGGGCATGCCCCCTGTGTATCGACGACCTCGACACAGACACCGATATCGCGGTCATGCTGGCTCAGCAGTACCCAATGCTGACCAGCTGCACGAAGCATCTCTGCCGGTTGGAATTCTGCGCTGTCGTGCCCGGCAGACTGGTTTTCTGGGACAGAACACCGCCCGGCTCGGACGAACACGCACCACCGATACCGGTCGCGGCGGCCGTCGCAGAAATCGACAGACGCTCTATCGCCGCGTTGACGAGCGGGGCGGTCGAGCTCGGCGGAGGCCATGTACATGCAGCAGTGTGGTTCAGGCTGCTGCGCACCGTCGTTGACGAAGTGTCTACACCGCTGGTCCGCACCGGATGGTGGGCGGAGCCACTGAGCGCGATATGGAAATCGACAGGGCATCCTCGCCCGCTGCGGACATCATGGGTTCCGTTCGAGGAACTGCGGTGGGACGAGCAAGCGAAAGTCCTGCTCGCAGCGGCGACCGCGATCGTCGCGGTCGAGAACGATGAGATAACCGCAAGCGGAGCTGACGCTTGCCTGCTGCGCCCACGCTCCTACAAGCCGGTCGATCCAGGGACTCCTCCGACGAGGTCTCACAATCCGGTACCCGCCCGCAGCGTCTGGGACGGCGTGATTGCGGCGATCGATGCCGCTGTCGCGGCCGCCCGCGTCGACAGCGACGCCGCCCGATCTCTGTTCGGATTCGCTCGAACGGGTTGCCGCACCGAGGAAGACGTCGACGAGCTGGCCTACGCCTTCGTCGAGCTCGGCATTCGACTGGACTGGGACTGAAGCGCGCTAGATCGCCACACGTTTCCCTACGCTTTCAGGCGGAAATCGATCGCCTCCTGTAGTCACCAACGTTATTTGTGCGGTGACCGACGAGAATTTTCCTTCCCGCACCGTAGACCCACAAACCACCAGCTGAGCGTGGTTTCGGATCCAGAAAATGTGTCGGAGCTGCCCGCTACAGTCCTTTCCATGACAGAACGCCAGCCAGCAGCCGGCCCGAACACTGTCCCAGCTGTCGTGTCGGGTGGCGCTGCAGTGTTTCCGGACCTGACGCCCGAGGTTGCCGCCCGGATAGAGCGGTCGATGGCTGCATCGCGGTCCGCCGGTACCCGGCGGGCTTACAGCTCGGCGTGGCGACGCTTCGAAACCTGGTGTATCACCATCGGACAGATCCCGCTACCGGCGCACCCCGCGACGGTGGCGTCATACCTCGTCGCCGCGGCCGACACACTCACCGCCGAGGGGATGCGGGCGTATGCGCCGGCGACATTCGGCAAGTGGGTTGCCGCGATCGCCGACCGCCACCGCAGCGCCGGCTACGACAACCCGTGCGGACACGAAATGGTGCGCGCCACCCTCGCAGGTATTCGCCGGGATTATGCGTCGGCGGGGGAGCGGCCACGCAACCCGCGGGCACCGCTGCTGACCTCCGACATCACCACGATCGTCGACCACGCACGTCGCAGTGCTGTCGGGTGGGCGTCCGAGGTGCTCGAGCGCCGCGACACTGCGCTGCTGCTGATGGGCTTCACCGGCGCGTTTCGTCGCAGTGAACTCGTAGCGCTCGAATGCCGCGATGTCCGCCGCGACCGTCTCGACGGCGCGCACATACGAATCCGGAAGTCCAAGACCGACCAGGCCGGCACCGGAGCAGTGAAAGCACTACCGTTCACCAACGGCCACGAGTCCTGCTCGGTCTGCGCGTGGGTGCGATGGTTGCAGCTCGTCGCGGCGTTCGACACCGGTGGCAGAGTGGCGGTCATTCGACTGCTCTCCCGTGCAACACCATTCGACTCTCATGTGTGCCGGGGAGCATTGCCCGCCGCCGACAAATCTTCGCCGCTGTTCCGATCGGTCCGCAAGAATGGCAACCTCTCCGACACTGCGCTCTCCGGGGCTGCGGTGCACACCGCGATCCGTCGCCGCGCCGCTCGCGCCGGCTTCGACCCCGAGACGGTCACACAGTTGGGTGGGCATTCGTTGCGGGCAGGATTCGTCACCCAAGCATTCCGCAACGGCGCAGACGCCCACGCCATCATGCGCCAGACCGGCCACACCACCCCTGGGATGGTCGAAATCTACGCCCGTGAGCACGCACCCATGCTCGGCAACGCCGTCACCGACCTCGGGCTATGAAACCGGAATCGAACGGAATTACGTTCGGCTCGGTGGCTTATGGCATCTCGGGTCTCGGCCGCTCCGCAGAACACACATGGGCATTGTTCTGCGACTGGTGCGCTGCCAGCGACCGGTCGTCGCTGCCTGCTACACCGTCCACACTGGCAGAGTTTCTTGACCACCACCCTGCCGCAGTCGCCACGCAGCGTCGTCGAGTATCGGCTGTCAACGCTGCCCACCGCAGTCGCGGTATGGCCGAACCCGGTCGCTCGGTCCCCATTCGGCTCGCTCTCGCAGAGCGCCGCCGGGAACGTCTTGTCGAGATCCGTGATAGCGCTGCATCGATCATCGACAGCATTCCGTCGACTGGATGGCCATACGGGCTGTTCGGGCGACGTGATGCACTGATATTGACTTTGGTGTCTGCCGGACTGACTTACCGTGACATCAGCACTCTGCGCCGCGGCGACATCAACGTCGCAGGGCCGGACCTGATCGTTTCCGGCCTGCACCGTGTCACCCCGACCATGCTCGGCAGTTACGGTGAGTCCGGTCCGGTGTCGGTGTACCGGCGCTGGGCGCAACTTCAGTCGATGTTCGATCGCTCCGCGAGTATCTCGATGCTCCGTGAATTTCTCGACCCCGATCGCTCACCTTCGATGTCTGCGTCTCCGGTGGTGACAGCGCAGCACGCGGAGGAGCCGCTTGTGGTTCGTATCGACCGCTGGGGCTACACACCCTGGACACCGGAACCGCTCACAGTGCAGTCGCTGTCCGCACTGACGCGCGCTCACCTGAACGGTCGGCCGGCTGCGCATCGACCGCGCACCCTGTGGACGACGAACGACCCCGACAGTGCTGTTCTACACGGAGCAGAACCAGGTCGATCGGGCTTCGTTCTGGACAATGCCTACTACGAGCACGGGATTCGTGCCCGGCGTGACGCACACATCCGCCTCGCCGAGCTCGACGATCGGTTCGACGACATCAATGACCGCGTCGACGATCTTTTGCGCACTCTCGTCGACATTCTCGACGAACACGACGGATGGGATCGCGGCGACTGTTGATGCTGTCTCTCAGGCAACTGGCATCGGCGGACTGATTGCACTGTCGGTGTGCTGTCGACCCATGGACACAGATGTCGACTTCCGTCACCGGCTCGATGTTTGTGGCGTGAAGACGCTCGACGAGACCGAGAGTGAACCGGTCGATGTCCTCGATGGAGAAGCTCTCGTCACCGGTGATCGCGAGCGAGGGCCGGCGCAGAAAGTGCTCGCCGCCGATCGGGATGCTCACCAGTTCCAGGGCGCGTTGGATCCATCGAACCGGCCGGATCGACGAGGCGACATGATCGGCGAGTAGCAACGTTCCACCTGGACGCAGCACTCGCGACATTTCCGCGAGCGCGATGTCCGTGGCGGGGATGGCGCAGAGCGAGAACGTGCACACCACGGTGTCGAAGGATGCATCGGGAAAGTCGAGAGCATGAGCGTCCCCGAGCGTCAGGTGCGCATCCGGTCTGACGTCGGCGGCGCGAGCGTGGGCCTGTGCGAGCATGTCCGGACTCAGCTCGATTCCGGTCAACGATGTCCCCGCCGGGTAGTGCTCGAGATTGAGTCCCGTTCCCACTGCGACCTCGAGAACCTGGCCTCGGGCGCGACTGCAGATCCAGGATCTGGTGTCGCGGAAAAGGACTCGGTCGAGGAAGGTCATGTGCTTGTCGTAACCGGCCGCTTGCTTGTCCCAGAATCGTTGCCATCGGGCGAGACGGTGCGTCGAATCGCCGACCATCGCTCAGTGCTCCCGGCCGGGAGCGGTGGGTGCCGCGGCGGTGCGTGAGGCCTCGGACTCGGGGTGCGCCGCCAGATAACGCTTCTTGACCAGCTCCGATTCCTGCGCTTTACGGGAGTTCGTGAGATCGCGGGGCAGCATGTGTCGCACGAGGCGGCGTTGCCGATTCTCTTCCATGTACGAGGCGGTGAAGAACAGCGAGAGCAGGACCGCCAGAAGCACCATGGAGCCACGCAACCACAGTTCACCCGGAAAGAACATGAACACGGCGTAGATGGGAAGAAACGGAACCTGGCCGCGGATCAGGTGCCGAACCACGGCGTGATTGCCCGTCAGATCGTTGGCCACCCAGTCCGTCATGGTCGAGGGCAGAGTGCGGCCGAAGGCGTAGCCGACCCACTGCCACGGCAAAGGGCGGGTCCTGTTGCGGTTCACCGGGTCGGGGTCGCTGTGCTCTGACGCATCCCCAGCCGCTTCATCAACAGGCTGGCCGGGCACCATCCGACTGCGGAATGCAGCAGCAGATTCCCGCCGACGAATGCTGTCAGGACATGCCAGCGGCGGTCGTGAAGGGAACCGGCGGCGAGGCTGGCAAGGACCATGGTGCCCGCCAGCGCGGGGACTGCGCGTTCGATACTCGGTCCGCCGGGGCCGGTGAGGGTGTCGGTGCATGACATGCGGTAGATCCTCGCTTCTCTGCGTGTGGTGCGGTCGTCCGTGCATACCCTAGGGGGTAGATACGATGATACCAGCATACCCCTGGGGGTACTGTGTTACGGTTCCTCCATCTTCCCGACCAGTAAGGACACGATGTGAGTTCCACCGACGTTCGAGCCGACGAGAGTTCTGCAGACAACTCGCCGCCAGGAATCACCGGCGGGCCGTTGGCGCGCTTCGGTGCGCACATGGCAGGCAACTTCAAGTGGGTGGTCACCGCGTGGCTCGTGGTCATCATCGGATTGGGAGCGTTCGCCCCGTCGGTGTTCGGATCCCTCGCCGGTGCCGGGTGGCAATCCAACGGATCGGAGTCGGTCCAGGTTCGCGAACTCGCACAGGAGCACTTCGGCGGGAACTCCTCGGCCGCGATACAGGTGGTCGTGCATTCGGACACCGAGCAGGTGACCGATCCCGCTGTCGCGGCGGTCATTTCCGAAGTCACCGACATTCTGGCCGCCGATTCGCGGATTTCCGAGGTCATCCCCCCGCAACCGGGAATGTCGATCAGCCCCGACGGACACACCGGTATCCTCATCGGTGGAGCGAACGGGACGACCGACGAGATGGTCAAAGCGGTCGACGATCTCAAAGGTGAGCTGACCGCAGCGTCCACGGACTCGATCGAGGTCTACCCGACCGGAGCATCGGCACTGTGGAGTGACTTCAACAAGGCCAACCACGACGCGATGATCAAGGCCGAAATCATCTCCTGGCCGGTCACATTGGCGATCATGGTGCTCGCGTTCGGATCGCTCGTCGCGGCAGGTCTGCCCTTGCTGTTGACTCTGGCCGGTCTCGTGGCATCCGCGGGTGGTCTGGTTCTGCTGAACGAAATCACGCCGATCTCGGTGTGGGCCATGAACTTTGCGATGATGTTCGCCCTGGCACTCGGTATCGACTACGCGCTCTTCCTCGTCGTCCGATTCCGGGATGCGCTCCGCAAGACCATCGACGCCGGACGGATCGACCCGCAGCGTGCAGTGGCAGAAACGATGGACACGGCAGGCAAAGCAGTCCTGCTGTCCGGCCTGACCGTGCTGATCAGCCTGTCCGCCGTACTGCTCGTACCTGCACCTGCGGTACGCACGATGGCCGTGGGCATCATGCTCGCGGTGGTGTTCGTTCTCGCTGCCACCCTCACACTGCTCCCCGCAGTGCTGGGCAAGCTCGGACCGAAGGTCAATGCCGGCTCCCTCCCGTACGCGAAGCGACAGGTGCACCGCTCGCCGAAATTCGCGACCTGGGGTCAGTTGCTGCACAAGCATCCGTGGCCGTTCGCCATCGGCTCCCTGCTGATTCTGGTAGCGCTGTCGATTCCGGCACTGGGTCTCAAGGTCTCCATGCCGTCCATTTCGGTTGTCCCCGAGGACGCTCCGGTCCGCCAAGGCTACGAACTGGTGCAGGCACAGATGGGCGAAGGCGCACCAGGCATGCTGCAGATCATCGCCCCCACATCGGAGGCGGAGCAGACCGCACAGATCGCAGCGAGCGTCGACGGCGTATCGATGGTGACGCCGCCCATGCCCGCCATGGACGGATCCGATTACGTCATGCTGCAGGCCATCCCGAACGTGGACCCGTCGGACCCCGCACTCGAGACCACACTCGACGCCTTGCGCGCCGAGCTGCCCGAGGGAGCGATCGTCGGCGGTGCACCCGCGGAGAACCTGGACCTACAGACCGCGTTGAACGAGTACCTGCCGATCGTGGTGTCGGTGATCCTCGTGCTCGGATTCCTGCTGCTGCTGATCGCGCTCCAGGCACCGCTGATCGCCCTGCTGGGGACCGTGGTCAGCCTGCTGTCCACCGGCGCAGCATTCGGTGTGGCGAAGCTGATCTTCCAAGACGGTCACGGGGCGTCGCTGCTCGGATTCACCCCGCAGGGATTCCTGAACGGTTGGGGCCCGGTGTTCTTCTTCGCGATGATCTTCGCAATCGCGATGGACTACACGGTGTTTCTGCTGTCGAGCGTCAAGGAACACTACGAGAACACCGGTGATCCGCACGGTTCTCAGGTCGACGGAATGGCGCATTCGGGTCGGGTGATCTTCGCGGCGGCAGCGGTGATGATCGCGGTGTTCTTTTCGTTCGCGCTCGCCGAACCACTGCCACCCAAGGAGATGGGAATCATTCTGGGTGTCGCCGTACTGCTGGACGCCGTACTCATCCGCTTGGTGCTGCTGCCGGTGCTCCTGCGCCTGACCGGCCACGCCGCATGGTGGTCACCCACGTGGCTACGAGCAGTACTACCCAAGATCGGCTTCTCGCACAGCTGAGTGTCACCGATCTCGAGTAACACTGTGGTGGCCGATACCGTCCGGCGTCGGCCACCACGACCACCGTTACCCCTAGGGGTAACCTGGAGTTTCATCGAACGAAGGACTGAACGACATGACCGGTGACACCGAAAGCATCGCGTTGGTACTGAACCGTCTGCGGCGTGCGCAGGGTCAGCTCGCAGGAGTGATCTCGATGATCGAGAGCGGCCGTGACTGCAAGGACGTCGTCACCCAGCTGGCCGCGGTGTCGAAGGCTCTCGACCGGGCAGGCTTCAAGATCGTCGCCACCGGACTTCGTGAGTGCATCACCGGGGCGGAAACAGGGGAGAAGATGAGCGAAGCGGAGCTCGAGAAGCTCTTTCTCGCCCT
>JACIXH010000080.1 GCA_014360565.1 Nocardia sp.
CGGTGCCTGACCGGCGGCCCCTCAGGGCCGCGGACACGCGCGCGCCAGCGCGCCAATAAACACAGCGTCAAACCGTCTGGGACTACTCAAACCCCGATCACCACACCTCAGCCAGCCAACAACTCCACTTCCTCGATAATCGAGTAATCCTCAGCATCCCCCTTCAACACCGTGCTCCCCCGCCCATCCACACCAACCGGAATGTCACCAGCAAGCGTGATCCGAGTAAGCCGACGCGGCTGATCGCCATAGTCGTCCACCGCATAATGCTGCGTAGCCCGGTTGTCCCAGATAGCAACATCACCGTCGACCCAGTTCCACCGTGTCGTGTTCTCCAACTTGATAACCCGATCCTGAAGCAGCCGGAACAACTGCTCGGACTCCTTGGACGGAATCCCCACGAACTGCTTCACGAAATGCCCCAACAGCAGCGAACGCTCCCCGGTCTCGGGATGCACCCGCACCACAGGATGCTCGGTCTCGTACACATCGGACTGGAATTCCGCCGAGTACTCGGCCTGGCCCGGTCGAACCCTGTCGACAGCCCCCGCGTAGTCGTAGAGATTGGTGTGCACCGCGCGCAGATTCTCGGCCAGTGCCTTGAGCGGCGCGGGCAACGCGTTGTAGGCCGCGACCGTAGACGCCCAGGTAGTCGAGCCGCCGTAGGCGGGCAGATACTCCGCTCGCAGGATCGACGCCTTCGGCACCCGGTCCACGAACGTCACATCGGTATGCCAGGAGTTGGCGCGGCCCCGCTCGGAGTCGATGGCCAGGCTCTTCACCCCGGCCGACTTCACCGTCGGATGCGGGGTGGTCGGCGTGCCGAGCAGTTGCGCGAATTCGTACTGACTGTCCTCGGTGAGATGGTTCTGACCGCGGAAGAAGATCACTTTGTGCTCGTTGAGCGCACGACGGATCGTCGCCACCGTCGCCGCGTCCAGGTCACCACCCAGTCGGACACCATCGATCTGCGCGCCGATGTGGGCACCGAGTTTGGTCACCGTCACGGTGGTGGGGATGGCGTGGTCGACCGTCATGGGGATCACCTTCACTGTCGTTCTCGATCGGTTGGTATGCATCAAGCACACCGTGAATGCCGTTCGGTAGACAGGGTTTGCGTCGAGGTGATCCCAACACCCTCAACCGAGGTGCTCGCGCAGGTAGGCCAGGTCCTCGGCGACGCCTTCGGCCGGAGTTTCCAGGATGACCGGCGCACCGGCCGTGCGGCAGACCTCGGCCAGTAGCTGGGGGTCGATGGTGCCCTCGGCGAAGTTGGCGTGCCGGTCGGCGCCGGAGTCGAATTCGTCGCGCGAGGAGTTCAGGTGCACGAGATCGATGCGCCCGGTGATGGCCTTGACCCGCTCGACCACCCCGACCAATTCCTCACCGCCTGCCCACGCGTGGCAGGTGTCGAGGCAGAAGCCCGCACCGTAGTCGCCGACCGCGTCCCACAACCGCGCGATCGTGTCGAAGTGCCTGGCCATCGCGTGATTGCCGCCTGCGGTGTTCTCGATCAGGATCGGTACGGCGAACCCGCCCTTGTCCTGCTGACGCTCGAACAGTTTGCGCCAGTTGTCGATTCCGGTGTCGAGCTCGGCATCGGAGCGCACATGCCCGCCGTGCACGACCAGGCCGAACGCACCGAGATCGGCCGCCGCCTTCGCCTGCTGAGCCACCGCGTTGCGCGAGGGCATCCGCAGCCGATTGTTCAGGCTCGCCACGTTGATCTGATAGGACGAGTGCACGACGACGTCGATCGGACTGGCGAGGATCTCGGCAGCCTTGGGGTGCGGCTGGGGTTTGTCCCAGCTCTGCGGATCGACCACGAACATCTGGACGACCTCGGCACCGAGCTTTTCGCCGAAGCCGATCGGATCGCTCTCGTCGCGAACGTGTGCTCCAATGCGCATAGATCCCACCTTAATATCGGGCACCGACAACTTTTGCCTGCGATGTTGCACAGCGGTGGCTTCGAGAGATACATCAGTAGAATTCGGGTGGGTGCTCTGCCCTGGAGGGGGTGACTTCGCGTGTTGCGCAAAGGCGACGTGTTCGCCGGGTACACGATCCGGCGCGTGCTCGGCCAGGGTGGCATGGGCGTGGTCTATCTGGCCCGCCACCCTCGGCTGCCGCGGCTGACCGCGCTGAAACTGCTCAGCCGTGAGCTGTCCGCCGACGAGGAGATCCGCAGGCGGTTCGAACGCGAAGCCGATCTGGTCGCCCAGCTCGAGCACCCCAATATCGTCAATGTCTACGACCGCGGCACCGACGACGACCAGCTGTGGATCTCCATGCAGTTCGTGGCAGGCACCGATGTGGCGACCGCCGACGTGAACGTGCTGACGCCGGGCCGAGCGGTACAGATCGCCGCCGAGACCGCCACCGCGCTCGACTTCGCGCACGCGGGCGGCGTACTGCACCGCGATGTGAAACCGGCGAACATCCTGCTCGCCAAACCACCGATCGGACGGCCGGAACGCGTGGTGCTCACCGATTTCGGCATCGCGTCGGTACGCGACAGCGAGACCACCTTGTCCTCGGGCGACACCATCACCGCCACGCTGGCCTATGCCGCGCCCGAGCATCTGGCGGGCGCACCGCTGGATCATCGCGCCGATCAGTATTCGCTGGCCTGCACGCTGTTCTGGATGCTCACCGGCTCGGTGCCGTTCCCCGGCCCGAGTCCGGGGGCGGTGATCCAAGCGCACCTGAGCAAGCCCGTTCCGCCGTTGCGCAGCTTGCGCCCCGACCTGCCCGCGACCCTCGACGCGGTGCTGGCCAGGGCCACCGCCAAGCGGGTGGAGTCGCGGTTCGCCAGCTGCGCGGAATTCGCGCAGGCGGCCAAGGCGGCGCTGTTCGCGGTACCGGGGCCGTGGCATCACCAGCAGCAGTACAGCCCGAGCGGCGTCGTCCTGCGCGCCCGCGAGCCGTATCCGCAGGCGCCTGCACAGCCCCGCCCGCATACACCGGCGCAGCCCTACCGCAACGTTGCCGGGCCCACTCCCGCGCAGCCGCACCCACACGTGTCGCCGCACACTCCCCCTCAGCCGTACCCCCAGCAACCGCGGCCGTCTACGGGTGGTCCGGCTGTCGGGCCACGACGTGGCAACGCGCGGCCAGGCACCATCGATTTCCCTGGTGGCCGCAACCATCCCGGCTATATCGTGCCGCCTCACCAGCGCCGTCCGCCGTGATCATGACAGCCGCCGGCACCGGCGCCGGCTGATAAGGTTTCGTTGATTTTCCCGTGGCGGGCAATCTCGGCCGCGGCTTTTTGCTGTACGCGCGTGCGCTGGTGGGTCCCGGCGCGCGGCGGGAAGTGGAGCAGACATGCTGGCCAACGGAGATGTCTTCGCCGGCTACGTCATCGAACGGCAGCTCGGCCGGGGTGGCATGGGTTCGGTCTACCTCGCCAAACATCCCCGCCTACCGCGGATGACGGCACTGAAACTGCTCAATCGCGAGATGTTCTTCGACGACGAGGTGCGAGCGCGGTTCGAGCGGGAGGCCGATCTTGTGTCGCGCCTTGATCACCCGAACATCGTCACCGTCTACGACCGCGGGCACGACGACGAACAGCTGTGGATCTCCATGCAGTTCATCGACGGTGTCGACGCCGCGTCGGTGGATCCGCAGACGTTGCCGCCCGCCCGTGCGCTGCAGATCGTGAAGGAGACCGCCGACGCGCTGGACTACGCGCACGGCATGGGTGTGCTGCACCGCGATGTGAAGCCGGCCAACATCCTGCTCGCCCGTTCGGGCGCGGGTCGTGGCGAACGGGTCTATCTCACCGACTTCGGCATCGCCCGATTGCGCGACGACACCGGTCATCTCACGCAGACCGGCACCTTCACCGCGACGCTGGCCTACGCCTCGCCCGAACAGCTCACCGGCGCAGCGCTGGATCACCGTTCCGATCAGTATTCCCTTGCCTGCGCGCTGTTCTGGCTGTTCACCGGTTCGGGACCGTTCACCGCGACCAACCCGGCCGCGGTCATCCAGGGACACCTGCAACAACCGCCGCCCACGTTGAGCAGTGTGCGGCCCGGGCTCTCCTACGCACTCGACGGCGTGCTCGCCAAGGCGATGGCCAAGCGAGCCGATGACCGGTTCGACTCCTGTTCGGATTTCGCCGCGGCCGCGATCGAGGCACTGAACAGCCCCAGCGCGCCCGCGTTGCCGATCGCAGGCGACCGTTACGGCACCGGCGGCGCGCACCCGATCGCCGGGCGACCCACCACAGGTGGGGCCATTCCGCAGACCGGACTGCCGTACCCCGTTGCGACGCAAGCTCCCATGACCGGCGGACCGATGGGTACCGCTCAGGGTCCGATGACCGGCGGACCCATGGGCACCGCCCAGGGCCCGATGACCGGCGGACCCATCGGCACCGCGCACGGCCAGATGCCCGGCGGGCCCCAGCGGCCGCTGACCGGTGCGTCACAGAATCCCTATACCCAGCAGTCGCGGCCGCAGTACCCGTCCGCGCCCCGCCCACAAGCCAGCGGTTTCACCCAGTACCCGCAGGGTCAGCGACCGCCGTCGAAGTCGAACACCGGGCTGATCATCGGCATCGTCGTGGCGGTGGTTCTGGTGATCGCGCTGCTCATCGGCATCGGCGTCGCCGCGAGCGGTGACGACGCGGGCGGCAGCAACCGCACAACGACGACGACCACGGCAGCGGCGAACCTCGTCACCCCGAGCGCCGACGCCATCAGCGCCGAGTTCGGCCGGATCGTGCCCGCCACGGTCGAGGACTCCACCGGATACAACGACGCCACCTGCTGGGAGACCGACAGCAGCAATCCGCCCTCGCCCGCGGAAGGCGAACCCGATTTCGGCGCCTGGGCCCACCTGTGGAGCTGCTTCGGCGGCGGTGACAGCGACGATCCGTTCTACCGGATCTACGCCTTCAACACGGCCACCGACGTCAAGGCTGTGCTCGACGGCCTGCCGTCCAACACCAAGTCCACCGACAGCAACGGCGGCAAGCAGTACACCAACTACAAGTACTCCGACAACGGCAACAAGATCATCACGCAGTTCACCGGCGATCCCGACCGTGCGCAGTTCCTGATGTACACCGACGGCTACGGCAGCGCCGACGAGGTGCTGAGCTGGTGGCGATCGGCTCCGCTGAACTGATGTCGAAACCGCTGCGGCACTGGACTTCGCGCACAGCTGGGGCGTGCTGCACCGCGACGTGAAACCCGCCGACATCCTGATCGAACCGGTCGACGCCACCGAACGCGTCTACCTCACCGATTTCGGCATCGCCCGCCTGCACGACGACACTGCCGCCAAACTGACCCGAACCGGAACGTTCACGGCCACCTTCGCTTTCGCCTCGCCCGAACAACTCTCCGGCATCGCCCTCGATGGCCGCGCGATCAGTACACCTTGGCCTGCACCCTCTTTCGCCTGCTCACCGGAACCACTCCCTTCGACGGCACCGATTCCGCCGCGGTGATCGGTGGCCACCTCGAACAACCCCCGCCCCGAGCGAGCACCCTGACAAGCCGTGCGCGGTCGGGGACCTCGGCCGTCAGACGGTCAGTGTGTAATGCACGAAGTCGCGCAGGGGCTCGAAGCCGATGCGCTGATAGATCTTGTTCGATGTCGGGTTGGCCAGGTCGGTGAACAGGCAGGCGTCTGCGCCTTGCGCCCGGATCGCGCCCGCGACCGTCGCCGTGAGCGCGCTCGCGAACCCGTTGCCCCGGAACCGCGGTGGCGTGTAGACCGGCCCGATCCTGGCCCAGCCGAGAACCGCCGTCTGCCGGGCAGCCAGCGACACGGGCGTCGCCTCGTGCTCCCACAACCACGTCGTCGCGGCCTCGATGCGCCTGCGCACCGCCGTCCGGTCGAGTCGGTGGGGCACGTCGGCCTCCACGCTGAACTCCTCGATCATCGCGATGACGGTGGCGAGGTCGTCGACGCCTGCCTGGCGGGCAGCTCCGACGGCGCCGGGCGCGGACAGCCGGCCCAGACCGAACAGCCGGGTCGAGTACTTCTCGCGGTACGTACCGCAGCCGCCCACCGACCAGCGCGCCGCGAAGGCAGCAGCGGCGGCGCTGTCACCTTCGACACTGCGCAGCACGGTGGCACGGGCGCGGAAAGCATCGGCGACTGCCCGAATGCTGTCCGCGGGTAGTTCACCGAGGTAGACCGCGCCGTTCGTGCATTGCGCGATACCGACGACCGTGTCCGCGCTGTCGCGAACGCTGAGGAATTCCGTCACCATCGCACCGGAAGTACCGTTGATCCGGTTGACCAGGGCGGTCGCGATCACCGTGTGGCGCAGCGGGTCACGACGAAGGAGCGGCTCCACGTCGTCGAGGAACCGGGCAGCGTCGGTGGTGATGTCGATGCGCACCACGTCGACGGTAAGCCTTCACATCCGACGGCGCACTCGAATTATGAGGTGTCTCAGGTTGTTTCGCGTGCGTCCCGATCGGTACGCAGTTTCAGTAGGATGAGTCCAGCCGTGCAGGCCAGAATCAGCCCGGCGACGGTGATCTCCACGTGCAGGCCCGCGATGCCGAGGCCGGCGCCGACGAGTCCGCCGATGAAGAACAACCAGCCCATGATTCGCGCGACGACCGCGAAGGTGCGGTTGCCTGGCGGTGTCGACGACAGATGCCCGACGGTGGCCGAATCGGTGTTCGCCGCCGCAGTTTCCAGCCGGGGTGTCGAGAGTGCTCCCATGAGATTCTCCTCGTGACGCCGATCAGATACTTGCACAGCGCAGACCTCGCGCGTCAGGATTCGTTCCGGGCGTCTCATGCGTAACTTTGCTCACACACGCTACGACTCGGAGACGGCGAACGTGCGCGACACGTCCCCACGACACGCTGAATTGATCAATCCGATATCTGGACCACTACCATTTAAAATGCGCTCTTCGGCCGGACCTGAACTACTGTGAGGCGATCTCGAAGCCGACGAGGAGTAACAGGCGATGGATAAGAGCAGGGCCAAGTTCGTAGGTCCGGCAGTCGCTGTTGGCGCGGTATCGCTGGGACTGATCATCATCGGTGCGTGCGGTGTCGGACAGCAGGACGTCTACGTGCCGGCGCCGCCGTTGAGCGCGGATCTGGCCGCCGCACCCGCGCGGGTCGCGGACGAGCCCACCTCGACGACTGTGCACATCCCGATCCCGCCGTCGCCGACCTGGCGGATCGCGCCGTACATGTCGCCGCGCAAGCCGTTCAGCCTCAGTTCCACCGAGACCTCACCGTCGCAGACGCCGTCCGAGAGCGAACCGGCCCCTGAGCACCACCTCGACGAGACGACGTCGAGGTACCGGCCCGCCGAGACCACAGCGCGCCCGCCGGTGACCACCGAGGACGAGCCGACCACGACCGTGCCGGAGTTCCCCACCACCACACCGAGCCCGACCCGCACCGTCACCCCGCCCGATTCCGGCGACGAGGACGTGGAACCGACCCACTCCTACGACCACGCGACCACGACCGAGCCGCCTACCGAAGCTCCGACGGTCATCGACAACCCGCGCACCTACGAGGGCTGACACAACAATGGTGCGCACCCGCGACGGGCACGCACCATTGCCGACGGACTACAGCTCGACCAGGTCGTAATCGCCGACTCGATCGGCCAGCTCTCGCCGATGCTCCAGTGCCCCACCGAGCGTCTGCCCGATCGCGGTCAACCGGGCGACGTAATGGCTCACCGGATACTCCGCGGTGACGCCGATGCCACCGTGCATTTGGATCGCCTCCTGCCCGATGTGCTCGGCGGACTTGCCCACCTGCAACCGCGCCCGTGACGCCACTACCGGATCGTTGCCGCCGTCGGCCAGCGCCGCCGTCGCGTACAGGCTCATACTGCGTGCCAGTTCCAGAGAGACGTAGCAATCCGCCGCCCGCTGGGTGAGGACCTGGAACTTCGACAGCGTCACCCCGAACTGCTTGCGGGTCTTGAGGTATTCGGTGGTCAGCGTGAGCGCGACCTCCATCGCCCCGACCGACTCCGCGCACAGCGCCGCCTGCGCGTAGCCCTGGGTCAGGGCGATCTGTTCGGTCGCGTCGACAGCGTCGCCGAGCAGCTCGCCGGTCGCGCCTGCGAGATCGAGCTGCGCGGCGCGGCGGCCGTCGAAGGTGCGATACGAACGTCGTTGCACGCCATCCTGGTTCGGATCCACCAGGAACAGCCCGGTCCCGCCGTCCGGCAGCACCGCGCTCACGATCACCATGTCGGCCACATCGCCACGCAACACCGGATTCTTCACGCCGGTCAGCGCGTAGCCGTCGCCTTCGGCGACCGCGGCGGTGGCGAGCTCCGTCGACGGCCACCGGATGCCGGGCTCGGCATGGGCGAACGCGAGCAGCGTGGTGCCCTCGGCCAGCTCGGGCAGCAGCCGGTGACGTTGTTCGGCGCTGCCAACCAGCCGCAGCAATTCGGCCGGGATCACCACCGAGTCGAGCACCGGCTCCGGCGCGAGCGCACGACCGAGCTCCTCCTGCACCAGCATCGCCTCGACCGGGCCCGCGCCGACGCCGCCGTCTTCCTCGGGGATGGTCAGCCCGAGCACGCCCAGGTCGGCGAGCTGCTTCCAGACGGTGCGGTTCCAGCCGGGATCGGTGTCGCCTGCCTTGGCCAGCGCCTCACCGTCGTAGAACCGGTGCAGCAGTTCGCGCACGGTGTCACGCAGCATCGTCTGTTCGTCGTTGAGTGCGAGTTCCATGTCAGTGCCTCACAATCCGAGGATCGTGGAGGAAATGATCGAGCGCTGGACCTCGCTCGAGCCTCCGTAGATGGTCACCTTGCGGTAGTTCAGGTAGCCGGGACCGGTGTGCTGGGCCCACCCGGGCGAGGCGATGTCGTCGGCATCGACGGGCAGCGCGTCGGCGCCGGCGATGTCGAGGAGCAGTTCGGTGGCCGCCTGCTGCAACTCCGTGCCCTTCAGCTTCAGCACCGAGGAGGCCGGATTCGGCTTGCCCGCCACCGAATTGGAGACCACGCGCAGCTGGGTCAGTTCCAGGGCGAGCAGTTCGTTCTCCAGCTCGGCGACCCGCGCCGCGAACACCGGATCTTCGAGCAGCGTGCCGCGCCCGGTCCTGGTCGCGCGGGCGTAGTCCTTCGCGAGGCCGAGCTTGACCTTGGTCTTGCCGACGCCGGTGATGGAGGTGCGTTCGTTGCCGAGCAGGTACTTGGCGTAGGTCCAGCCCTGGTTCTCCTCGCCGACGAGTTGATCGGCGGGCACCCGGACGTTCTCGAAGAACACCTCGTTGACCTCGTAGCTGCCGTCGATCAGCTTGATCGGGCGCATGGTGACACCGGGCGATTTCACATCGAAGAGCAGGAAGGAAATGCCCGCCTGCTTCTTCGGCGCGTTCGGGTCGGTGCGAACCAGGCAGAAGATCCAGTCGGCGAACTGGCCGAGTGTGGTCCAGATCTTCTGGCCGTTGACGATGTAGGAGTCGCCGTCGCGCACGGCGGTGGTGCGCAGCGAAGCGAGGTCGGAGCCCGCGTCGGGCTCGGAAAAGCCTTGGCACCACCAGATGTCGAGCGCGGCGGTGGGCGGCAGGAAGCGCTGCTTGAGCTCCTCGGAACCGAACTGCGCGATCACCGGGCCGACCATCGAGGCATTGAACGTGAGGGGCTCGGGCACCGAGGCCAGCTGCATCTCGTCGAGCCAGAGGTGGCGCTGCATCGGCGTCCAGTCCTTGCCGCCCCAAGCCACCGGCCAGTTCGGCACGCACAAGCCGTTGTCGTTGAGGATCTTGTTCGCTGTGACGAAGTCCTCGCGGGACAGCTCCGCGCCGTGCTTGACCCGGTCACGAATATCGGCCGGGATCTCGGTGGTGTAGAAATGCCGGAGCTCGTCGCGGAAAGCGACCTCTTCAGGGGACAAGGCTAACTTCATACGGGTCTCCCAGTCACTCGTAGCCGTTGAGAGAAACTTACCCTTCGGTAATCGTCGATGTCGACTACATCACACTCGGTGCCTGCCCCCGGCCCCCTCGCCACGCCGCCGGTGCCTCGGCGACCCACGCGGCGAGCTGGTACGTTGCCAGACGAACCGGACTATCCGGCGACGAGCATGCACCGAGGAGTTACGGGTGAACGGCAGATCCATCGCAGGTAGGGCAGCGGCGGTCACCGCGGTAAGCATCGGCGCGCTGGCATTGCTGGCCCCGAGCGCGGCCGCGACGCCGGTGGACGACGCGATCGAGCATCTGACCCACCTCGCGGGCGAGGACGCCTCGACGAAGGCCGGTGTCGGCGCGATCGCGCGGTTCACCGACATGGTCGGCGCCGACACCCTGCGTGAGGTCTCCACGCAGTTCACCCCCTTCACCTACGCGGCCCCGACTTTCGGCTGCGGAAGCAACGGCCCGATCACCACGATCATCGCCGCGGCGTCGTTCGAGGGACCGGGTCCGCGCACCGACGCGAGCCTGACGCCGGGCGACATCCGCTTCAGCGCGAGCCCGCGCCACACCGGGGTGCCACAGGCCTCCGGGCTGAGCGTCGCCTGGGTCAACATCAACAACGGGCAGAGCGGCATCGTCGGTCTCGACGACCAGACCGAATTCAACCTGCCGTCGCTGTCGAAGACGGTGCACAGCGGTGCGGGCACGGTGGTCGCCTCCATGTGGGGAACCATCGATTACCCGGGCGCGCGCTGCGTGATGACCCCGACCGTCGGCACGTTCGTCGTGCCCGATCTGCCGGTCGCGGCCCCTGAGGCCGCCCCGGCGGCTCCGCCCGCCCCCGAACCGCAGGCCGTCAATCCGGGCTCGGGCGAACCCTCTTCGGGCGCACCGGCTACGACCGCCCCTCCCGCGCCCGCTCCGGCCGAAGCGCCGCAGCCGGCCCCGGCCCCCGCTCCCCCCGCCCCGCCCGCGGCGACCAACGTCGGCGGCTGACCGACCGAGTCAGCGGGTCGGGCGGATTCGCAGGACCGTGCCTTCCTCGGAACCGGCGAGCAGCGCCGACGGGTCCGTGGGGTCGGCGACGACCGCTGTCAGCGGCTGAGTCGCGACGACCGTGCAGGCAGTGCCGGTGACCGGGTCGACGCGGACGAGGTGTCCGGCCAGCGTGGTGACGTAGAGAGCGCCGTCGCGGACGAGCAGGTCGTCGACGAAATCGGGCAGGGTGCCGAACGAGGTCAGGTCGGCGACGGTGGTCGCGTCGGCCGGATCGGTGCGCGACAGTCGCAGCACTCGCCCGACGGGGCCCGAACTCCCGGCGAAGTTGGCGGTGACGTACACCGAGTCACCCGACACCACAACACCATTGGGCCCGTCGACGCTGACGGCCGACCACCAGTCCATGTCCTCGCTGCCGTCGGGACGCAAGCGGTGCAGGCCGTTGCCGGTGGTCACGTAGAGGTTGCCGTCGTCGTCGAACGCGGCGCCGTTCGGCTGCGGGAAACCGGTCGCGAAAGCGACGGGAACCGGGCGCGCGGCCGCGGGATCGAAGCGGACGATGCCGCCGGAACCGGCCAGCGGCGAGTTGCCGGTCACCACGTAGAGCAGTCCGTCGGGTCCGAGCCGGATCGCGCCGGGGGACGGCACTGCGACGGTGGCGGTCAGCCGCCCGTCACGGTCGTAGCGCTGGACCTCGCCGCGCATGACGCGCGAAACCCACACCTCACCCATGGCATCGATACCGAGATTCTCCGACCAGTCCAGCAGCGGCACACTCGATCGGATCGCGACATCCTGGCGTGCCTGTCCACACGAGGTCAGCGGTGCGGCCCCGGCCACGGTGCCGGAACCGAGCGAGGCACAGCTCGCGACAGCCGCACCCACCACCACACGGACGACGCTTCGGCGCAACGACGACATCTGCAACCCTCGACTTCTGTTGACCCGGTTCGACGCGCGAAGTCTAACGGCTGCGCGCCCGCCATGGGCAACACCCATCACCTGCGGTTCCTTTCACCGCGTATCAGGTACCGGTGCTGTCCCACAGGACAATTCATTCGATCATGACCGGTGCGCAGGCGGATCGCCGGCCGACGACGACGCGGATCGCCCGTTTCGAACCCTCCGGTCCGCGCACTCATTGCGGCCCGGACGGGATCGTCGCGCAGTCTCGGCGCACGGCCTGCTTCACCGCAGACCACCGATCGCGGCGATAATCGGCCGGTGCCCTTCTTCGACACCGAACGTGGACGACTGCACTGTCGCCGATGGTCTGTCGACCAGCCCGCGGCCAGGCTGGCGCTGCTGCCGGGAACCGGTCAGCACAGCGGGCACTACCACCGCTTCGCCGCGGCGTTGCGGCCCGCCCGGATCGAGTTGTGGACACTGGACACCTCGGGTCAGGGACTGAGCGAGGGCGATCCCGACGCGCCGGGCACCCTCGACGAGCTGACCTCCGACGCGCGGGGATTTCTCGAACTCGTCCGGGCGGGCCATCCGGGAGCGCCGATGTTGATGGGCCACTCCCTCGGGGCGATGACCGCGCTGCACCTCGCGCGCGAAACCTCCTGTGACCTCGCCGGACTCATTGTCTGCGGCACCCCGCGACGGGCCGCCGACATCGCACCGGACCCCGAACTCGCGCTGCTCGCGGTGCACGGTGTAGACGACCGGCGCGCACCCATCGATGTAATCCGGCTATGGACAGCACGGCACCGATCGGTAGATTTGCGCGAGTACGCCGACGCCGGACACGACCTGTTGCACGAACCGGTGCAGCACCGCGTGGCGGCCGATATCGCGGAGTGGGTACTCGCCGCGGTGCGATGAACGACGAAGGGGGAACCGGTGCAACCGAACCGAACGGGGCTGCCGAACACGGCGGCGCTCGGCCGAGCCGTCGACGAGGGTGGGCTGTGGATCGACGGGGTGCTCGTCGCCGACGGCGCACCGGAGCTGTGCGCGCTGCGCTACGAGCGACTGGCCGAGGAAGTCGACGCACAGGTGCGGACGCTGAGCCAGAGCGCGGTCATCGCCGGATTCGGCGGCCTCGCCTCGGGCGGCGCCCTGCGCACCGGTTTCGAGAACAAGGCGATCGAAGCGCTCGACGAACTGCGTGCCTACGCGAGCACCGCGCGCGAGCTGGCCGCGGTGTTCCGCGCCGCCGCCGCGAGCTACCGCGAGACCGATCAGGCGCTGGCGGGCGCGGTCGCCGCGATCGAGGTTTCCGGTGATGGTGATGCGTAGTATTTCCGGGCGGACCGACGCCGACTACGTCGCCGTTGTCGAAGTCTTCGACAACCTCTCCCACGCCGAAATCCACCATGCTGTCAGGCAACTCGACCCCGCCGCGCTCGTCGGGGCCGCCGAGGCGTTCCTGACCACCGCCACCGGGCTCGGCGCCGCAGTGGAGAGCGCGCACGGTGAGATCCGCGCCGCCATCGCCGACGGCTGGCGCGGCGCGGCGGCCCAGCGGGCGAGCGATGCGGTGCGCGATTTCGAGCAGGCGGGCAGGCGGATCGCCGATGTCTTGACCGCTGTCGGTGTCCGGCTCAGCCGGGCCGGCGACGCCGCCGAGTCCGTGCGCGCGGCGATCGCGGAACCCGAGGGGACACAGCCTGATCCGAGCGCCGCGCTCCTGGACTCGGAACAGGCCGCGAACAACGCCACGATCGCGCGCGAGGCCGAGAACGCGCGGCTCGACGCGGTGCGGGCGATGGAGACGATCTACGCCGGCGCCTTCCTGCCGACCGGGTCGGGCGTCCCCGCGTTCACCGGAACAGCCACGGAGACAGGGACTGTCGCTGCCGGTGCCGCCGGTGCGCCGCCGTCAGCAGGCACCACACCGGCTGCCGCGTCCGCCGCGATCACTTCGGCAACCGTAACGGCAACGACCGCCGCCACCATGCCCGCCGGTTCCTCGCCGGTTGTCAGTGCGGGCACCATCACGACGAGCAACGGCGCGTACCCGACCGCCGCGACCTCCCCCGTTTCTGGTCTGTCATCGAGCACGACCGCTCCCGCGGCGACAGCTCCGGGAACGACAGCGGCTCCGGGCGGGTCGCTCACCACTGCGGGCAGCGCGAGCACCACCCCGACGGCGACTACTGTCGCCGCCCCAGGCGCAGTACGGGTGGGCAGCCGATCCCGGACCGACCGCCGCCCCGCCGATGGCACCGCCACCGGCAGCGCGGCGGCCGACACCGAGACGAGCACTACCGCGGCGGTCGCCGATCAGGGAACCGCCGCCTCGACCACGAGCAACATCGAGGCCGCCGGCGATACGCGACAGGAGCGTGATCCCGCGATGGCCGGTGGTGAGGTCGCGGCCGGGATGGGCGCGGGCGCCGTCGGCGGAATGATGGGTGGCGCGATCGCCGCCGCGGATCAGGCGCGACAGCCCGGTGGACCCCGGCCTGCCGCGCAGGTGGAGGAACCCGAGGACGAGGACGACGAGTTCCTGCGGTACCTCGAGGAGGAACCGACCTACCTCGAGCCCGCCGACGAGGTGAACGCGCTGATCGGCAAGATGGAGCCGACCAGTCCCGCCGTGCTCGGTGAGTGGACCGAACGGGAGTGAACTGGCACTTCACCCCGGACCAGTTCGCGCTGAGCTGGGCGCGCACCGACGGCGACCGGATCCCCTATCCGCTCGCCGTGCGGGCCTCGGCGCGCGACACCGTCGAACGCGCGGCGCAACAACCCGCGCTCGACGCCTGGTGCGCGCGCACGCTCGACGCCGACCTCGCGGCCGCGCTGCGGGTACTGGCGAAACCAGAGATCCGGGTCGAGGTCTGCGGCCACGCACCGACGCCGGTGCGCATGCTCGGCGCGGTGACCGCGGACGTGGCGGTGCTCGCGGTGCAGGATCCAGGCAGCGCACCCGACCGTGGCGGTGCGGTCCACGTTCAGGTCGGCAGCACGAAACGTCTCGCTGCTCAGGTCTTTTCCCGACTTCCCACCCAGCCGCCCGGTCTCACGCCGCGCATCACCGCCCCGGCGACCCGCGTCGAGGAGGACAGCCGCGACCTGGTCACCGCGCCTGTCGCGGGACCGTCCGACGCCGCGCGTATTCGCCGGCTCCTGCAGCGCCCGCGCGAGGGCATCGGTCAGATCCTCGTCGCGGCGGGCACCGATCCCGAGCCCGCGGGCGTGCTGTCCTGGATCGACCTCGCCGGCGACGGGCGCTACCTGGTCCATGCCAGCCGTCACATCGACATCACACCCGCCACCCCTGATTCGGCTGTCGAATGGCTGCGGCGCTTGCTTCGCAGTGTGTGAATCGCTCGCGGGCCCAGAAGTTGCTAGCCGAGCTGGAGGAAGCCTACGAGGTCGGCCAGCTCCTCCGGGGTGTCCGGCAGGTACTCGGTGAGCAGTGGTGAACGGATGACGATGGCCTTCCACATCGCTCTGCACAGCGTGGCGTGAATGACGGTGCGCGACAACAGCGGTCGCATACCGAAGGGGGCGTCGGCGGGCGTCGAGGTGGTCATCGACAGCAGCACAACCGCGGCTTCCCGGCCGCGGAAGCGATCCGGGGTGCCCACGAGCACGTCTTCGATCTTGGCGCGGGCCAGCAGCGTCCGGATGCGCGCCACCTGGGCGGCGTAGGGGGCGACGACGACGATGTCGTGCGGATGGAGTTTGCGGGTTCCGCCGTCGGAGGTCCAGGTTTCGCCGAGCAGGACCCGGACCTGGCGCACCACTTCGCGTGCCTCGGCGTCGGATTCGGTGGCGCTGCCGCGGTGCTGGACGAGCACGGTGCTCACGCCGGGCGCGATGCCGGCCAAGTCCCTTGTCAGCGTGACTGCCTCGTCGGCTTGTAGCCGACCGTCGTAGCAGCTCGCCGAGACCGGTGCGCAGATGGCGGGGTGCATGCGCCAGGTGCGGTCGAGGAAATAGCCGCGTTCGACGGGCAGCGTGGCCGCACCCTCACACAACCACTCCAGAGCCGAGACCTGCACCGGCTGTGGATGTTTCGCCTGTGCCCTGGCGGGGACCGGGTCGCCGATGAGCAGCAGGTTGCGCGCGCTCACCGCGACCGCGACGGTGTCGGCCAGTGAGCAATCGCCCGCATCGGCGATCACCAGCAGGTCGAGCGACCCGGGTGCGATCAGCTGGTCGTCGACGAAATCCGCGGTGGTGCCGCCGATCACGCAACCGTTGACCGCGTTGCTCAGGAAGCGCGGGTACCGGGCGGCGTCGATCGCCGACCACTCCGGACCCACCGAGGCGACGTCCTTCTTCGCCACGAGTTCGGGCAGCAGGCCCGCCTCGACGACGGCGTCGAAGATCCGCTCGATCACCGCGTGCGATTGCGCCACCACGCCGATCCGCCATTTGTGCCGGGTGACCAGCCGCTCGAGCGCACGTCCGGTGATCCCGGTCTTGCCGGTGCCGGGCGGTCCGTGCACGGCCAGATACGAGGCGTCCAGCGCACCGACCGCGTGGGCGAGGACAGCACCGAGATCGTCGTGAGGTTGCGGCAGCGCCATGGCGTCGCGCAGTCGTGGCGCCCGCCGCAGCAGTAAGTCGTAGACCGCGTTCTCCGGTACCCACGGCAGGCTCATCAGCAGATCCTGGGCGGTGTACTCCAGCGCCGCCTCGATCTCGGCTTCCCCGTCGGGCGGGCCGGGGGCGATGGCGGCGGGCAGATCGTCGTAGGGCGGGCAGCCCGCCGGCAGCAGTTCTTCCAGGCGGACGGTGTCGTCGAAATTCGGGTCGACGGCACAGCCGAGCACCGTGGCGGTGGCGGTCGCGCGACGACCGAGCGTCTGGGTCATGCCCGCCGCGGCGGCGCCGTCGTAGATGGTGACCATCTGCGTGCCCGGGGTGAGCGTGGCTCCGGTGCCGAGCCGGCCGGTGAGCGTCAGGTAGCGGCGCATCGTCGGAAGCTGCGGCGTGCGATGCCATTTGGTGTCGACGGTGCCCCACTCGACGACGAGCACGCCCGGCGCGTCGGCCCAGTCGCCGACGGGATGGCCGAGCCGATCGATATGCGCCCACCAGCGGGGCTGACGCTCACGCCGGTGGTAGCCGAGGACCGCGGCGGTCAAGGAAGCGGCGCGAGCCGACTCGCCCTGCGCGTCGGCGGCGAACTCACTGAGCGCTGCTTCGAGCGAGCCCGGGTGCAGTGACGGCGGCACATCGGACTCCGCGACCGCGAACCGATTGCCCGGCACCGTGATTCCCGCCCCTGCGGCCCGATCGAGCAACCAGTCACGCACCCCGAGGATCGTCGCGGCACGACCTGGCGTGTCGGGCAGCAAGGCGACCAGACCCGTTGCGTCATAGGTCTGTTCGCCGATCAACAAGGCCGTGCGCACGATCGGTGCCAGATCGACCAACGCCCGATCGGCCAACAGCTCGTCGAGCAGGTCGGCGCCGGTACCGAGCTGACCCGCCCAATCGAGCAGCGCGGTCCGAACATCCGAGCCGTAGTGGTACACCCGCACATGGGGATCGGCCGCCCGGTGCTCGGCGATGATCTCCAGCAACTCCTCGAGCACTCCCCCGGCCTGCGTCGACGGGGCGTCGACGGGCGGATGCCCCGCCACCACCGCCGCCGACTCGAATTCGCCGGGAGCAGAGGAATACTCGCCCGCGCCGCCGGTGTCGACCACCCGCTCGACCCCGGACACGGCGGAACGGTGATCGACGGTCCTGTCGGTCCGGCGCACGCCGAGTGTGCTGCTCGCGAACCCCTCGGCACCGGCGGCAAGGGGCTCGGAAACCGCGCCCGCCGAGTCGGTATCGACAACGATGCGACCGAAGGCGACGGTGGGCGCGTCCGACGAGTCGGCGCTCGGATAACCGGCCGGATTCGCGGGTTCGACGCCGCCGGGTCCGAATACCACGGCGTTCGTATCCATCGGACCGGCAGTTGGGGTGAGGCGACTGCTGCCGATATCGGGCTGCGCGACGCCGGCGACGACCGGACGGAAGACGATGGTGGCGGCGTCGGCCAGTTCGAGCCCGGCGATGGCGCCGTGCCGGTCCAGGTCGATGACCAGGGCGAGGTCGCCGGGGCGTGGGGCGGGAAGAGCGCCGAGCGCGGTGGCATCGCGCAGGGTGAAGGCGGGGCGGCCGGTGCGTTCGCGCACGAGCTGGATGTCGGCCTGTTTGCGCAGAGCCGACAGCGTCCGGGGGGCCAGGCCGGGGACCGGGGTGTCGGTGGTCGCCAGGCGGTCGATCGTGAGCACGCCTGCCTCGCGCAGCCTGGCTCGCTGGGTGGCGCGGATTCCCGCGACCAGCAACAGGTCTCGCGCGTTCGCAGCGGCGGCGCGGCAGCTGGGGCACCGACCGCACGCCAGGTAGCGCGGGTCGCCCCATTGCACCGGGAGCAGTTCGGCCAGCTTGTCCTCGATGATCTGGTGCACCCGAGCCCGCCGTGCCGAATACACCGGCGCCAGCTCCTCGGTCGCCACCTGCCGCACACCCGCGGCCGTCCACAGATTCGCCGAAGGGTCGACACCCACTCCCGCGTCGGTGAGGGCCTGCGCACACGCCGCGAATTCGAGCCGAGCGCACAATAATTCGCGGGCCGGGTCGGCCTTGACCGCGTGCACAGAAGCGGCGACGCGTTCGAAAGGCGTGCGACCGGCGGCCAATTCGCGTCGCAGCACGCGAAGCTCGTCGGCCGAGGACACCGAATCCTCGCCCCTGACCTGCCTCGCTGACGCCGAACCTGTTGCCATGGGGTCGACCTCGGCTCGTGGCCACGCCGAGTCGCTCCCGCGAGCTCGATCCTCGACCGCAGGCGGCATCGCATCGGTGGCGGTTACCGAAGCCCGGGCCCCGGGACCGGGCGCGCCGACCGCGGCGGGGCCGAGGGCAGTGTGCAGTGTGTACCGCGAGCCACCAGCGGCGCGGGACAGTTCAGTCGATCGGATCGCTTCGTCCGGCCCCGTCGTACCGTCGCGATGGACCGGATCTGCGGCCCGGAGTAAAAGATCTGCACCGCAGGCGAATCGACCGTCGAAGAAAACCGCACCGTGGATCGCTTCCGCACCGTCACGCAGGGCTTGCGCGGTGTGCTCCGCAGCCGCGGCGAGAGCGGCGATCCGGCCTGCCGCGTCCGCGCCGATCAGCTCGGGCGACGGGATGCGAACCAGCCGGGCACCGAAGTGAGCGAGGAGTTCCGCGGACGGCTCGGCGGCCCGCACGAGCACGGCGCCGGCGTCGGGAAGCCCGGGTAGGTTGCCGAGGGCGGCGTCGATGCCGCGCAGCACCGCGAACTCACAGTTCGCCGCGCGCGCGAGATCGCCGACGGCACCGACCACCCGATCACCGGACACGAACAAGCGCGGCCCTCCTGTGTTCACGCACACCCGACGCCCAACACCTTAGCCAGCGCCGCGAGAGACCAGGGCACTACCCGTGAACAGCGCGAATGCGCTGACCTCCGGCCCTGGCGCACGCGAGCTGGACTCAGGTGCGCGGCTTACGCCGTTCGGTGCGCGGGCGCGCCTCGCGGTCGCGGCGGGGGCCACGAGCGTTCAGTCGTTGTGCCGGTGCGCCCTGGTCGGGAGTCAGCTGGATCAGCACACCGCTGATCCTGGTGCGCCGCAGGGCTTCCAGGGTCTCATTGGGCAGGTTGGCGGGCAGCTCGACGAGGCTGTAGTCGGGCCGGATGCTGATGTGACCGAAGTCGCTGCGACGCAGGCCACCCTCGTTGGCGATGGCGCCGACGATCGCGCCGGGCACCACGCGGTGCCGCTTGCCGACGCTGATCCGGTAGGTGGCGAGTTCCTCGCCGCTCTCCCGGTTGAACGACGGCGGGCGCGGGGCACGGTCTTCGTCGTCGAAGCGACGCGGCGCGCGCTCACGGTCGCGCTCGAAATCACGCTCGCGGCGCGGGGCGGGCTCCGGCTCGGGCGACATGAAGAAGTTGTCGCCGTCGTAGCCGCCCACGGCCAGTGCCGCGGCGATGTCGGCGAGCGGGGTGTTGTGCTCGGCCTCGTAGTCCTCGATCAGCTTGCGGAACAGCGCGATGTTGTCCGAGGACAGGTTCTCGGTGATCGAGTCACCGAACTTGGAGGCACGCGTCGCGTTCACATCGTCGACGCTCGGCAGCTGCATCTCGGTGAGCGCGCTCCTGGTGGCCCGCTCGATCGACTTGAGCAGATGACGCTCACGCGGGGCCACGAACAGCAGGGCCTCGCCCGAACGGCCTGCCCGGCCGGTGCGGCCGATGCGGTGCACGTAGGACTCGGTGTCGTGCGGGATGTCGTAGTTGACGACGTGCGAGATGCGATCCACATCGAGGCCACGCGCGGCCACGTCGGTGGCGACCAAGATATCGATGCCGCCCGACTTCAGCTGCCCGATGGTGCGTTCCCGCTGGTTCTGCGCGATGTCACCGTTGATCGCGGCGGCGGAGAAACCGCGCGAGCGCAGCTTCTCGGCCAGCTCTTCGGTGGCCTGCTTGGTGCGCACGAAGATGATCATCGCCTCGAAGGCTTCGACCTCGAGCACGCGGGTGAGGGCATCGAGCTTGCGCTGATGCGAGACCTGCACATACCGCTGGGTGATGTTGGAGCTGGTCTGCGTCGTGGACTTGACCGTGATCTCGACCGGGTCGTTGAGGTACTGCTTGGAGATCTTGCGGATCACGCCGGGCATGGTCGCCGAGAACAGCGCGACCTGCTTGTCCTTGGGGGTGTCGCGCAGGATGCGCTCGACGTCTTCCTGGAAGCCCATCTTGAGCATCTCGTCGGCCTCGTCGAGCACCAGGTAGCGCAGCTGGGAAAGATCCAGCGTGCCCTTCTCCAGGTGATCGATCACACGCCCCGGCGTGCCGACCACGACGTGCGCGCCGCGGCGCAGACCCGACAGCTGCACGCCGTAGCTCTGCCCGCCGTAGATCGGCAGCACGTGCAGACCCGGGATGTGCGAGGAGTATTTGCCGAACGCCTCGGCCACCTGGATCGCGAGCTCACGCGTCGGCGCCAGCACCAGGGCGCTCGGCTTCTTCTGCGCGGTGTCCAGGTTCATCAGGATGGGGATCGCGAATGCCGCGGTTTTGCCGGTGCCGGTCTGGGCGAGGCCGACCACGTCGGAGCCGGAGAGCAGCGGGGGAATCGTCGCCGCCTGAATCGGAGACGGCGACTCGTAGCCCACATCGGCGATGGCCCGCAGCACGCGGTCATCGATCCCGAGATCGGCGAAAGTCGGGCCGGTGTCGTTCCTGTCGTTGTCGGCAGGAACGCTGTCGACCTCATTTGTACTCATTGACCACGAGTTTACTGCCTGGCGGTAGCTGCCCCAACCACCAGGTGAATACGGTGAGACCTATGCAACTGCGCGACGGGTCAGCACATCAGGAACATCAGCCGGTGACAGTAGGGATCTCGGTGGTCCAATTCGCCCCCGGAACCGAACCCGAATCGAACCTGTCGGCCCTTCGCGAACACGTGCGGACGGCGGCCGCGGCGGGCGCACGCGTCGTCGTGGCGCCCGAGTACTCGATGTTCGCGGTGACCCGTCTCGATGAGCGCGTTGTCGCGATCGGGCAACCACTGGACGGCCCCTTCACCACCGGACTCGCCGCGCTCGCGGCGGAATTCGGAGTGTTCCTGGTCGCCGGCGTGGTGGAGTTGCCGAGCCCCGGAGCCACCCGGATCAGTAATACGCTCGTGGCGCACGGGCCCGACGGCGCGCGCGTCGCGGTATATCGCAAAGTGCATTTGTACGACGCGTTCGGGCATCTGGAATCGGATGTGGTGGCGCCGGGCCCGCTCGTCGCGCCTGCGACATTCGCCGTCGACGGTGTGATATTCGGCATGCAGACCTGTTTCGATCTCCGATTCCCGGAGGGGAGTCGGCGTGTCGCGGCCGCGGGCGCCCACGTGTTGCTGCTGCCCGCGCAGTGGATTCCCGGGCCCGCCAAGGTCGATCAGTGGACGACGCTGCTGCGGGCCCGCGCCGTCGAGAACACCGTGTACGTGGCGGCAGCCGATCAGTGCGCGCCGCGCGGTGCCGGCTCGTCGATGATCGTGGATCCGGCGGGGACGGTGCTGGCCGAGCTCGGCGACGAACCCGGCGTGCTCACGGCGACGGTGGATCCCGCGCATCTGGCCAGGGTTCGCACCGCCAACCCGAGCCTCTCGCTGCGACGCTTCACCATTTCCGAGGCGCCTGCGCAGGAGTAGCGTTCCAGGAGATGGTGTACCCGGATCGCGAAGCGGCGGGCCGCGCTCTCGGCACGGCTCTGGAACATCTGCGGGCCACCCGGCCGCTGGTGCTCGGGCTGCCACGCGGTGGGGTGCCCGTGGCGGCGGCGGTGAGCGCGGCGATCGGCGGGGAACTCGATGTGCTGCTCGTGCGCAAGCTGGGGCTGCCGTGGCAGCCGGAGCTGGCGATGGGCGCGCTCGGGGAAAGTGGCCTGCTCGTGCTCAATCGCGACGTCGTCGACCACAGCCGAATCACCGCCGAGGCGTTCGACGAGGTGGAACAGGCCGAACGTGCCGAGCTCCGCCGCAGGCAGGAGACATTGCGCGTCCGCGATCCGATTCCGCTGGCCCGGCGCACGGTGGTGATCGCCGACGACGGAATGGCGACCGGAGCGACGGTGGTTGCCGCGTGCCGGGTGGCGAACGCGCAGCACCCCGCCCGGCTGGTGGTGGCGATGCCGGTGGCCTCGCCCGAGGCCGTGCGACGGGTCGAGCGTGAGTGCGACGAGCTCGTCTGCCTGTGGACACCGGCCGACCTCGGCGGAGTCGGCATGGCGTACAGCGATTTTCATCAGCTCGAGGACGACGAGGTCACCGCGCTGCTGCGGTGACGCGCCCGGTTCGAACCGCCTTCGATCTCAGCCGAAGCACTGCCCCTCACCGCGGTAGGTCGGAACTGTCGTGCGACTGCCTGCTTCGTCGACCAGGTGGATCTCGGCGAAGCGTTCGCACAGCTCGCCCGCCTTGGCATGGCGGAACCAGACGCGATCGCCGATCT
>JACIXH010000081.1 GCA_014360565.1 Nocardia sp.
GAGCTGTGCGGAATCGCGGGTGCGGTGGCGGGTGAAGGGTTCGGCGAGCTGGGCGAGGTAACCGCTCGGATAGTCGGGTTCGGCTGCCATGCCCAGGTCGGCGCTGGTGAACCGGCGAGCGGGGTCATAGCTGTAGGTACGCAGCAGGTGGTCCCAGATCAAGGTGAACAGCCCGAAGTTGACATCACCGACGCCGGCCCACTTCAGGTGGTGAAAACGATGGCCTTCGTTGAGCGCGAGAACATACTTGGCGGCACCGATGCGGTAGTCGGCGTTGGAATGCTGCAGCAGCAGCTGCACCGCCACCGCCAACGACAAACTCGCAGCCACGGGGACCGGGATCCCCACGAGCAGCAGCGGTGTGACTCCGGCGATCATTTCGACGGTTTGGTGCAGGGGGTGCTTCATCAACCCGTTGAGACCATAGAAGCGGGTGACGCTGTGATGCACGGCGTGGAACCGCCACAAGACGCCGATCTTGTGGCTGGCGTAGTGGGCCAGGGTGATCCCGAGGTCGGCAACGAGGATCGCGATCAGCACCTGGACCACGAATGGCCATGTGTGCGGCCAGATCCCGTCGCCGGGAATGAGCGCGGCGAGAGCGGGGATGGCGGCGACGCTGGTGAGGATGAGTGTTTCGTTGACAACGCTGTGGGTGGCGTCGCGGCCGGTATCGCCGTGGGAGTTGTTCCAGCTGTCCTGATAGGGCAACAGATGTTCGGCGGCGAACGATGTAGCGACCGCGACCCCGAGCAAGGCGATCAGCCAGAGCTTGTCGGCGCCGGCGGCTGCGACAGCGATTCCGGCGCCGTTGATACCGAGGAGCAGAAATGGTGCGTAGCCGTAGCGGATGAGCGGTGCGACGAGTGTGGACATGAATCCAGCCTCGCCGGTGACGGCATGGGTGGGCTTGAAGAAATCAGCTGACCTGAAAAGGAGTTCGTGGTGGTCGCCATCCCGTGGCGATGAGCGCTTCGGTCGGGGTGATGCCGATCAGGTCACGGCAGGTGCGGGCCAGATGCGCGCTGTCGGCAAAGCCCGCGGTGTGAGCCGCGTCGGTCAGCGAGCCGCCGTCGCGTACCACGGCGAAGCCCCGTTGCAGCCGTGTCCAACGTCGCCATGCCGAATACGGCAGACCGATCTGGTCGGCGACCACGTGGGAAAGGCGGCTCGGCGAGATCCCCACCTGGGCTGCGAGTTCGGTCAACGATGGTGGGCCGCCGACCCAGTCGGCCGCGCGCTGTAATGCGTCGGTCACCACCGGATGGCAACGTCGAGGCCCACCCGAAAGCTGGGCTGGGCCGGGATATCGTCGGCGCGGAGTGGCGGCAGTGATCCAGCTGGTGGCGGCATCTGTGGGCATTCCGGCAAGGCGGGTGAGCGCGGCGTGGGCAGTGATCGAGTCGGGGTCGAGAAATGCGACGAACCCACTGGTTCCGGGTTCGGCGTGAACTCGATGGATCACGCCCGGCGGGATAATGGCGACCGTTGCCGGTGCGGTGTTCCCGGCCGCGTCGGTGACAGTGAGATGCCCGCGCGCCACGAACATAACCTGCACGGCTGCGTGCGCGTGCGCGGCGGCATCGCCGATGCCGCCGGTGAACGCCATCAACCCGGGTGTGAACACGACCCCGCCCAGCCAACGCGATCCGGCGCCGTTGGGCTCTGGCCGGTGCGTTCGCGCGGCTCGTTCGGACTCAGTCATTGGTGATTACCGTTCCGGGTGATCGCGGTGCTCGCTCATCGGTAATTCCGATCAAGGTCGTGACAACCAGTGCCACCAGCGCAGAGCACGATGAAACTGTCGGCGAGGTCGAACATAGGCCACCGTGCGATATGAAGGTAATCGGCTCACCGTCGCGGGCACCTGGGGCTCTGACCCGGAGCCGGTTCGGGTCGCGATGCCGGTACTTCTTCGTCAGCTGAGTCCGTCGGGTCGGGCATCACGTTCGCCGTGGCGCAGACCGCTCCCGTCGGTCAAGAAATGCCGACCGCAGCCAGTTCTCGACGCTCTCGCGACGGCATCGCCAATGTCAGCCCGGCGAGTACGAGGGCAACGACAGCGATGGCGCCCATCATCATGATGCTGCCGCCGAGGCTGTGCGAACGGAAGAACACCGTGGTCAACACCGCGAGACCGACCGCGTTCCCCACCTGCTCGACGGTCGGCAGCACACCGGACGCCTCCGCCATCCGACCGGCGTCGAGCCCGGACAACATCATCGGTTGCAGCTGCACGCCGAAGACCCCGACCCCGAATCCGGCCGCGAACACCGGACCGGCGCAGAGCAGCGCGTTCGCCACGCCGTCGACCAGATACAGATACACCCCGCCCGCGCCGATACAGCCGCCGAACAGCGCGATCCCGGCGGCCAGCGCCCAGATATCCCACCGGGGTACCAGGATCAGCGAGCCGATCGCGCCTGCGCCCGCGCCGAGTGCGAACAGGGTCATCACCATGCCGGTGAGCAGCGGTGAGTAGCCGAGCACGTCCTGCATGGTGATCGAGGCGGCGAACACGAACGCGGTGAACAGTCCGAAGAACGCACCGACCAGCATCGACCCGATCCGGAACCCGTGGTTGGCGAACAGGTCCAGGCGCAGCAGCGGGTTGGCACCGCGCGCGGTGCGGCGGCGTTGCTGCGCGAGGAACACCGCCGTCAGGACGAGCCCGGCAGCGGTGACGGCGAGGAGGTCGAGCCGCCACCCGTGCTGCTGGATCTGGGCCGTGCCCGCGATGAGGGCGAACAAGCCGAGCCCGGACAGCGCGGCACCGACCAGGTCGAGCTGACGACGACCTTCCGGGCGGCCGCGGTCCAGGAATTTCCATACCAGCGCGAACGCGAACAGTCCGATCGGCAGATTGATGAGGAAGACCGACCGCCACCCCCACCCGCCGATATCGATGGTGAGTAGCACGCCGCCCACGATCGGTCCCAGCATCCCGGCGAACCCGGCCACTCCCCCGTAGAGCGCGAACACCAGCGGATGGCGTTCGCGCGGGAAACCGGCCGTGAGAATCGCGATCGTCTGGGCCGCCATCCCCGCCCCCGCCGCACCTTGAACAACCCGAGCGACCACCAGTTCCGTTGCGCCGTCCGCCGATCCGCACCACACCGAGGCTGCGGTGAAGGCCGCCACCGACACCAGGAACATCTGTCGCCGACCGACCATCGCGCCGATCCGCGCGGCGGTGAGCAGGGTGCAGGCGAAGGCGAGGGCATACCCCGAAATCACCAGCAGCTGAGCCGATCTGGATGCATCGAGGTCGGCGGTCAGGCTCGGGAGCGCGGTGTTCACGATCGTCACGTCGATCATCTGCATGAACACCGCGATCAGGCAGGCCCCGAACGCCAGCCACGCGCCGAGCTCGGGCACCTTCACCACCCCGGTGGTCTCGCTCATGACACCAATTCCATGGTGGCGCGCGGGGCCGACATCGACATCTGGGTCGGGAAACTCAGCTGCACCATCCGATGCGGCGCCGCGACCTCGAACAGCGCGATGAACGGCGGCACGACGGAGCCGACCATCTTGTCCAGCATCCCGTTGACCTGCTCGAAGCCGGGCCGCAGCCGCACCTGCCAGCACGGGAACACCCCGGCCGGTCCCGTGCAGACGACCTGCTTGTCCACCCGCACGAGCAATGGCCAGTGCACGGAGGCCGCGAGCCACACATCGATCGTTTCGACCAGCCCATCGGCGAATTCCAGTCCGCGCAACATCGTCAGCCCACCGGCGATCGGCATCACATTCGGCGGAAACGGGCCGGGCAGGCCACCGAATTGCAGATGCACGGTGTCGACGAAGTTCACTTCCTCGCGCGAAACCACCGTCGAACCTGATCGTGTCTGCGCGCGATAGCTTTCCGCGTGCAGTCGGCCGTCGATGCGCCCGATGCGCTGCTCGACCGTCATGACCAGCGCGCGGTCGCTGTTGCCCGCAGGACTCGCCTCGAGTGTCGTGCGATACCAGGCTCGATCGTGCACGACGACGTGCGATACCTCGAAGCCGCCCGGTTCGCCGGCGATGCCGACGCGGTATGTCGACTTCTCGCCATCGGGAATGCCGGGGTCGCGAAAGATGGTCGGCACGAACTCTTCTCGGATCATGGGTGCTCCACGGCGCTGTCGATGATGGCCTCGAATGCGGACTTCATGGTGGCCAGGTAGCGGCGCACCGACTCCTGCGCGATCGCGGTGTCGGGAAAGATGACGCTCAGCGACGTCTGACCCGGCAGCCGGTTGATCCAGATGAGTGCCTCCTCCGAGGCAGCGCGGTTGGCGAACACGCCCGCATTCATGTTGTCGAACAATTCGTTGCCCAGAAAGTCCCTGGCGTCGATGAACGAGATCATCGGGGTGACCCATCCCGGTTCGACCTTGATCTCGGAATCCGCGGGCAGCAGGTCGAGCACGCGATGCAATGAGGTGCCCGCCAACAGCAGCCCACTGTCGTAGGCGCGCTGGGCGGTCTTGAGCACACGGGCGATGGTGGTGCGCTCGCTGAGCGGGAACGCGACCGGTACGAGCGTCACGTACCAGCCCACCGAATTGTTCTCGGCTGCTGAGGTTCTCGTGCTGACCGGAGTCATCCCGAAGTAGTAGTCCGAACCGACGAGTTCGCGTTCGGCCAATGCGGCCGCCGCGAACACGCCACCGGCGAAATCGGCACCGCTGCTGCGACACACTTCTTCGAATCGGTCGGCCTGCTCGTCGTCGAGCAGCACGACGCTGCGATGGGCACTGCGGAGATAGCCGTCGGTCTTCTTGCCCAGGTCGAGCGGAAAGACCGGCAGCTTGTTGTCGTTGCCGCCCAACAGCGCCAGCCACTTCTTCACGCCCGGCGAGGACAGGCTCTGCTGATCGCTGAAGAACCGCTCGTTGCGGCAGTAGTCGAGATAGCTCGCCGCCGGTGCGAGCGGCTCGGCGTCCTCCCACAGCTGCGCGGCATAGAGCTGGGCGAAGTCGGCCGCGGACAGGTATTGGCCGAGACCGTCGGTGTGTAGGTGGTCGACGGCCAGGTACACGGTGGTGGAATCGCCGTGCTCGATGGTGCCGAAGGTGAAGCAATCCCAGTCGAACGGGCCGGGTGTCGTCTTCTCGATGTGTCGGCAGATCGACTCGGGGTCATCGATGTAGCCGTAGTCGACCGGGGCGAACTCGATATCGGCCGCAGGGACCAGGTGGCGCCGGACGGCGCCGCCGGGTTCGACAGCGAACCAGGTGCGAAAGGTGTCGTGGCGCAGCAGGAATGCGTGAATCGCCCGGGTGATCGCGGCGTGGTCGAGCTCGCCGGTGGGGATCTCGGCGGTCACCAGGCACAGGCCCGAGAACCGGAAGCCGGCGTCGGTGTGCCGGTCGGCCAGTCGCAGATACTGCTCCTGTTGCAGGGACGGTGGTGCCGGGTGGGCAGGCGCCCTGGCCGCACGCGCGACCGAGTCCGCGCAGGCGAACCAGGTGACGAGCCGACCGGGCGACGGGCGCCATTCGTCGATCAAACCGAAGTCGACCATCAGTGCGATCCCGCCAGCGAGACTTCCACCGGTCGATCGACGGTCCACTGCTCGGGGACCTGGACACCGGCCGCCGCTTCCGGAAGTGGTGGCGTGACAGCGGGTTCGGAGGCGAGGATGAGCTCCGCGACCTTCGGACCCGCCTGTTCCAAACTGAACGAGCGGCCCATCTGCATCGACATCAGGTCGATCCCGAGTGCCTTGGTGACCCGCGCACCCAGTTCGACAGCCATCAACGAGTCCAGTCCCAGTTCCGGCACCGGCACCGTCATATCGATCGACTCGACCGGCACCCCCATGACCACGGCGAGCTCGTCGGCCATCTTGCGGGCGATGGCGGGTCCGCGCCTGGCCTCCTCCATAGCGACCAGTTCCGCACGGAGTCTGGCCAATTCGGAGGTGTCCTTGGCCGAGGATTGCGCCAGCGCCGCGGTGCGGCCGGTGCGGATCAGCTGCGGAAAGGTGCCGGTCAGTTTCGCCCAGTCCGTGGGGATGATCGCCGCGTTCGTTACGCCCAGGCGCAGGGTCTGTTCCAGGTATGCGGTGGCGTCGGCCATGTCGATCGGGCCGAATCCCACCAGGTCCAGGTATTTTTCGGCGGTTTCGTCCGATGCCATGCCGCCTGAGGCACCGGACAGGTGGCCCCAGCCGATGCACAGTGCACGTTCGCCCGCGGCAGCCCAGCGCCGGGCCAAGGTCTCGACGGCGACATTGGCGGCACAGTAGTTGTACTGACCATAGATCCCGTACATCGAGCCGCCCGAGGAGCACAGGACGAACATGTCCAGGGTGATGCCCGCGTCGGCGACCGCCTGGTGGATCACTTGCGCACCATGGACTTTGGGGCGATAGACCCGATCGAGTTCGCCGAGCTCCATGCTGGCGAGCCGGTTGTCGGCCACCGCGCCCGCCGCGTGGAACACCCCTCGCAACCGATGCTGTGCGCTGTGCGCGCGAGCGACGATCGCGGCGACGGCGACGGTGTCGGTCACGTCGGCGTGTTCTTCGATCACCTCGATGCCCGCCGCGCGCCATACCTCGAGCTGGCGGCGAGCCGTCTCGGTGGTGGCGCCGCTGCGCCCGACCAGCACCAGCCTGCGCGCACCGAGCAGTGCCAGCCAGCGACCGATCGCCATGCCGAATCCGCCGAACCCACCGGTGATGACATAGCTTGCGGCACTGTCGATATCGAGTGGCGGCACATAGGGTCGCACCGGCGGCTGTGGGTCGTCCATCCGCAGGGCGACCCGGCCGACGCGTGAGGACCGCAGTGTCTCCTCGAATGCCTGGCCCACCTCGTGTGTCTCGAACATCTGGTACGGCAACGGGGTGTAGACACCTTCGGTGACCTTCGCGAACACCCGCTCCAGCAGTCGCGAGAGTCGTTGCGGTCGCACCGCGACCAGGCGGTCCAGGTCCATCGAGTAGTAGGCCAGGTTCTTGTCGAAGTTGGCCAGTTCCAGCAGCCCGCCGGTGTAGATATCTGCCTTGCCGACCTCGACAATGCGCCCGAATTCGGCTGCGGCATTGAAGTTCTGGCGCAGGATCTCACCGGGTGCGCTGCTGACGATCACGTCGGCACCGGCACCGCCGGTCAGCGCGAGCACATCGTCGACGAAGTTGAGCGAGCGCGAGTTCACCGCGAAGTCCGCGCCCATGGCCAGGACGTGCGCGCGCCGCTCGGGTGAGCTCGCCGTGCCGATGATGCGGGCACCGATCGACTTGGCGACCTGGATGGCCGCGGTGCCGACACCGCCTGCCGCGCCGTGAATCAGCACGGTCTCGCCCGGCTCGAGGCGGGCCAGGTCGTGCAGGGCGTATTCGGCCGTGCCGAAGGCGATGGTGCTGGTGCAGTAGCCGGGATCGGTGTCGGGGGGTACGAGCACCGCCAGCGCCCGATCGACGACGGCGAATCGGCGCATCATGCCCTTGGACGCCACCGCGACCTTGTCGCCGACCGCGACATCGGTGACCTGCGCCCCTACCCGCACCACGGTGCCGATGCCCTCCATGCCGGGTACCGTCCCGAAATACGTCGGCGCGAGTTCACGTTCGCCGAGCAGCCCGATGACCTTGAGCGGATCCTTGTAGTTCAATCCGATCACCGCCATCGCGACCTCGAGCTGGCCCACCTCGGGTGCTGGACGCGGGCACTCACGCCATGCCACCTGCGAGAGCACGCGTGTGCGTGGCAGGTCCAGCTCGAAGTTCACCGCCGGATCAGCCAACGGGTGTGACGTCTCCAGCTCTTCGATGCGATCGGGCAGCGGCTTGGTCACCATCGGCGCCCAGCGTTTGCCCGCGCGCAACGCCACCTCGTCACTGTTGTCGAGGGTGAAGGCACCGGGCACACCGAGTTCAGTGACGAGTTCGGCGACCGTGGTGGCGGGCTCGGTGTCGACCAACCGCCAGCGCAGCGGGGTCTGTTCGTTGAGCAGTACCCGGCGGGCGCCGGCGAGGGCGGCCTGGCGCGGGTCCGGTGCGATGTCGCCGCCGGGAGCCAGGAAAGCGGATTCGGTCACCAGCGTGGCGTGCACGTGGCCGTCGCCGAAGCTGATCTGCGGTGGGGCGCCGTCCACAGTCGGGGTGACGTACTCCGACACCGCGACCGCGATCCGCTTGAGTGTCCACAGGTCGGCGACGTCGTCGGTGCCCGCGCCGATCACGATGCAGACGTGCGTGCGTTGCGTTGCCTCCGCTCGCGCCGCCTCGAGATTCGCGACGAGTTCGGACTCCAGATCGTCGCTGTTCGGGTCGACGAGCACTACCCGCGAATCCGGTATCGCGGCGGCGAGTTCAGCCACGCGCGGGCTGCTACCGAGCGCCACGAGCACGGTGGAGGCCGACCCGGCTCCGGCCAGGGCGGCGGGGTCGATCGGGTCGCGCTCTTCGAGCACCTCGGTGTAGTAGAAGTCGGCCATCCGGTGCAGCGGGCTGTTGCCGGGCTCGAGCGCGCCGATTTGCAGGCCGGTCAACCGCGCGACCAGCTTTCGGTCCTGGTCGAGCAGGTCGACATCGGCGCGCAGGCGGGCGCCGGGGTCGCGGCGAGCGATGACGGTGATCTCCGCGGGGAGTTCGGCGAGCAGCCGCACCGCGTTCACCCCGACCGGCACCATGACACCCTCGTTGATCCGCTCGTCAATGAAAAGCATTGCCGCGCACTGCATCGCGGCATCGACGACGGCCGGATGGGCCAGATGCCCCGAGCCTTCGGCGATGCTGCCGTCGACGGTGGCCAGCACCACATCGCGTCCGACCCGCACCGAGCGCACCCGCTGGAACGCCGGACCGTACTGCAGTCCGGCCGAGGCCAGGCCCGCGTAGAACATCGCCGGGTCGACATCGACACCGATCTCGATGGTGGGCAACTCGACCGCGGTCTGTTCGTGACTGCCGGTCAGCGTGCGCCCCGTCGAGTGCACCGTCCACGCCGTCCCGGTCGCGCTGCGCGATCTGATCAGGAAACGGCCGCTGGCCTCCTCGACACTCATCGCGACCAGCGGCACATCCGGGGCGCCCATGATCAGCGGCGCGACGAACCGAACCCCCTCCAGTGCAACCTGTTTGCTGCCGATCCGCTCGGCGGTCGCACTCAATGCCGCATCGAGATAGGCCGCGCCCGGCATGATCTTGACACCGTTGACGACATGGTCGACCAGCCATGGCAGCAACTCGGTGCTCACCTGCAGCAACCACTCGGGGCGCCCCTCCACATCGGGATCGCCGAGCATCGTGTGACCACCGGGCGTGCCGAGGCGGGCCTGCTCGAACAGTGGCAGCGCCGAGTGCAGACGGGTGCGCTGCCAGGGATACCGCGGCAGCGGCACGTGCGCGGTGACACCACGCTCCGCCGGGAACAGCAGGTCACGGTCGAGCACACCGGCGGCGTGCAGACCGATGAGGGTGCGCCGGATGCTGTGCGAATCGGACTGCTCGCGATCGAGAGTGGGCACCGTGGTGCCCTTCACGTCCGCGTCGACCATGGCCTCGCGAATATTGCCCGACAGCACCGGGTGGGGGCCGACCTCGAGGAAGATCCGGTTGCCCGCGGCGATCAGGCTCCCGATCGCGGCGAAGAACCGCACCGGCTGACGGACATTCGACCACCAGTACTCGCCATTCCAGTCGGCCTCGGTGACGAGTTCTCCCGTCACCGAGGAGTACAGCGACACGGTGGGTGGCTGCGGGGTCAGATCAGCCAGCACTGTGTGCAGCTCGTCGTGGATCGGATCCATCAGCCGGCTGTGATAGGGCACCTCGACTCGCAGCCGACGTGCGAAGATGCCGTCCTCCGTGAGCTTTTCGGCGATCTCGTCGAGCCGGTCGGCATCGCCGGACAGCGTCAGCGACGTGGGGCTGTTGATCGCCGCGATGTCGACGCGTGGATCGTCGGCGATGAGCGCGTCAGCCTGGTCTCTGGTCATGCCGACGGCGAGCATCCCGCCGGTTCCGGCGGTCGTGGCCTGCAATCGCGCTCGGTGATAAGCCACGCGCACCGCCTCGCGCAGCGACAGCATGCCGCTGACATACGCCGCCGACACCTCACCCACACTGTGTCCGACGATGGCCGCGGGGACGATGCCGTATTCGGCCAGCTCACGTACCAGGCCCACCTGGACGAGGAAGTTCGCCGGTTGCGCGACCTCGGTGCTGGTGACCCGGGATTCGGCCTCGGGCCTAGTCAGTTCGTCGATGATCGACCAGCCCGCGATCGCCCGGAATTCCGCGTCGACCTCCGCGGCGGCTTCGGCGAATGCCCCACCGGCCGTGAGCAGGTCACGGGCCATTTTCCAGTGCTGCGGCCCCATCCCCGAGAACACGAACACCGGCTCGGCGGCGCTGGAAGAGACGGTGCGGCCCGCGTCGCGGCCGGTGCCCGACGCGTACTCGTGCAGGTCACGGACCAGTTCGTCGGCGGAACCGTCGAGAAGTACACCGGTGCGGAACGGGTGGTGCGCCATCCGGGTCCACGCCGCTTCGGCCAGCCGATCCGGGTCGGCCCCCGCGCTGATCAGGTCGGCGAACCGGCCCGCCAGCGCACGCGCGGCACTGGTACTGCGGGCCGAGATGGGCAGGATGCCGAGGTGGCGAGCCGGTTCGGTCGACGATGCGGGTGTGCGGAACTCCTGCAGGATCGCGTGGGCGTTGGTGCCGCCGTAACCGAAACCGTTGACCGCCACCGACATCGGCGCACCGTCGGCGGGCAAGGGTCGGGCCTCGGTCTGCACGTGCAGGCCCAGTTCGTCGAACGGGATGTCGGGGTTCGGATTGTTCAGCCAGCCCTGCGGCGGCAGCGTGCGATGTCGCAGGGCCAGTGCGGCTTTGATCACGCTGGCCACACCCGCGGCGGCCTCGGTGTGGCCGATCGTCGCTTTCACGGAGCCGACGCCGATGGTGCCGGTGCGCCCGGACGGCGCGCCGAACACCCTGCCGAGAGCGCGCAATTCGACGGGATCGCCGACCAGTGTTCCGGTGCCGTGCGCCTCCAGGTAGGTGATCTCGTCGGGTGCCAGGCCCGAGCGTTCGCACACGGTGCGGGCCAGCGCCTCCTGCGAGTCGACATTGGGCACGGTGATCGCGGTCGTTCGACCGTCCTGGTTCGACCCGGTGGCCTTGATCACCGCATAGACGCGATCGCCGTCCCGGACAGCGTCTTCGAGCTTCTTCAGCGCCACCATCCCGGCGCCTTCACCGCGACCGTAGCCGTCGGCGGAGGCGTCGAAGGACTTGCAGCGACCGTCGGTGGCCAGGAAACCGCCCTTGCACATGAGCACAAAGGTTTCCGGCTGCAGCATCACATTGACCCCGCCGGCCAGCGCGACTGTGCAGTCGTCGTTGTCCAGCGCCTGGCAGGCCAGGTGCAGCGCGACCAGCGACGAGGAGCACGCGGTGTCGACCGTGATCGCCGGGCCGACCAGGTTCAGCGCGTAGGCGATGCGGTTGGACAGCATCGTGTACGAGGCGCTGGCCGGGGTGTGCATGTCGGTGTGGAACAGCGCGGGGCCCACCACGCCGATGACCGACTGGTCGACGACGAAACCGCCCACGTAGACCCCGACCTGCGCGCCGGCCGAGCGCCCTGCGATGCCCGCGTCGTCGAGCGCCTCCCAGGTCACCTCGAGCATCAGCCGCTGCTGCGGGTCGAGCACCGTGGCCTCGCGCGGCGAGATCCCGAAGAAGTCGGGATCGAACTCCCACGGATCCGTGGTCATGAACGCGCCGTGCTTGGTGTAACTGCGCCCCGGTGTGCGCGGCTCGGGGTCGTAGTAGCGGCGCCAATCCCAGCGATCGGCGGGCATCTCCACGACGCCGTCGCGTTTGTCGACGATAAAGTCCCAGAACGATTCCGGGGAATCGATTCCGCCCGCGAACCGACATCCGATTCCGACAATGGCAATATCCGACACGCAATTTCCTCCGGTTCGACCGGCCGCTGGCATTCGACCGTTGATGTCAACGTAGAAGCCCACCGGCGCGGCGATCGTGGCGATCAACGACCTCTGGAATTTCGGACGGGTATTCGCGGCGTCCCCTGTGATCGGACCCATTTCGCGAAGTCACGACTCACAACACTTCTCCGAGAATCGTTGTGACCGGCCGCAATATTGCGCGGTAGCGACCGAAAAGACCATCGACTCCTGACAGGTTCGACCCCATCGCGAGCAGTTGGGAGGCGAATGTGTTCGCCGAGTTGACACAGTGGGCAGACACCGTCGTGCGGCGGCGTTATCTGGTGATCGCGGTGATGGTGACCGGATTACTGGCACTGGGCGCCTACGGGCTCGGACTCGGCGCGGATCTGAGTGCGAAGGGGTTCGATGATCCCTCGTCGGAATCGGTGCGTGCGGCGCACGTGCGTGACAACGCGTTCGGGCGTGATCACAGCAGCGATGTGATCCTGCTGGTCCGGGCACCCGAGGGCACCACCATCTACGATCCGGCCTTCGCCGCAACCGTCGTCGCGGGACTGAACAGCCTGCCGCAGCGGTTCCCGGACCAGATCGACCGGGTCAACGGCGCGTATTGGCCCACCGACACCGGGGTCGCACTGCCTGATGTCTTCGGCTCGTCCGCGGGGGATTACGCGTTCGCCTCGGTTGCGATCAGGGGCCTCGATCCCACCGAACAGGGCCGCAACTACCGCAAGATCGCCGAGGAGTTCGTGATTGCGGGGGTCGATGTCGAGCTCGCCGGCGGGCAACCGGTCGCCTTCGCCCTGAACGACACCATGGTGCAGGATCAGCGGCGCGTCGAGTTGTTCGCCATCCCGGCGGTAGCGGTATTGCTGTTCTTCGTGTTCGGTGGCGTCGTCGCCGCGGCGCTGCCGCTGATCATCGGTGGGCTCACCATGCTCGGCGCGTGGGGGCTGCTGCGTTGCCTGACCGCGGTCACCGAGGTGAACTCCTTTGTCTCACCGGTTGTCTCGATGATCGGGTTGGGCCTGGCGATCGACTACGGATTGTTCGTGCTCAGTCGGTTCCGCGAGGAACTCGCCGATGGCCGCACGGTCGAGGACGCGGTCCGGCGGTCGGTGTCCACGGCGGGGCGCACGGTGTTGTTCTCGGCCTTGATCGTCGTGGTCGCGGCCGCCGGAATTCTGGTGTTCCCGCAGGGTTTCCTGCGATCGTTCGCCTTCGGCGCCATCATCACGATCTCGCTGGCGGCACTCACCTCGATCACCCTGCTCCCCGCGATGCTGGCCGTACTGGGCCGACGGGTCGACTGGCTCGGCGTAGACTGGTTCCGCAAGCCGGTCGAACGCGATCGCGTGCCCGACAACAGGTGGGGCCGATTCGCCGCCGGGGTGATGAAACGTCCGCTGGTGGTGGCGATTCCGATCTGCCTCGGACTGCTGCTGCTCATCGTCCCGATCCAGCATCTGGCCTTCGGCTCCATCAACGAGCGCTTTCTCCCGCCGGACCATCCGACCCGCCTGGCCCAGCAGCACTTCGACGAGCTGTTCCCGTTGCGCCAGATCGACCCGATCGACCTGGTCATCGTCACGTTCGACCCCGCGAACGCCGATATCGTCCGCGCCGACGCCAACCACGCCCCCGGCCTGGCCGCGCCGTTCACCGAACCGATGCAGTCACCGTTCCAGCCCCAGATTCTGACCACCCAGACCGTGCTCGCCGGATCCGACGACGCCGAGGCGACCGTCGACTATCTGCGCGCGATGCCACTACCGCCCGGCACCACCCTGATGGTCGGTGGGAATCCCGCCGTGGAGAAGGACAGTATCGACGCACTGGTCGAGCGAATGCCGCTGATGATCGCGTTCGTCTTCCTGGCCGGCACGCTACTGATGGCGCTGACCTTCGGTTCGCTGATCCTGCCGCTCAAAGCCGCCGCACTGAACCTGCTCGGGCTCGGCGCCACCCTCGGCGTGCTGACGTGGGTCTTCATCGACGGGCACGGCGCGGGGTGGTTCGGCTTCACCCCGCAACCCATCATGTCCCTGGTCCTGGTCGTGATCGTGTCGGTGGTCTACGGGCTCTCGACCGACTACGAGGTATTCCTGCTGTCTCGCATCGTCGAAGCGAGGGCAGCGGGCGCCTCCACTACCGAGGCGGTGCAGGAGGGGATCGCCCGGACGGGCCGCATCATCACCGCGGCAGCGGTGATCCTGTTGGTGGTCACCGGCGCGTTCGCACTGTCGGATCTGCTGATGATGCAGTACATCGCCTTCGGCATGGTGACCGCGCTGTTCATCGACGCCGCCATCCTGCGCATGGTGCTGGTGCCCGCATCCATGCAACTGCTCGGGGATGCCTGCTGGTGGGCGCCTCGGTGGTTGACACGCCCACAGCCCGAACCCGACGTACTCGCCCACACCACATCTTCCGGCGCTGCTCCGACGCCAGTTCGCGGCGCCCGGGACTGAACCTGCGGAGTATCACCATGAACGTCAGGATCGGCACCGTCGAGGTGCCCGCCGCCCCCGCCTCCCCGCTCCCCGCCTTCGCGTGGCGCGAGGTGTCGATCGTCGCGGCCCTGGCGGCGACCCTGTTCCTCGCCAGGATCGACCGCTACCGCATCAGCGGCGACGAACTGTATTTCCTGGCGGCAGGGCGGCATCCGTCGGTGAGCTATGCCGATCAGGGGCCGATGGTTCCGCTGCTGGCGGCACTGTCGGATCACCTCGCGCCGGGATCCACCGTCGCGCTGCGGTTGCCCGCGCTGCTGTGCACGGTGCTGGCCATCGTGCTCAGCGCGGTGCTGGCCAGGGAGTTCGGCGGTGGCCGACTCCCCCAGACCGTCGCCGCGCTCGCCTACGCGACCACCCCGATAGCAGTGATGCAGTCGGCGGCGCTGAGCACCTTCGCCCTCGACATCACCCTGACGGCGGCGCTCGCGTGGCTGCTGATCCGCTGGGTGCGCACCCGCGACGACTATCTGCTGGTCGCGGCGGGATTCGTGGCCGCGGTCGACTTCCAGGTCAAGTGGCTGATTCCGATCATCTGGGCGGTGCTCGCCGTCGGTGTGGCCGTATTCGGACCGCGGGAGATGCTGCGTCGACCCGCCTGGTGGCTCGGCTCGGGGCTGCTCGCTGGATCCGCTGTGCCGATTCTGTGGTGGCAGCACGACAACGGCTGGCCGCAGCTGGCGATGGGCGCGATCGTGCGCGACGAGCAGCTGGCCACCGCCGGGCTGTTCGCGGTGCCGTGGACGATGATTCAGGTCACCGGGGCGGGCGGCCTGCTGTTGGTCGTCGGCATGTGGGCCGGACTGCGCGCCGAGCGGTTCCGCCCGTACTACTTCCTGATCCCGATGATCGCGCTCGGTCTGGGCGCGGTCGTGGCGTTCGGTTTGCGCCCCTACTTCGTCGCCGGTGCGTTCCCCGGACTGTTCGCGGCGGGTGCGGTGTATCTGGCGGAACGGGGGTTCACCCGGCGCACCGCGATCGTCGGCGGGTGTTTCGCCGCACTCACGACCGCGATCTGCGTCGCGCTCGTCGTCGTCCTGCCACTGCCGACCTCCGCCCTGCGCCAGTCCACCGACGACTATTCACAGATCCATTCGCGCAGTGTGCTTTTCGGGCCGAGTGGATGGGAAGACCTGATCACCACGGTTACCGAGACCTACCACCGGATACCGCAGCAGCAGCGCGCGGGCCTGGTGATCGTGACCCAGAACTATTGGCAGGCAGCAGCACTCGACGACCTCGGGCCCGCCGCCGGTCTGCCCGCCGTGTTCAGCCCGAACCGCGGCTACGGCTACTTCGGCGCACCACCCGACACCGCGACCGCAGTCCTCTACGTCGGAGTCGACGATCCCGGCACCGCGTTGCGAACCCACTTCGCGCAGTCGACCCTGCTGACCCACATCGATGAACAGCTCGGTTTTCCCGGCGTGAACCGCGGCGTGGCGGTGTGGTTGTGCGGCGGACCGAGCCAACCGTGGTCGGTGCTGTGGCCCGATGCCAGGCAGCTGCGGTTCATCGACGGAACGAGCCGAAATGGGACCTAGCGGCGCAGCAGTGAACGGAGACAAGGCAGTGGTGAATTCGATGGTGCGACGGCTCACTCTCGCGGTGATGATCGCCGCCGCAGGCCTGCCCGTGGTGGCGACCGCGCACGCGGCCCCGGACCTGGTCGCCGCCCGCGCGATGGCGGCGGCCCGGCCCGCACCGAATGGTTCGTTCGCGATCGCCGCGGCGGCGAACGGCCCCGGCACGGTGATCGACCTGACCGTGCACTCCGCGGCGATGAACCGCCCGATCACCGTGGCGGTCATTCCCGCCGCCGATCCGGTCGCGCCCGCGGGCTCGCTGTATCTGATCAACGGAGTCGACGGCGGCACCGACACCTCGAACTGGCGCGAGGGCAGCAACTGGTTCACCAAGACCGACGCTCTCGACTTCTTCGGCGCGAAACAGGCGAACATCGTCATGCCGATCGGTGGCGCCGGCACCTTCTACGCCGATTGGCAGACCGACGATCCCGGCACCGGCCGCAACCGGTGGCTGACCTTCCTCACCACCGAACTGCCGCCGATCATCGACTCGGCCTTCCACGGCACCGGTCGCGACGCGGTCGCCGGATTGTCGATGGCCAGCTCGGCGGTCTTCCGCATGGCACAGCAAGCACCGCGCCGGTTTCAGATGGTCGGCTCCTTCAGCGGCTGCATCCAGACCAGCACCCCGTCCGGCCAGGCGATGGTGGCCTCGATCGTCACCGCGCGACGCGGCAACCCGCTGAACATGTGGGGCCCGCCCAGCGATCCTGATTGGATCGCCAACGACGCGGCGCTCCATGCCGAAAAGCTACGCGGGGTAGAGATTTACGTCAGCACCGGCAACGGCCTACCCGGCCCACTGGACACCTTGACCGGCCCCGGCATCAAGAACAGCCCCGTGAAATTGCTCGACCAGCTGATCATCGGTGGCGTTCTCGACGGCATCACCGTGGTGTGCACCGCCTTGCTGCGCGACCGCCTGGCAGCGCTGAACATTCCGGCCACGTTCGACTTCCGGCCGGCAGGCACGCATTCCTGGGGCTACTGGGAACAGGACATGCACACCTACTGGGAGCGTGCCGCCGCTCTGCTCGTTCCCTAGGGCAGTTGCATTGCGTTGCACTGCAGCACGATTCGCTCTGACACAGCTTGTCATCGGCGACACCGGACACTGGGCGATCGAGCCTTGTCATCACTTCGCCGCTCTCTCGATCTGGCAATCATGCGGATATTCGAAAGAAAGTGTGCGAATATTCGCCGCACGGCGAAGTTCTCGGAGATGAGCGCGTAAGCCGGAACAAGGACTGAGGGAGTCGACCGTGTTCGAGAGATTGGGTCGCGCCGCCGCGGCCGTCGCGCTGAGTGTGACCGGATTGCTGATGATTACCACCGGAACTGCTACTGCGGCCTTCGGGTCGCTACCGCCCGCGAATCCGCATCTCGGGCCGCCGGGAACCGCGACCATGCACGGTGACGCCGAATCTTCCGACGCCACGCCCTTCGCGGGTCCCGGTACCGGCAGGATCGACAGCGACTTCCGCGAACTCGCCGCCGCATGCCCGACAATTCTGCAAGGCGCGGACGGGATGCCGCAGGCGCTGTGCACCAAGATCATCGACCGCGCCCCGAAGGTGTTCCTGCTCGATCCCGGCAGCGGTCAGCCCCTCGCCTCCCTCGATTTGACCAAAGGCAGCCTGCTCGGCGGCGTGTACGCCTACCTCGACAGCAGCGACCGCATGGTCACCGTCGACGGCAGCGGTCAGCTGTTGCGGATCGGCCACCGCAAGGACGGTGACGACTGGAAGCTGTTCATCGAGACGAAAACCGACATCGCGCAAGCGGTCACGGGCCACTGCGGCGGCGGAGACTGCGACGCCGTGAGTTCGGTCATGCCGGACTTCGACGGCAGGGTGTGGTTCGCCACCGACAACGGGGCGGCCGGTTACTCCGATCCGGCTACCGGCCTCGCCCGCTCGATCGTGCTCGGCGCAGGAGAGAAGGTTGCCAACAGCATTTCCACCGCCCCTGACGGCGTCTCCATCGCTACCACGCATGCGCTGTACCTGGTCGACGTGGACGGGACCGGCAATCCCCGCATCCTGTGGCGCCAGGCATACGACCGAGGTCCGGCCCGCAAACCCGGTCAACTCTCCTGGGGCAGCGGCGCCACCCCCACCTTCTTCGGCCCCGGCAGCGGTACCGAATATGTGGCGATCACCGACAACGCGGTGCCGAAGGAAAACCTGCTCGTATTCGACACCGCCACCGGCAATCCAGTGTGCTCGGTGCCGACGGTCAAGGGCACTGAGAACTCGCCGATCGGCTCCGGCAACAGCCTTTTCGTCGCGAGCACCTACGGGTACCCGTATCCCGCGGTGCCGGAGGGCGCGGGCGACAGCGATCCCGCACATGCCTGGTTCACCGGGGGCATGGTCCGCGTGGACGTCACCGGTTCCGGCTGCCAGGTGAAGTGGACCAATGACGCGCTGTCCGCAGCGGTTCCGCGTCTGTCGGTGGCCGACGGCAAGATCTACACCGTCACCCGCCACACCATCATCCCGACCGGCAGTGTCGGGGTGACCGACAATTTCCGCTACACCGTTATCGACGCTGCCACCGGGCGCATCGAGACCGAGAAGTTGATCGGGGCGACCGCGCTGCACAACACCCTGCAGATGGTCGGCACCATTACCCCCGACCGCACCCTTTACCAGGGCACGATGAGTGGGTTGTTCCGCATCGCACCCCGCTGAGCGGCGTGTGCGATCATCGGATCCGTTCAGCGGATAATCGACAGGAGGCGCGATGCGGTCGGATGCGCCTGGCCTCCAGGATGATTCACCGCCGACGAGTCGGGTGGTCGCGGTCGTGGAACTACTCGCGGCGCGGGGCACCCCCTTGACGGCGGCCACGATCGCGCAGTCGCTGGAACTGAGCCGGTCGACGGTAGGCGCGATCCTGTCGTCCCTCGACCGGCACGGCTGGGTGAGTCGGCAACCCGACCTGTCCTATCACCTGGGTCCTGCCTTGTCGCGGATCGGACAATCGGCGCCGGCGGTCTTGGCCGGTAGCCAGGCAGTCGGCGAGGAACTGGATCGCCTGGCCACTCGCACCGAGTGCGGTGCGGCGCTCACTGCACTCGGCGGCGACGAGCTCGCCTTCGTCGCGGTGGCCGGCGGAAAAGGTCTCATCCCCGCCGGCATCCAGGACGGAACCCGTATCCCCCTTCTCCCCCCAGCCGGGGCGGCACTCATCGCCCATGCTCCCGGTGCGGCACAGAAGATCTGGCTCGACCGCGGCGCCCCCGACCGCCGCGCCGAATTCCGTGACGTCCTGGCCACCATTCGCACAATCGGATTCTGCGCGTGGAGCCTTCGACCCGGTGCCCTCACTGCCTTGAGCGTGCTCTCCGATGTCGTCCACCACCTCGCCGACCGGCCCGCCAACGACGATCTGCGCGGGCGAGTCCTCGGTCTGCTCGGCGATGTCACCGGCAACGCGCACACCGAAGATGCCCTCAATTCCCCGGTGCCGCTGTCCCTCGGCTATCTGAGCGCGCCTGTTCGCGCCCCCGATGGTCACGCCGTCTACGAAATCCAGATCGGGCCACTGCGTACAGAAGTCACCCTCGGAGAACGTCGCCGCTATATCGACGAACTTCTCGCTACAGCTCATCGGATCGAACACATCGCTGCTGCGGACCGCTGAACGAGGTTGATCCGGCGGCGGAATGTCGGTACAGCGTCAGAGAACCACACCGAGAACACCGCCGGTGGCGACGAGGACAAGTACGGCGACAGTGGTGATGACGAAGCGCGTGTCGGCGAGCCGTACGAAGTGACCGGCCATCATCACCAACCGAACGACCGGAAGCAGGATCAGGATTCCGCACCCGCCGGCCAACAGAACTACTGCGACTACGCCTGCCTGCGTGTACCCGCAGACTGCGCCACCAGCGAGCAGGCCGGCAGCGACGGCGGTGCCTGTGCGCATCAGCGCGGCGATGTTGCGGGCCAGTCGCTGGTCGGCGGCTGCGATGACTTCGGTTGTGTGTGATGGTGTCATACAGAGACTCCCCAGTTCATTCCGAAGGCGTTCGCGGCCATGGGCACAGCGAGGGCCACGAGCACGATCGTGAACACGATGCGTAGCGTGGGACCGGATGCCTTGACGAGGATCTTCGCGCCCAGGACCGACCCTGCGAGCGACCCGAGGACGACCGGTGCGGACAACTCGAGGTCGAGAGCACCCGACAACAGGTACGCAGCGGCTGCGCCGCACGCAGTGACTCCGATCATCAGGTTCGCGGTGGCAGAGGAAACCTTGATCGGCAGCTTCATGGCTGCGTCCATCGCGGGGATCTTGAGCACACCGGAGCCGATGCCCAGCAGCGCAGAGAGGGTTCCGGCTCCGAACATGAGCCCGCCGCCCAGCGGCAAACGCGACACCTGATAGGCGGTGGTGACCCCTGCGCGTTCGGTGATGGATCCCGCCAGCGACGGATATCGCGGTGCCCGAATCGGACTCGGTGTCGTGCGGTCCTGGCGACCGGTGATCATCTGCGCCGCGGAAACGAGCAGCACCACAGCGAAGATCCCATAGAGGATCGCATCCGGCACGACCCCGACCATCAAGACTCCGAGCAGTGCCCCGGATGCGGTGGCGACCTCCAGAACGACTGCCAAGCGCAGGTTCGTCAGCCCGGCCGAGAGAAACAGGGGTGCGCTCGCGCAGGAGCAGGCGATGACGGAAACCAGGCTCACAGCCACAGCCGTGGGGAACGGCACGCCGGCAACCAGGGTCAGCATCGGCACGACGAAGATGCCTCCGGCCATCCCGAGAGCACTGCCCAGCGCGCCCGCCGCAAGCGAACCGAAGAACAACAGCGCAAAGAGTGCACCGGTCATCGCTGGTCCGACTCCTGGGTTCCGGCTCGCGGCAGCCGTGTAGTGAAAGTGATCGTGTCGCCGCGATAGTGCAGAATTTCGTAGTCGACGGGCTTCTGCCCCGTGGTGAACGACGTCCGCTCGATCCGGAAAACGGCAGTACCTTCGGCGACTTGCAACGCTTCAGCTACCAACGCATCGGCCGTGTCGGCCTGGAGCGCATACTCGGCCTCGATCAGGGGCGTGTCGTGGCGTTGTTCCAGCAGGGTGAAGATCTGCTCGTTCTCCAGGTCGTCCTGTGCTACGAGGCGGCCCAGATCAATGGGCAGATAGGTATCGTCGAAGGACACCGGCTGACCGGCTGCCAACCGCACGCGCTGGATGTGGGTGACCTTCGCCCCGAGCGGGAGCTCGAGAGCGGAACGAACTTCGGGCGGCGCGACAATCTCCTCGACGCTCAGCACCTGGGCGCGAGAGCGAAAGCCGTGAGCATCCATGTCTTCGACGAACCCGGTCAGCGCCGTGAGAGGTTGCCTGAAACTCGGACGGGCGACGAAGCTGCCTTGCCCGCGTTTGGTGACGATCAGGTTCCGCGCTGCGAGGTTCTGAAGCGCCCGCCGAACCGTGATCCGGCTGACGCCGAACTCAGCAATCAACTCGTCCTCGGTGGGCAGCCTGTCGCCAGGATGCAGATCCACGCCGAGGCGGGCGACCAGAGCCTGTTCGATCTGAGCATAGAGCGGGGCCTCAGAAGTCATGGGCCCAACCTACATTATGTTGTTATAACAATCACCCGGTGTGTTCAATCCTGCGCTTCGTCGGCCCCTCATCAGCGGGCGAGCCTGCCAGCGACCAGCGCGGTTCTCGATCTCGATCGGATGCTCGAAGCACGTATCGCAAGTTTTCCAATTGAGAATGCCATTTCCCTTAACCGTAAGTTATATTATCGCAGTGCTCCCAACGAGGTTCTCAGGAATTCGAACCCGGATACTCGCGATCGCGCTCGTACCCAGCGTCGTACTGCTGGTCGTCGGCATCGGTACCACCATCCCACTGGTCAATGAGGGACGGCGCGCCGAGGAGCTCGCCCATGCCATGGTGGACAGCCGCGAACCCACCCGCGACCTCTACCTCGCGGTCCAGCAGGAGCGGCTGCTCTCGCTGTGGCGGCTCGCGGGCCAGGAGCCCAACGCCCAGGCACTCGCAGATGCCCGGATCCGGTTCGACAAGGCGCTGGAAGGGCTCGCCCCGATGGCCGCTGAGCTTCGGAGCCTCGCCGGGCCCGACATGGCCGCCACCGTCGACGCCCACGATCAGCTTCGGGCCGAATTACCGAACGTACGTCGCGGGATCGATACCGGCACAATGCCTCTCACCGAGGCCTACACATTCTTCAACCAGCTGATCAAGGGCGCCAACCAGGGCATCGCTATTATCGAGCGGACCACGCCCCATACCCCGGCGGCGGTCAAGCTCATTGTCAACGTCGCCGTGCTGCGGGTGCTCGAGGCAATGTCGCGCACCAGCGCACTGACTGCGGCCGCGACCAACCGTGACGGCCTGTCCCCGGACTTGTTAGGCGAATATCGCGATCTGACCGGCTATTACCGGGCCGAACTCTCGAATCTGACCAACGATCTCGACGCCGTACACGCACAGCGCGTCGAGGAACTCCTCCAGAGCCCTGCGTGGCAACGAATGAGCGCGGGCGTCGAGAGCGTTACGAGCATGACTCGCTCGGATTCATCGCGGTCGGGCGAATCATCGAATCGCGCTGCGGCGCAGTCCCCTCCGATCGATGTCGCCGACTGGGGCACCGCCGCCGAAGAAGTCCGAGATCAGATGCTGACCCTCTTCCTCGACTACACCGACGAGGGCGAACAGATCGCCGCCACCGCCGCGGAGCGCCAGACCCGCGATGCGCTG
>JACIXH010000082.1 GCA_014360565.1 Nocardia sp.
CCGTGAAGTTGGAGTCGCTAGTAATCGCAGATCAGCAACGCTGCGGTGAATACGTTCCCGGGCCTTGTACACACCGCCCGTCACGTCATGAAAGTCGGTAACACCCGAAGCCGGTGGCCTAACCCCTTGTGGGAGGGAGCCGTCGAAGGTGGGATCGGCGATTGGGACGAAGTCGTAACAAGGTAGCCGTACCGGAAGGTGCGGCTGGATCACCTCCTTTCTAAGGAGCACATCTACGCAAACTCTCCGAACAGTCGAGAGTGGTTGTGTCAGAGACCGTTTAGTTCCCTTTCGTGGAGCTGCGGACGCTCATGGGTGGAACGCTGACAAATTCATCGCACTCGATCGACCCTCAGTGGTTGGTCGCGGTGATATACCGACACACTATTGGGTCCTGAAAGAACACGCGAAAGTGTTTTTTCTGGCAAAACAAACGATCCGATGAGATCTTCCTCGAAACCGCCGGCAACCTTCGGGTTGGTGAGTAGGTCAGGAAATCAATCCGGTGCGGGTGTGTTGTTTGAGAACTGCACAGTGGACGCGAGCATCTTTGTTAGTAAGTGTTTAAGAGCGTACGGTGGATGCCTTGGCACCAGGAGCCGATGAAGGACGTAGGAGGCTGCGATAAGCCTCGGGGAGCTGTCAACCGAGCTGAGATCCGAGGATTTCCGAATGGGGAAACCCAGCACGAGTGATGTCGTGTTACCCGCATCTGAATATATAGGGTGTGTGGAGGGAACGTGGGGAAGTGAAACATCTCAGTACCCACAGGAAGAGAAAACAACAGTGATTCCGTGAGTAGTGGCGAGCGAAAGCGGATGAGGCTAAACCGTGTACATGTGATACCCGGCAGGGGTTGTGTATGCGGTGTTGTGGGGTCTTCTTTCTTGATTCTGCCGGATCAGGCGAGAGTAAGAAACCAAGTGGTTAGTCGAAGTGGTCTGGAACGGCCTGTCATAGAGGGTGATAATCCCGTAGACGAAAACTTCTTGGCTCTCGTAGAAGATACCCGAGTAGCAGCGGGCCCGTGAAATCTGCTGTGAATCTGCCGGGACCACCCGGTAAGCCTGAATACTCCCTGGTGACCGATAGCGGACTAGTACCGTGAGGGAAAGGTGAAAAGTACCCCGGGAGGGGAGTGAAATAGTACCTGAAACCGTGCGCTTACAATCCGTCAAAGCCTTCGCAACTTGTTGTGTGGGGTGATGGCGTGCCTTTTGAAGAATGAGCCTGCGAGTCATCGGTGTGTGGCGAGGTTAACCCGTTGTGGGGTAGCCGTAGCGAAAGCGAGTCCGAATAGGGCGTTTAGTCGCACATTATGGACCCGAAGCGGAGTGATCTACCCATGGCCAGGGTGAAGCGACGGTAAGACGTCGTGGAGGCCCGAACCCACTTAGGTTGAAAACTGAGGGGATGAGCTGTGGGTAGGGGTGAAAGGCCAATCAAACTCCGTGATAGCTGGTTCTCCCCGAAATGCATTTAGGTGCAGCGTCACGTGTTTCACGCCGGAGGTAGAGCTACTGGATGGCCTAGGGGGCCTACAAGCTTACCGAAGTCAGCCAAACTCCGAATGCCGGTGTGTGAGAGCGTGGCAGTGAGACTGCGGGGGATAAGCTTCGTAGTCGAGAGGGAAACAGCCCAGATCGCCGGCTAAGGCCCCTAAGCGTGTACTAAGTGGAAAAGGATGTGGGGTCGCTTAGACAACCAGGAGGTTGGCTTAGAAGCAGCCACCCTTGAAAGAGTGCGTAATAGCTCACTGGTCAAGTGATCCTGCGCCGACAATGTAGCGGGGCTCAAGTACACCGCCGAAGCCGCGGCATTCACGCAATAGCCCGTCCTTACTTTCGAGTGAGGGCCAGGTGTGTGGATGGGTAGGGGAGCGTCCTGTGGCCGTGGAAGCAGCAGTGTGAACTAGCTGTGGAGGCCACGGGAGTGAGAATGCAGGCATGAGTAGCGAAAGACGAGTGAGAAACTCGTCCGCCGAATGACCAAGGGTTCCTGGGCCAGGTTAATCCGCCCAGGGTGAGTCGGGACCTAAGGCGAGGCCGACAGGCGTAGTCGATGGACAACGGGTTGATATTCCCGTACCCGTGTATCCGCGCCCAATGCTGAATCAGTTGTGCTAAGTATCCAAATGTTGTTTTACCGAGCCTTCGGGCGAGGGGGATGACGGCTGCATACGACCCTGGCTGTAGTAGGTAAGCGATGGGGTGACGCAGGAAGGTAGCTGGGCCAGGTGATGGAATACCTGGTGTAAGCGTGTAGGGCGCAACATAGGCAAATCCGTGTTGCACATAGCCTGAGACGTGATGCGTACCCGTTGAGGGGAATTCAGTGATCCTATGCTGCCGAGAAAAGCCTCTAGCGAGCTGGTACACGGCCCGTACCCCAAACCGACACAGGTGGTCAGGTAGAGAATACTAAGGCGATCGAGAGAACTGTGGTTAAGGAACTCGGCAAAATGCCCCCGTAACTTCGGGAGAAGGGGGACCTGGTCTGGTGACGTTCTTTACGGACTGAGCTGGGCGAGGTCGCAGAGACCAGAGAGAAGCGACTGTTTACTAAAAACACAGGTCCGTGCGAAGTCGTAAGACGATGTATACGGACTGACGCCTGCCCGGTGCCGGAAGGTTAAGAGGACCGGTTAGCCTGTTATGGGCGAAGCTGAGAATTTAAGCCCCGGTAAACGGCGGTGGTAACTATAACCATCCTAAGGTAGCGAAATTCCTTGTCGGGTAAGTTCCGACCTGCACGAATGGCGTAACGACTTCTCTGCTGTCTCAACCACAGACTCGGCGAAATTGCATTACGAGTAAAGATGCTCGTTACGCGCGGCAGGACGAAAAGACCCCGGGACCTTCACTATAGCTTGGTATTGGTGTTCGGTACGGTTTGTGTAGGATAGGTGGGAGACTGTGAAGCTCGGACGCTAGTTCGGGTGGAGTCGTCGTTGAAATACCACTCTGATCGTATTGGACTTCTAACCTCGGACCATGATCTGGTTCAGGGACAGTGCCTGGTGGGTAGTTTAACTGGGGCGGTTGCCTCCTAAAATGTAACGGAGGCGCCCAAAGGTTCCCTCAGCCTGGTTGGCAATCAGGTGTTGAGTGCAAGTGCACAAGGGAGCTTGACTGTGAGACTGACAGGTCGAGCAGGGACGAAAGTCGGGACTAGTGATCCGGCACCGGCAAGTGGAAGCGGTGTCGCTCAACGGATAAAAGGTACCCCGGGGATAACAGGCTGATCTTCCCCAAGAGTCCATATCGACGGGATGGTTTGGCACCTCGATGTCGGCTCGTCGCATCCTGGGGCTGGAGTAGGTCCCAAGGGTTGGGCTGTTCGCCCATTAAAGCGGCACGCGAGCTGGGTTTAGAACGTCGTGAGACAGTTCGGTCTCTATCCGCCGCGCGCGTAAGAAACTTGAGGAAGGCTGTCCCTAGTACGAGAGGACCGGGACGGACGAACCTCTGGTGTGCCAGTTGTTCCGCCAGGAGCACTGCTGGTTGGCTACGTTCGGAAGGGATAACCGCTGAAAGCATCTAAGCGGGAAGCCTGTTCCAAGATGAGGTTTCTCTCCCACTTGATGGGTTAAGGCCCCCTACAGACCATGGGGTTGATAGGCCAGAATTGGAAGCCAGGTAACTGGTGTAGGTGACTGGTACTAATAGGCCGAGGGCTTACTTACGAAGGTGTTACGCGTCCACTGTGCGGTTTCTGAAACAACAGACACTGCAGCAAACCTGATCAACGGGTCCCGTGAAGGGGTCGGTTGTTATCGGGGAGCGCTGTCTAGTTTCATAGAGTTACGGTAGTTATAGCGGTGGGGAAACGCCCGGTCCCATTCCGAACCCGGAAGCTAAGGCCACCTGCGCCGATGGTACTGCACTCGACAGGGTGTGGGAGAGTAGGACACTGCCGGAACATCTTTGCGAAAGGCCCTCCAACTTCGGTTGGAGGGCCTTTTTGCGTTGTGCGGCATCTGATTTCGCAGGACCATCGGCGACTCGCCGGTGATGCCCGGGTCCGATTCGGCCTCCGCGCACGGCGATCCGCCGGCTCGGCCCTCATGACTCGCGACTGCCAGAAGCCTCGCAGGGCAGTACGACCGATTTGTCTGTGGGCCTCGTCACTCTGGAGTATGTTGTCGAGAACAACATTCGCTTCAGCTCGACCGCCCACGGGCGGTGGGTTCCACGAAAGGCCCACGCTCATGCGTCAGGGGATCTTCGGCATCGCGGCCGTATCACTCGCACTCGTCACTTCGCTCACCGCCTGCGGCGAGGACACTTCGAACTCCTCGGGAGGCGACGGCGCCAAGATCGGCGTCATCCTGCCCGACAGCAAGACCTCGGCGAGGTGGGAGACGGCCGATCGCAAGTACCTCCAGCAGGCGTTCGACGCCGCGGGGATCAAGGCCGACATCCAGAATGCCCAGGGCGACAAGAACGCCTTCCAGACGATCGCGGATCAGATGATCACCAACGGCGCCTCGGTGCTGATGATCACCAACCTCGACAGCGGCACCGGCAAGGCGGTCATCCAGAAGGCCAAGGCGCAGGGCGTGACCGTGATCGACTACGACCGGCTGACCCTCGGCGGCGGCGCGCCGTACTACGTGTCGTTCGACAACGTCAAAGTCGGACAGCTCATGGGCGACGGTCTCGCGAAGTGTCTGGCCGACAAGCAGGCGGTGAAGCCGGTGGTCGCCTACCTCAACGGCGGCCCGACCGACAACAACGCTGCCCTGTTCAAGAGCGGATACGACGGCGCGCTGAAGCCGAAGTTCGACGCCGGTGACTACGTGAAGGGCCCGGATCAGGCCGTCCCGGAGTGGGACAACACCAAGGCGGGCACCATCTTCGAGCAGATGCTGACCGGGACGCCGAACCTCGGCGGCACGGTAGCGGCCAATGACGGCCTGGCCAACGCGGCCATCGCGGTGCTGAAGAAGCAGAAGCTGAACGGGCAGATCCCGGTGACGGGTCAGGACGCCACGGTCCAGGGCCTGCAGAACGTGCTCGCCGGTGACCAGTGCATGACCGTGTACAAGGCGATCAAGCTCGAGGCCGCCGCCGGCGCGAAGCTGGCGATCGCGCTGGCCAACGGTGAGAAGGGCGAGGCTCCGAGCACCGTCGACGATCCCGAGGCGAAGACGAAGGTACCCGCGGTGCTGCTCGAGCCCAAGGCGATCTTCAAGAGCAACGTCAACGACGTCGTGGCCGACGGCTTCGTCGACAAGGCCGAGCTGTGCACCGGCGAATTCGCGAAGCTCTGCGCGGACAACGGCGTCGGCTGATGACCGATACCCCGCTCATCGAATTACGCGGATTGGACAAGAGTTTCGGACCGGTGCATGTCCTGCACGGTATCGACTTCTCCGCCTACCGCGGTGAGGTGACGGCCCTGGTCGGCGACAACGGGGCGGGCAAGTCCACCTTGGTCAAATGCATCGGCGGCACCCATACGACAGACGCCGGTGAGGTGCTGTTCGACGGTGCGCCGGTGCGGATCGGCAATCCGAGAGACGCGGCCGAACTGGGCATCGAGATCGTCTATCAGGATCTCGCGCTCTGCGACAACCTCGACATCGTGCAGAACATGTTCCTCGGCCGCGAGAAGAAGCACGGCATCGTGCTCGACGAATACGGCATGGAAGAACTCGCGGGCGCGACCCTGGCCGGCCTGTCGGTGCGGACGGTGAAGTCCGTGCGGCAGAAGGTGGCGAGTCTGTCCGGCGGACAACGCCAGACCGTCGCGATCGCCAAGGCCGTGCTGTGGAACAGCAAGGTGGTGATTCTGGACGAGCCGACCGCGGCGCTCGGTGTCGCCCAGACTCAGCAGGTTCTCGAACTGGTGCGCCGCCTGGCCGACAAAGGTCTCGCGGTCGTGTTGATCTCGCACAATATGAACGACGTCTTCGCGGTATCGGATCGCATCGCGGCGCTGTATCTGGGCCGGATGGCGGCCCAGGTGCGCACCGCCGATGTGACTCATTCGCAGGTCGTCGAACTGATCACCGCCGGTCGCAGCGGAAGCCTCGGAATCGGAGTGCAGGCATGAGCGTGGTTGTGACGGACAAGGCCACCGAACCTGCCGCGCCGGTGACCGCATTGGTCACCGGCTATGTCGCGCGGATTCGCAGCGGCAACATGGGGGCGCTGCCCTCGGTCATCGCGCTGGTCGTGCTGTCGGTCGTGTTCTGGATCGCGCGGCCGGTGTTCATGACCCAGGGCAACATCGCGAACCTGCTCACCCAGGGTGCCGCCATCGCGGTGATCGCGATGGGTCTGATCTTCGTGCTGTTGCTCGGTGAGATCGACTTGTCGGCGGGCTTCACCAGCGGTGTGTGCGCCGCGGTGCTGGCGGTACTGCTCACCGACAAGGGCTGGCCCTGGTACGTGGCGGTGCTCGTGTCGCTGCTCACCGGTGTTGTGATCGGGCTGGCGATCGGTGCGATCGTGGTGAAGATCGGTGTGCCCTCGTTCGTGGTGACGCTGGCCGCGTTTCTCGCGCTGCAGGGCGTCGCGCTGAAGATCATGGACAACGGCCGCAATATCTCCATCCACGACGAGACGATCCTGGCGATCGCGAACAAGAACGTGCCGCCGCTGCTGGGCTGGGTCATGTACCTGGTGCTGCTGGCCGGGTTCTCCATCGTGCAGTACCGAAAGTTGCGCGCGCGCAACACTCTCGGGCTGACCGGTGAGACGGCGCCGGTGGTCGCGTTGCGGATCACCACGGTCGCGGTCGTCGCGGGGATCGCGGTCCTGGTGCTCAATGACGAGCGCAGTCGCAATCCCGACGTCACCTCGCTGCGGGGCATGCCGATCGTGGTGCCGGTCATCATCGCGCTGTTGCTGCTGTGGACGTTCGTGCTCAACCGCACCTCGTTCGGCAGGCATGTCTACGCGGTCGGCGGGAGTGTGGAAGCGGCACGGCGCGCGGGTATTCCGGTGGACCGGATCAAGATCAGCGCGTTCGTGTTGTGTTCGACGATGGCCGCCGTCGGCGGATTGATCGCGGCTTCGCGGGCCAATTCTGTCGATCCGAACACCGGCGGTTCGGATGTGCTGCTCACCGCGGTCGGTGCGGCGGTGATCGGTGGCACCAGTTTGTTCGGAGGTCGCGGCCGGATGCTCGATGCGGTACTCGGCGCCGCGGTGGTCGCGGTGATCAACAACGGGATGGGCCTGATGGGCTACAGCGCGGGCACGAAATTCGTTGTGACAGGATTTGTCCTGCTGCTCGCGGCAGGGGTGGACGCGCTCTCGCGCAAACGTGCGCTGCCAGGAAGTTGACCATCGACCGGGAAGGCTGGGCCGAATGAGGGCTGCACCCGCCCCGGACGAGATCAGAACGCGCAATCTCGCCGTGCTGCTGCGCCACGTCCATCTGAGTGGTCCGGTCTCGCGGGCGGTCCTGGCCGAGCGAATGGGCTTGAACCGCAGCACGATCCTGGCACTGACCACCGATCTCGCCGCAGCCGGGCTGGTGAGCGAGGAACTGCCGCGCCAGACCGGCAAGGCCGGACGGCCGTCACTGGTGGTGCGGCCGGAGTCGGAGCGGGTGTATGTGCTCGCGCTGGATGTCGGGGCGGACCGGCTCGCGGTGGCGCGGGTCGGTCTGGGCGGTGTGATTCTCGATCGGCGCGAAGCACCGCGCGACCCCGCGGCATTCGATCCCGAGGAAGTGATCGAGTCACTGGCGGTGATGGCGGAGACGGCGATCGGCACGGCTGGTCGCGAAAGTATTTGTGTGGGAGCCGGTCTCGCGTTCTGCGGCATGGTGCGCGAGGGCGACGGCGTGGTGCGGTACGGGCCGAACATCGGCTGGGTGGATGTGCCGGTCGGCGCGAAACTGTCGCAGCGGCTCGGGGCTCGGGTCGTGGTCGGCAACAACGCCAACCTGGGTGCGCTCGCCGAGCGTGAGCGAGGTGTCGGGGCCGGGGTATCGGATCTGATCTACCTGCACGGTGAAGTCGGCATCGGTGGCGGCGTCATCATGGGTGGCGAGCTGCTCGGTGGTGAGGGCGGCTACGGCGGCGAGGTCGGGCACATGGTCGTCAATCCCGGCGGGCGGCCGTGCCGGTGTGGTTCGCGTGGGTGTCTCGAGGCCGAAGCCGGGGAGCTCGCGTTGATCGCCGCGGCGGGGCGGGCCGACCTCACCGGACGGGCGGCGGTCGAGGTGATCGTCGACGCGGCGGCCCGCGGCGACGCGACCGCCAGGGACGCGCTGCACCAGGTCGGCGACTGGCTCGGCTGTGGGGTGGCCAACCTGGTCAACATCTTCAACCCGACGATGGTCGTGTTCGGTGGTGTATTGCGCGAGATCTACCTCGCTTCGGCCGCCCAGGTCCGCAGTCGGCTGGCCGTGAACGGGCTCTCGGCCGCTCGCGAACACGTCCGGCTGCGGACCTCGGCGCTGGCCGACGACGCCCCGCTGATCGGCGCCGCGGAACTGGCGTTCGCCGATGTACTCACCGACCCGTTGCAGACACTGGCGCGCAGCTCGGGTGGTTGACGGGTCGGTGTCGGCCGGGCGACTATCGTGAAAGCCATGGCGACGACCAGGATCGGTACCCATATCAACGCGCCTCGTTCGACCGTCTACCGGTTACTGCTGGACGGCGACGCGGTAGCTGCCTGGATGATGCCCGAGGGGATCACCAGCGAGGTGCATCGGTTCGAGCCGGTGGAGGGCGGATCGTTCTCGATCACCCTCACCCATGATGAGCCCGCCCACACGCGTGCGGTGACACCGGATCACGTCGCGGGAACGCCGGCACAACAGCACGATGCCTACTTCGGGACGTTTCGTTCGCTGATCCCGGATGAGCAGGTGGTCGAGGTGCTGGAGTTCGTGACGGAGAAGCCGGACATGACCGGAGCGCAGACCGTCACCTTCACCCTGACCGATGCCGACGGCGGAACCTACCTCGAAGTGCTGCACGAAGGGGTCCCGCCCGGGCTCAGCCCCGCCGAGAACCAAGCCGGATGGCGGATGGCGCTGACGAAACTGGCGGCGCTCGCCGCGCGGGGCACCACCGACTGAAACCGTCCCGGTGTGACGGGTCCAGCTACGGCGTCGAGTTCGGTCAGCGTACGGCGTCGTCCGCCCGGGGTGTGAGGCCGGAGGCAGGCACCAGGTTCCAGGCTTCGAGCTGCGCGCGGATCTGTTCGGCCGCATCGATATTGAGCGGCCCGCTCGTCCACAGCGCGTACGGCAGGTTGAAGAATCGGCTGTCGCGGACCGCGCGCAGACCGTTGATACCGGGTTTGGACCGCAGCAGGTCCACCTTCTGCGCGTAACTCTGGCCGGGGTAATCCACGAACATGATCGCGTCCGGGTCCGCCGCCGCGAGGCGCTCCCAGGAGACCTTGGTCCAGGTGTCGTCGACATCGTCGAGGATGTTGCGGGCGCCCGCTGCTTCGAGAATCGCCTGGGGCGCACCGTATCTCCCGCTCGAGTAGATGGTGTCGGTGCCGCTGTCGAACAGGAACACGGTCGGGGTTCGCGCCGGCTTCGGGGCAGCGGCCAGGGCTGTGAGCCGGTGGTCGAGGTCGGCGGTGAGCTCGGCCGCGCGGTCGGGGTGGCCCGTGATCGTGCCGAGGTCGGTGAGGTCGGTGCGCAGCGCGGTCCACGGGTCGACGGTGCCCCGCGCGGCCGCACCGTCGACTCGGCGACAGCTCTCGGTGAGGACGTAGGCGGCGATGCCGTCTTTCTGCAGTGACGCGGGGGTGAGCTTGCTCGCCTCGTCGTAGCCGTAGCTCCAGCCGGCGATCATGACATCCGGGCGGTTGGCGAGCACCGTCTCGCGGGAGGGGTACTCGGGGGCAACGGATTTCAGGCTGTCGACGATGTCGGCGCCGTAGTGCGCGCGCAGTGTGCCCGCATCGCGCTGGATACTCGAGACCGCGGCGACCTGGTCCTGTGCGCCGAGAGCGAGCACCATCGAGACGAGATTTCCGTCGTTGACGAACATCCGCTGCGCGGGCGCGGGGAACTGGGATTGCTTGCCGCAATTGATGATCGGGATCGTCGTCGTGGTGTGCGCGGCGGTGCCGGCGCAGGCGGTCAGGACCGCGGCCAGAGCTGTGGTGGCCAGAATTCGGCCGTGGTTGTTCATCATCGCGCCTCTCGCGGGGTGATCAGCAGGTGGTGTTCGCCGGTCGCGGGATGCTGGACGCGCGCGGCGTCGACGCCGAAGACCTCGGCGACGATCTCGGGAGTCAGTGCCTCGGCCGACGGCGCCGGTGGCCGGGTGCAACCGTTGTGCAGCACGATGATCCGATCGCAGTAGCGGTCGGCCAGTGCCAGATCGTGTAAGGCGGCGACGACGGTGCGGTTCAGGTTTCGCATCAGGGTGAGCAACTCGAGTTGATGGGTGACGTCGAGGTGGTTGGTCGGTTCGTCGAGCAGCAGGACCGGGGTGTCCTGGAGCAGCGCCCTGGCCAGCAGAACGCGCTGCCGTTCGCCGCCGGAGAGCTGATGCACCTGTCTGCCCGCGAACCCGGCGAGATCGACCGCCGCCAGCGCCTGTGCCACGCGGTGCTGTTCGCTCGGGGCGCCGAGACCCCACGGTGGCAGATAGGGCGTCAGCCCGAGGGCGACCACCTCGCTGACCAGCATGTCGGCGGGCGGACTCTCGTCCTGGGCCACGAAAGCCACCGCCGCGGCCCGTTGGCGGGGCCGCAGCGCGTGCAGCACCTGCCCGTCCACCTGCACCACGCCGCTTTCGGGCTTGGTGACCCCGGCCAGCACCCGCAGCAACGTCGACTTGCCGCTGCCGTTGGGCCCGACGATACCGACGGTCTCGCCGGGTTCGATCGAAAAGTCCGCACCGGCAACGATATTGCGTCGCCCGATCGCGCAGGTGAGTGCGACGGCGCGCAGTGCGCCTGGCCTACCCGCGTCGGCTCGATCGCAGGACGGCGCCGACGGGCCGGACTCCGCCGCAGGTGAGCCGGTCGCCGTGGATCGAGGGCTGTCCGCATCCGCGGCGCGGTCCGGCGCAGTGATGGTGCGGCCGTAGGGGGTTTCGCTCGGGCGCAGCGGGGGGCGTGGTTTGCCGTTCTCGTCGTCGGGGTCCGGCGCTCGTCGGCCGAACATTCGTCGGCCGCTCACGACGCGCCGAATCGGTAGCGGCGTTTACCCATCAGCATGAGGAAGATGGGTGCGCCGATGAGGCCGGTGAGGACGCCGACGGGGATTTCGGTGGGGCGGACCAGGACTCGGGTCGCGGCGTCGGCGACCACCAGGAACAGGGCGCCGCCCAGCGCGCAGGTGGGCAGCAGATTGCGGTGGCGGGGACCGACGATCATGCGCGCGGCGTGGGGGACGACGAGGCCGACGAACCCTATCCCACCCGACACCGCGACGAGGACCCTGACGAGCACCGCGAGCAGCAGGAACAGACCGATGCGTAGCTGCTGCACCGGGACGCCGACCGAGGAGGCGGTGTCCGCGCCCAGGGTGAGCGCGTCCAACCAACCGGCCGTCGCCATCAGGATCGCGCCGCAGGCCACGACGACCGTGCAGGGCAGCGCCAGGGTCGTCCAGTCGGCGCCGGCCAGACTGCCGAGCAGCCAGAACAACACAGACTCGGCCGCCGCGGGATCGGTGCTGCGAAAGACGAGGAAGCTGCTGAACCCGGCGAACGCCGAGCCGAGGACGGTGCCGGTGAGTACCAGACGCAAGGGGGTGAGACCGCCTTGGGCCATCGCGATCAGGAACACCAGGGTCGCGGCGCTGAGTGCCCCGAGCAGCGCACCGCCCGACAGTGCCCAGATGCCGGCTCCGGCGAACAGCCCGGAGGTGATGACCGCGGCCGCGCCGACACCGGCGCCGGAGGAGACGCCGAGCAGGAAGGGGTCTGCCAGTGGGTTGCGCACCAGCGTCTGTATGGCCGCACCGGCCAGTGCCAATCCGGCGCCGACCACCGCTGCCAGCAGGGTGCGTGGCACTCGGAGTTGCCAGACGATGGTGTCGATGCCGAGGTCGGACGGTGCCGTGCCGGACAGCCGGGCGCCGAGGGTGTCGAGCACCGTCGGCACGGGCACGAGCTCGGCGCCGAATCCGGTGGCGCCGATCATGGCGACCACCAGCAACGCCCCTAGCAGGGGTAACGCGAGCGAGATCCGAGCACGGATCACCGCGAATTCTCCACAGGCACGGCGCGGCCCTTTCAGAGGGTGTCCCGGCGAGGGAGGTCTGACTTTCGCCGCGAGGCGATCACAGTGGCGCGACCGTTCCGGAGTTACACCGGATTCCCACACCCGCCGGGGATGACACCGTGACTGTACGCGGCACGAGGTTCCACGCGCGGGCTGGGTGCGGATGGCGAATCAGGCCCTGCGCATCACGAAAAGCCAGAGGCGCTGCGGGCTGTGCGGTTGCTCGAATTCGATGCCGTCGGTGTGAGTACCGGGGCGCAGCGGAGGTGGTCGGCGCTGCCGCGACCTGGCGATGGTACCCAGGCAAAGTCGTGAGATCGGGTAACGGTGTTGGGCACGAAGACGATTCCCGGGTGTCCCGATACTTCGACCGAAGGTGAACACTCATGGGTTCCACTGACGCAATGGCTTGGCTCGGCGAAGGAAAGCTTGCCGGAGATCCGGTGCGTTCGGCGCTGTTCGCGGTACTTTATCTGCCGATCATGATGCTGGGTCTGCTCAGCGGCCAGCCCTTCTGAGCTTGCGGCTTGCGGCGAGCGGGCTCTACGCCCGCCCGCCGGGAGGCGGCCCTACAGTGGAAGGATGTCGTCATTCGATCGGCATCCGTCCACCGTCGCGGACTTCGACGACGCGCGCCGGCGGGATCGGTTGCGCGAAACCCGGCCGGGACACGCATGGGTCCGATGGCGCCACACGAGGCTTGTCGGGTTGCGAGTTGCCGGGGTGCTGCTGGTCGCGATGATGGTGTTCGGGCAGTACTGGGTTCATGATGTGGAGCCCCAACGCGAGCGACTGGCGCAGACCACGCCGGAGTTGCTGCCGGTGCATCTGCCTGCCGATTCCCGGGATTGGGATACCGCGGTGGTCGATATGGTCGGGCTCGGTGGTGTGAACGCGGCCCCGACCGCCGAAGCGCTGCCCGCGCTGAGCCGGCTGGGGGTGGTGTGGGCGGTGCGTTATGACAACGCGGGTATCGACACCAAGGTCATCGCCGAGATGATCGTGCGGGCAGCGCGGTACGGCAATGTGCGCAATATCGTGCTGGTCGGGCACAGCATGGGCGGGATCATCGCGCTCGAAGTAGCGCGGCACATCCACCTGGGCAGTGATCGGCGATTGGTCGCTGTCGTGCTGGACTGCACGCCGATGGATCTGGATGCGGTGCGTCCCGAAAGCCGTAGTCGTGGCGCTGAACTCGTGCGGTGGGTGGGCTGGTTGCCGGGGGCGCGCGAGAGCAGGCTGCTGCGCTTCGCGGTCGAGATGTCGGTGCGCCGTGAACGTTTCGTGCGCCGCGATGGGCTGTTGTTCGATATCGATTTCTCCGCGATGGGTGCGGCGTCCTCGGAGGTGTTGCGCGACAAGATCTTCTCCCGCGATGCCGCCAGTAACGGGCTGATCGAGTCGCAGTTCCTGGCGATCGTCGCCGGCGGCGGCGTCGCGGATCTGCGAGCGCTCGGCAGGCCGAATCCGGACAAGCGGAATCCGGCCATCGTGTTCATCCGGCCGCGCGATGCCTCTCGTGACGGCGTGGTGGACGTGGAGTACTCGCACCGAGTGCTGATCGAACACGCCGGTGGCGTCGATGGCACGTTGTCGGTGGTGCGGCCCACCCGGACCGAGCACGCGAATCCGATTCAGCGGCCCGGCGAATACAACGAGGTCATCGACGCGCAGGTGCTGCCGTTCGTGCGTCGCTTCCAGGAAGCCAATCGCAACGATCCGCCCTGATCAGCGCACGCGGGTACCGAGAACGGTGCGCACGCCCGCGATGAACAGCTGCAAGCCGAAGTCGAAGCGGGCGGTGGGGTCGGGAGTGTCGAGCAGGGGAGTGTTGTCCGCTGGTAGCGCGCCGACGGAGTCCATCTGCATGCGCGACTGCTCGTCGACGGTCTGCCCGAGCACGTAGTAGAGCAGGGTGTAGGCCGTGAGGTCGGCCTCCTCCCTCGTCATTCCCGCGCGAATGACGATGCCCGCCAAGCGTTCGCGCGCCTTGCTCGTGGTCAGGCGCGAGGCGTAGGTGGCCGAGACCAGTTCGGCGCCGTCGCGATAGGCGAGCAGACAGTCGCGCAGTCGGTGCGCCAACTCGGTGAGCTGGTCGGGCCATTCGGTGGCCCTGACCGGCTCATCCATCGGGGCGAGGACCCGGTCGGCCACCGCGCCGAGCAGGGTCTGCTTGTCTTTGACGTGCCAGTACAGCGCCCCCGGCTGCACCTGCAGCGAGCCGGCGAGCCTGCGCATCGTCAGGTCGGCGAGCCCGTACTGATCGAGAATCGCGACGGCGGCATCGACCACATCTGTCTTGCGCAGTTGCACGCGCGTCCTTTCCTCAGATTTCCGACCCGAGTGTAGTGACTCACCCGTAGCCGCTACCCTATCCTGAACACCGTTCAAGTTGCACGGCCACGCCGGGTGGATCACACCCACGGCTCGTGCGCATACCCCCCGTCGAAGGGACATCACGTCGTGACGCAGGCATCCGTCCAGACCGATATTCTGGCCATCGCCCGTGAGCAGGTGCTCGAGCGCGGCGAGGGCCTCACCGAGCAGCAGGCCGTCGAGGTGCTGCGCCTGGGTGACGACCGGCTGGAAGCACTGCTCGAGCTCGCCCACGACGTGCGGATGAAGTGGTGCGGCCCGGAGGTCGAGGTCGAGGGCATCATCAGCCTCAAGACCGGCGGTTGCCCCGAGGACTGCCACTTCTGCTCGCAGTCGGGCCTGTTCCAGTCGCCGGTGCGCGCTGCCTGGCTCGACATTCCCAGCCTGGTCGAGGCTGCCAAGCAAACCGCCAAGACCGGCGCCACCGAGTTCTGCATCGTCGCCGCCGTGCGCGGGCCCGACGAGCGCCTGATGGCGCAGGTCGCCGCCGGTGTGGAGGCCATTCGCAACGAGGTCGACATCCAGGTCGCCTGCTCGCTGGGCATGCTCAACCAGCAACAGGTCGACCAGCTCGCCGCAATGGGCGTGCACCGCTACAACCACAATCTCGAGACCGCCAAATCGCACTTCCCCAAGGTCGTCACCACCCACTCCTACGAGGAGCGGTTCGAGACCCTGCGGATGGTGCGCGAAGCCGGCATGGAGGTGTGCTGCGGCGGCATCCTCGGCATGGGCGAGAGCATCGAGCAGCGCGCCGAGTTCGCCACCCAGCTGGCCGCGCTGAGCCCCGACGAGGTTCCGCTGAACTTCCTCAACCCGCGCCCGGGCACCCCCTTCGGTGACCTCGAGGTGCTGCCCGCCGCCGACGCGCTGCGCGCGATCGCCACGTTCCGGCTCGCGATGCCGCGCACCATCCTGCGCTTCGCCGGTGGTCGTGAGATCACCCTCGGCGACCTGGGCGCCAAGCAGGGCATGCTCGGCGGGATCAACGCCGTCATCGTCGGTAACTACCTCACCACGCTCGGCCGTCCCGCCGAGTCCGATCTGGATCTGCTCGGTGAGCTGAGCATGCCGATCAAGGCATTCAACGAAACCCTGTAAATCGCTGTGTACGATCGAGGATCGACCCAGGTCGGCAGGGATGACACGACCGCCGAGCCACACGTCACAGAGGCGGTAACCGCAGTGGACAAGCGCGACAACCCAGCCACGGGTGCGGCGATCGTGCCCGGACTCGCCAGTGGGGACGAGCACGACGCCTGGCCGGAACGCTACAACCCGTTCACGGGTAAGCGGATCGTGCCCGGGCTCGACGACGCGATGCCTGCCTCGGCCGCGCTCGGCCTCGAACCGCCGCGATTCTGCGAGCAGTGTGGGCGCCGGATGATCGTGCAGATCAGCCCCGACGGCTGGTGGGCCAAGTGCTCGCGGCACGGTGTCATCGAATCGGCACAGTTGGAACGCCGGTAGTGCTCGGCGGCGGAGAGCGCCCGGAAGTGTTGCGGCGCGAGATCATCGGCGTCGGCATCGTGGCAGCGGTGGTGCTGGTCGCCAGTGCGGTGGCCGGAGTGGTGTGGGGCGTGCTGGCGCCGACCGAGCGGCTGCGGGTGACCCAACCGGGACGCGCCGCCGTGCTCACCGGTGAGAGTATGCACCTGTTCGACGCGGTCGGGATGTTCCTGTGCATCGGCGCCGCGGTGGCGGTGATCAGTGCGGTCGGTGCCTGGCGGGTGCGGATCGCGCGGGGGCCCGCGCTGGTGCTCGGCGTGCTGCTCGCCTCGGGACTGGGTGCGGCGCTGATGATGTGGATCGGCGAATGGGTTGCGGGCGTGCGGCATCCACGTCCCGATGATCCGGTGGTCGGTCAGATCGTCGCGTTGCCCGCCGAAATCGGTACCGATCTCGCACTGCTGGTGCAACCGTTGCTGGCCGCGCTGGTGCTGTTGTTCCTCGCGGCGCTGCACCCCGCCGCCGATCTCAATTCCGGCGCCGCCGGATTGCTCGGTGACCTGCGCCCGGCCGAATTCGCCGACGAAGCAGACGATTTCCGCCTGCCCTACGGTGTCGAACAGTATCGGCCGAGCGGCGATTTCGACCCGAGTTCGCAACCCCGCGGCTGAGTAGCGATCCAGCGATACCATTTTCGCATAACAGCAGGCAGGAAACTGTCTGCGATGCGAGAGGAACGGTCGTGGCTTTCATCGGTGGTGGTCCGGTCGTCGAGGGACTCGACGCGAAATTCTGGCGGCTCACCGAACCGCTCACTTATCAGGGTGCTGTCGAAACATTCACCGTACCCGCCGGATTCCGCACCGACTTCGCGTCGGTGCCGCGCGCACTGGTGTGGCTGATCCCGCGCTACGGCGCCTATACCAAGGCCGCGATCCTGCACGATTATCTGCGCCGCACAGGTGAAGTCGGGCCCGCCGACGCGGATGGGATATTTCGGCGCAGCCTGCACGAGGCCGGGGTTTCGGTGCCGCGCCGCTGGATGATGTGGACAGCGGTTCGCCTCGGTAGCCGGTTGCGCGGGGCGCGTGCGGTCGATGTGCTCGGCTGGGTGCTCATCGCGGTGCCCTCGGTGGTGTTTCTCGCGGTGCCCGTGCTGGTGGTGACCACTGCGTTGCTGGTGTTCTGGGCGGTCGAGTTGGTGTTCTGGGCAGCGGGACGGATGGCCCGCCGCTCCGAGACGCCGCCACCGAAGCCGCAGATGAAGACCGCCTGAGCGCGCATCTCACCCGGAACGGGGGAGGTAACGACACCCGGCGCGTGGCTACCGTTCGGCACATGTCCGAGCCGAGCATCGAAACCGCGGCCCCGGCGCCGCCTGCCGCATGGTCTATTCCGCGCGGGCTGATCGTGCTGCTGTCGCTGGGAGCCGCGGTGGTCACCATCGCGGGTCTGAAAGCTTTCTCCGGTGTGGTCGGGCCCGTCTTCCTCGCCCTCATGCTGACCATCGCGGTGCAACCGATCCAGAGCTGGGCGCGACGCAAGGGCTGGCCCGCCTGGCTCGGCATGGTTGCGGCATTGGTGGCGGTGATCGCGATTCTGCTCGGAATCGGTGGCGCGCTGGCACTGTCGGCGGTGCAGCTGGCCTCGTTGCTGCCCGACTACGCCGACAAGCTCAACGAACTGCTCGATCACGGACGCGGGTGGCTGTCCGATCTCGGGGTGAGCTCCGACCAGATCCACAACGCGCTCAGCGGAATCGATATCGGTAAGGCCGTCAATGTCATCGAGCAATTGCTCGGCGGCGTGCTCGGGGTGTTCTCGAACCTGTTCTTCGTGGTGGCGCTGCTGTTGTTCATGGCCGTCGACGGGATGACGATGGACCGCAGGCTGGCGATGGTGGCGCGCGAGCGGCCCGCCATCGCGCAGGCGCTGGCCGATTTTGTCATCGGCACTCGCCAATATCTCGTCGTGTCCACCGTTTTCGGTGCCATCGTGGCCGTGATCGATGGTGGCGCGCTGTGGTTGATGGGGGTGCCGCTGCCGATCCTGTGGGGGTTGCTGTCGTTCATCACCAACTACATCCCCAACGTCGGGTTCGTCATCGGCGTCATCCCGCCCGCGCTGCTGGCGTTACTCGACAGCGGGCCGGTGCTGATGGTGTGGGTGATCATGGTCTATTCGGTGATCAACTTCGTGATCCAGTCGATCATTCAGCCCAAGTTCGTCGGTGACGCCGTCGGCCTCGGGGTGACCATCACGTTCCTGTCGCTGGTGTTCTGGGCGTGGGTGCTCGGTGCGCTCGGTGCGCTGCTGGCGATTCCGCTGACCCTGCTGGTGAAGGCGCTGCTGCTCGATATCGACCCGACGACGCGGTGGGCGGACGTGTTGATCGGTGCACCGATGGGCAAAGAGAACGCATCGCGCCGGAAATCGGGCCCAGTCGTCGAGCCGGGCACCGCGGCGGACCGGGAATAGCAGGCCACGTGGATCGGTTCAGCGGAAAACCAGTGGAATGTGGCCGAACCGGCTCCTTATCCTGGCAGCAACGAAATTCCGGGGGAGGACCTGACCATGAAGACCACTGCTGAGCAGCCCACCGAGCGGCCCGATCTGGTCGCCTGGCGGCGCCGCCAGGCGCTGCGCAGCTCATCGGCCGCAACCGCGGTGCCGAGCGGGCGCACCTATCGGCGCTCGTCCAAGCACCGCGATCGCGGGTACGGCAGCTGAGCGATCAGGCCTGCGCCGCATAGCGGCGGATCGCGGTCGGCACCGCGAGCGCGAACAGTACGGCGATCCAGGCGGTCGCCGCCGCGACCGGATGCTGCACGGGCCAGGCTTCGCCGGTCGCGTCGGCGAGCAGGTCGTTGCCGAGCAGCTCGCGCAGCGCGGCCACGATGGCACTCACCGGATTCCACTCCGCGATCGTCGCCACCACCGGCGGCATGCTCGCGGTAGGCACGAAGACATTCGAGAACATGATGACCCCGAAGATCAGCGGCGCCGTCTGCTGGAGCATCTGCTCGTCACGCACGGCCGCGCCCAGCGCGATACCCAGCCACGACAGCGCGCAGCGGAAGGCCAGCAGCAGCGCGATCGCCACCGCCACCTCGCCGAACGTGGCGTCGATCCGCCAGCCCATCAGGTACCCGATGCCCGACATCAACGCGAGGGCGACGACGCCGACCACCGTTTCGGCCAGGGCGTATCCGGCCGGTGCGGCCGCAGGCGAGAGCGGCAGTGCGCGCAGGCGATCGGTGAATCCACTGTGCAGATCGGCATTCGCGGTCGACGCGGTCGAGGTCAGGCCCATGGCCGCGACCAGGACCAGCACGCCGGGCAACAGGTACGCACGGTAAGCCGCGGCATCGCTGCCGCCTGCCAGCGCGCCACCGAAGACGAAACCGAACAGCAGCATCATGCCCAGCGGCGCAGCCAGGGTGATCGCGAACAGACCGGGAGTGTTGCGGTAGTTCTGCAGCACGCGCCCGAACAGCACTGCCGTACCGGTGAACGCCGACACTGATCGGGTATCGGTGGCGCTCATGCCCGCACCTCGCTGCCGTTCGTCGCCGACGCGACCGCGACCCGATCGCGACCGGTGAGCGCGAGGAAGGCATCGTCGAGAGTCGTCGCGCGGGCGCCGATATCGCGCACGGCGATATCGGCGGCATCGAGAGCGCGTAGGACCGCCAGCAGTGCGGGGGCTTCCCCGGCGAAGGTGAACGACAGCTCCATCGGCGAATCCGGTTGCCCCGGTAGAAGGTTCGCGGGTGATCCGCCGAATCCGGCCAGCACTGCGGCAACCTCGTCGTATCGGCTCGGATCGTCGACGACCAGATCGAGCCCGGCGGGCACGGCCGACAGGATCTGTTCCGGCGTGCCTGCGGCGACCACCCGGCCCGATTCCAGGATCGTGATCGCATCGGCCAGGCGTTGCGCCTCGTCGAGATACTGGGTGGTGAGCAGCACGGTGGTCCCCTCGGCGACGAAATCGCGGACGTAGCGGTAGATCTCGTTGCGGCTGTGCGGGTCGAGCCCGGTGGTCGGCTCGTCGAGGAACAGCACGGCGGGGCGCACGATCATGCCCGCGACGATGTCGAGCCTGCGTCGCATGCCGCCCGAGTAGGTGCGCACCACGCGATCGGCGGCCTCGGCCAGTTCGAACCGGTCGAGCAACTCGCCGGCGTGCCCTCGGGCCGCGGCGGCACGAAAGCCGTGGAGACGGGCCAGTAGCACCAGATTCTGGCGTCCGGTCAGGCGCGGGTCGACGGCGTGGAACTGACCGACCAGGCCGAGTTGGCGCTGTGCGCTGTCGGCCTGGCGGACGGTGTCGAAACCGCGGATCGCGGCGCGGCCGGAGGTGGGCCGCACCAGGGTCGCCAGCATGCGCACGGTGGTGGTCTTGCCCGAGCCGTTGGGGCCGAGCAAGGCGTGGACTTGACCGGCCGGAACCCGCAGGTCCACCTTGTCGACCACGGTGTTCTTGCCATAAGTCCTGGTCAGTGCAGCAGCTTCGATGGCATGCACGGCGTTCTCCCTTCATTGGGAACAGTGTTCGCAATTAGACGATACACATCTGCTAACACTGTTCGCAACTGGGAATGTGGGGCATGCTGGCACCTATGACGCACACCGGAGCCTCGCTGTGGTCGCGCGGCGCGGCGCCACGGCCGGGACCGCGCCCGGCGTACACGCTCGATCAGCTCGCTGACGCCTGCGTACGGCGCGCCGACGCGGGTGGGCTGCGCGCTGTTTCGATGCGCGGGGTGGCCGACGAACTCGGCACCGCGGCGGCCTCGCTGTATCGCTATGTCGACGGCAAGGACGACCTGATCGCCCTCATGGTCGACCGGGTCGCGGGGGAGTACCGGTATCCGGATCCGACCGGCGATGTGCGTACCGACGTCCTCGCGCTGGCCGAGCAGTCTCGCGCGCTGCACCGCACACACCCATGGCTGGTTCAGGCCGCGCCGTCGAGCTTGGGCCCGAATTCGGTGCGCTACATGGACCGGTTGGCAGGCGCGCTGGCGCCGACGGGGCTCGACGCGGGCGCCATCATGGTGGGTGTGGCGATGCTGTCGGGCTGGGGCGCGAACTTCGCCGCGCAGGAGGCCGCGGGCCTGTCCACCGCGGATCTGGGTGGCGCGCTGGTGGCCTCGACCGGCGATCCGGCGCGCGACTATCCGAACCTGACCGCACTGTTCGGCGCGGCGACCGCTGGGGCCGGTACCCCGGTCGACAACGACGCGGTATTCGTCGCGGGTATCGACGCGTTGCTGTTCGGTATCTTGCCGCGCTCGTAATCGGTTCTGCGACAGGTGAACTCAGGGCGAGCGCGGCCCGCCGTCGGGGAGGCGGACAGGCGCGCGCCGCCCGTGGGCGGGATTACTGCGCGCGGCGCAGAACCACCAGCGGCAACGGCTTGTCGACCTTGGCCTGATATTCGGCCAGCAACGAATTCTGCGCGAGCGCCCACGCCGCGAACTCGTCGTATCGCTCGCCGGTCAATACGTCGGCGGTCGCGGCGAACTTTTCCCCACCCAACTCGATCGTCACCCGTGGGTCGGCCTTGGCATTGTGATACCAGGCCGGGTACTTGTCCTCCATGAACGAGCTCACATACATCACGTCGCCGCGGTACAACGCGCCCAGCGGAACCACGTGCGGCTTACCGCTTTTGGCGCCCGTAGTCGTCAAGAGCAGCAACGTGGCCCCGGCGTAGTCGCCCCCGACCTGCCCGTTGTTCTCCCGGAACTCCGTGATGACCCCGTCGTTCCAGCCGACCATCTCCTCCTCGGAGAACTCTTTGTTCCACGGCGCGTCCGGGTCGTCGTAGGAAGTGGCTTCTTTCGGGTTCGCCGCGTTGTCGTCCATGCCTGCAGTGTGGCACCGCCCACCGACAACTTTCGGCCGTCAGTCCGTCACTGCTCCACCGTCTGCAGGGTGAGGCGATAACCGGTCCGGCGTCGTTGTGAGTACGAGCGCTTCGGCGAGCGACAGACGTTGTGCACCCATCAGTTCGGGGGGCGAAGGGCGGCGAACTCGTCGGTGACCCGAAGTCCGGAGTCGGTGAAGCGGTAGAGCGCCGCGGGCCGGCCGCCCGCTCGGCCGGAGGGGGCGGTGGCGCCGGTGGGGGTGATCACCTTGCGGCGGGTGAGGACTCGTTGGAGATTGGTGGTGTCGACATCGTAACCGAGTGCGGCGCAATAGATTTCCCGTAGCACCGACATGGTGAAAGTGTCGGGCGCGAGCGCGTAGGCGATGTTGGTGTAGGAGAGTTTGGCGGCCAGGCGGGTGCGGGCGTGGTCGACGACGGTGCCGTGGTCGAACGACATGCGGGGCAGGCTCGAGACCGGATGCCAGGTGGTGTCGGATGGGAGTTCGGGTTCGGTGGTGAGGGGCACCAGGCCGAGGTAGGCCGAGGCGATCCGGCGCGGGGCGGGGACGCGGTCCGGGTGGCTGAACACCGACAACTGTTCGAGGTGGTGGAGCTCGCGGACGTCGACCTTCTCGGCGAGCTGGCGGCGAGCGGAGGTGTCGAGGTCCTCGTCGTCGCGCAGGCGGCCGCCGGGTAGCGACCACGTGCCTTTCTGTGGATCTAGCGCGCGTTCCCACAGCAGAACCGCCAATTCGGGGTACTTGGCGCCTCTGCCTGCGGAAATGCTCGAGGGGAAGCGGCGAACCTGGAACACCGCGGTGAGCGATTCGTGGATGGTGTTACTATGGGGCACGTTTTCGATTATAAGTCGA
>JACIXH010000083.1 GCA_014360565.1 Nocardia sp.
GCAACGGTGAAGGCGCAGGGGCTTCTGTGCCCGGTGCTCGACCCGACTCTCACCAGTACTTCCGTCGAGCAATACGCCAGTGCACCGATGTTGTCACGCCCTGTTCTCGAGTGGTGTATCGGTCAATACTTTCCCGATGCACGAACTCGACGGTCCCCGGCCGCATCACCCTTGCTGAAAGCGAGTCTGGCGGCGGCGCCTCCGGCGGTCATCTTCAGCTCGGAGATAGATCCGGTATCAGGTGATGCCCGGCGGTACTCGGCCGAACTGGCGGCGGCGGGCGTCCGGTCCGAGCTTCGCGAGTATGCGGGCATGCCGCACAGCTTCTTTCTGCTGGCCGGCATGCTGGACGAGAGCGAGCGCGCCATCGCCGGTTTCGCGGAGAAGCTGTCGAAATTGCTGCGTTAGAAAGGTAGGGGCCGCAGACCGCTCACCGGTCGCGGCCCCTACCCGAAGCGCGCAGGACCGGCGGCGTCGAACGGGCGAGCGCTACTCCCCTGAGCCACTCGACCCGCCCGGCACGACCGGGACAGTCTTCAGCTTGTCCGAGAAATCATCGTCTCGAAGCTGAAACCAGCAGCCGTCTAGCGGGTTTCGGCCGCATCGGCGAATACCTTGACGACGACCTTGCCTCTGTTCTCGCCCGCGATACTACGGTTGAGGGTGTGTCGCGCGTTCTCCAGGCCGTCCACCACAGTCTCCTCGGCGCGCAGGGCGCCTGCGCTCAGATCTCGGGAGAGCTGTTCGATGATCTCGCCGTACCGATCAACATGATCGAAGACGATGAAGCCGCGCAGCGTAGCCCGCTGCATCAGTAGCTGACTGAGATTGCGCAGGCCGCGTGGGGTGCTGTCGGTGCTGTAGTCGTTGTACTCGGAAATGAGGCCGCACAACGTTATTCGCGCGCCGATGTTGAGCCGATCGAGTACATGGTCCATGATTTCGCCGCCCACGTTCTCGAAATCCACGTCGATGCCGTCCGGTGTAGCGAGATCGAGCTGGGCCTTCCAGTCATCGGCATGGCGATCGACGCAGGCGTCGAAACCCAGCTCCTCGACGAGGTATCGACATTTCTCGGCGCCGCCGGCGATCCCCACCACTCGGGCACCCCGTCGCTTGGCGAGCTGGCCCGCGAGAGACCCCACCGCGCCGGCCGCACCTGAGACGAAGAACGTCTCACCCGGCTTGGGATCCCCGAACTCGACCCCGAGATGAGCGGATATTCCGGTATGGCCGAGCACTCCGACGAATGCGGGCAGGGGTGCGGGCAACGGATCGGGCAGGACGGTGAACGGCATGTCCTCATGCGCCGCATCAGCCACGCAATAGTCCTGCCAGCCCGTCAAACCAACCACATAAGCGCCGACGGGAAGGTCCGGGCGCATGCTCGCTACGACCTGCCCCACGCCTGCTCCCCGCATGACCGCATTCAGCTCGACCGGCGGAATGTAGGACCGCATCGCGCTCATCCACACGCGGTTCGTCGGGTCGACCGATAAATAGTGCGTGCGGATGAGTGCTTGCCCTTCGGAAATCTCGGAAACCGGCTCTTCCATCCATTCGAGATTCGCCGCCGATACTTCGCCCGCTGGCCGGCTCCGCAGTCGATAAAGCCGATTGATTGGTGTGTTCATCACGTCTCCTAGAAAGCCGGGTACAAGGTTGAGATGCGGACTGACAGCTCCACCGGAATCCATGTCCACAGATGCTGCGGCGGCTCATCGGTCATGCCGAAGACTGAGACTAGACTCACAGTGGGTAATCGTCAACACTATGTCGACAAGCGGCCGCTCGGCCGCCTTCGACCATCGGCGAGACTATCGACACTGTGTTGACTATCACCGACAGGTCGGGCATTCTGAGGATCTACGGCGACTGCACATCGGTCCTCGCCAGGCCGCACCGAAGGAGGCGACAGTGAGTACACAAGCGGAAAACCGCAAGGTAGTGGATGGTTTCTGGGGCGATCTCGATGGTGGACCGCCGACCGGGACAAGGCTGGAGGAGTGGAAGGGCTGGTTCGCGGACGACGCGGTCTGGGAGATGCCCTTCGCCCCCGAGCCGCTCGCGAAGGCAGTTCCCGGCCGCGCACTGATCGGCCACTTCGTCGACTGGTTCTTCGCGTCCGTGCCCGATCTGGTGATCGAATCGCTGGTTGTCCACGACACGACAGATCCCGAGCTCTTCGTTCTCGAGCTCCGCGGGCGGGCAACCGTGGCGCAGAACGGGAACGTGTACGCGAATACCTACTGCACGCACATGCGGATCAGAGACGGCAAGGTCGCGTTGATTCGTGAGTACTTCGATCCGACCATTGTCGAAGGCGCCTTCGGCACCGAACTCATCGCCGAGGGCATGTCGAAAGTAATGGCCGCCGCAGGCCTGGAGGTTACCCAGTGAAACTCATTCCAGAATTCTCGTATACCGCCGAGCTGGCCGCGCCGCAGATAGTCGGTCCCGGGCCGTACGGTCTGCGGCAGGTACTGCCGGTAACAGGCGGGACCGTGACGGGTGATCGACTCAGCGGTCGGGCCGCCATCGGCGGCGGCGACTGGCTCCTCGCCGGCGACGATGGGTTCGGTCGATTGGATGTGCGCGCGCAATTCGATACCGACGACGGTGCCGTCGTCTACATGAGTTACCAGGGGCTCGTCGAGGTCACGGATGCGGCCGCCGCCGCGCTCACCGGAGCAGACTCGAGCACAGAGTTCGGTGACCACTACTTTGTCACCACGCCGCGGCTCGAATGCGGTGACCCGCGGTACAGCTGGGTCAACCAGACGATTTTCGTCGGACAGGGTCGCATCACGCCGGGCCCGGTAATCGAATTCCAGGTCTTTCGTGTAGCCACCCGGTAGCACGAACCGAGCACCAGTGGACCGCACATTCCTCGCGATGTGCGGTCCACTCTATGGCTTATCGAAATGCACCCCTCGTTCGTCAACGGTGTCCATAAGGAATGCTCCCTATGTCTTCGAACCTCGCCGACAATCTCATCGACACGGCTCGTCAGCACGGCGATCGGCCCGCTGTCCGGCTCAACAGCATCACGCTGAGCTATTCCGAACTCAGAGATGGCGCTGCGGCTGTGGCAGGCGATCTGCAAGCGCGCGGCATCCGAGCCGGCGATCGCGTCGGCATCGTGTTGCCGAACGTGCCGGCCTTTCCGATCCTCTTCTACGGGATCCTGATGGCGGGCGCCGTCGCAGTCCCGATGAACCCCCTGTTGAAGGCTCGCGAGCTCGGGTACTACCTGAAAGACTCCGGCATGTCTCTCGTCTACGGCTCCGAGGCGGCGGGCGGCCTGGTGTCGCAAGCCGCACAGGCGACGGGCATTCCAGCGCTCTCGGTTCCCGACTCGGGCCCCGCCGATGCGGATCTGCTCGGCCGTCCGATCGACGAACCCGTGGCGCGCAAGGGCGATGACGCTGCCGTGCTGCTCTACACCTCCGGCACCACGGGTAGTCCCAAAGGCGCGGAACTCACCCACGACAACATGGCGACGAATGCCGCCACCACCGTGGACACACTCGTGCGGACAACTCCCGACGACGTCGTGCTGGGATGCCTGCCGCTCTTCCACGTCTTCGGTCTGACCTGCGGATTGAACGCCGCCGTGAAATCGGGAGCTCTCCTCACCCTGATTCCCAGGTTCGACGCGGAAACAGCACTGCGTGTTCTCGTGCGAGACAAGGTCACCGTTCTCGAGGGCGTTCCCACCATGTACTCGGCACTGCTGAATTCACCCGATGCCGATTCGGTGGACCTGTCGAGTCTTCGGTGCTGCATCGTCGGCGGCGCACCGATGCCCGTCGAAGTCTTGAAATCCTTCGAGGAAAAGTTCGGGTGCGAGGTATACGAAGGCTACGGGCTCTCCGAGACCGCGCCGATCGCGTGTTTCAACCAGCCGGGGACAGTGCGCAAGGCCGGAACGATCGGGATTCCGGTGCGCGGCTGCGTACTTCGCCTCGTCGATGACCACGACAACGAACTGTTCGACCCCGACGAGCCCGGCGAGATCCAGATCAGAGGCGAGAACGTGATGAAGGGGTACTGGGGCCGCCCGACGGCGACCGAGGAAGCCATAGTGGACGGCTGGTTCCGGACCGGGGACATCGCCACGCGGGACCGCGACGGCTACTACCGCATCGTCGACCGGAAGAAGGACATCATCATCAGAGGTGGATACAACGTGTATCCACGCGAAGTCGAAGAGGTGCTGTACGAGCACCCCGCCGTCGCCGAGGCGGCCGTAGTCGGGATCGCAGACGCCTATCTCGGGGAAGAGATCGGAGCCGCTGTGGCACTCAAGCGCGGAGCGCATGCCGACCCTGCCGAGATCATCGACTTCGTGCGGCAACGGCTGGCCGACTACAAGTATCCCAGGCGGATCTGGTTCGTCCCCAGCCTGCCGAAAGGCCCTACCGGCAAAATCCTCCGCAGAAGCGTTGCGGCCCCCGCCTGAGGCAGACCCGATCGCGGGGCATCACTCGGCGCGAGCCACAGGTCGGCACGCCCCCGATCACGCGAGGCGAAAGACCGGGAATCCGGGAGCGATGGCGGTGAGTTCTTCGTCGGTCGAGTCTTTTGTGACGCCCTCGAAGAACTTGCCGACCTCCCAGCCCCACTTTTCCAGGTACAGCCGCAGCATCGGGACCTTGTCCGCGTCGGGAACCTCTGTGGCCGTGAATATTTCGGTCTTGCGACCGAGCCGCAGTTCGCCTTCCCCGGCAGCCCGCAGATTGCGCACCCACTGGACGTGCCCGCGCGGCGCGACGAGGTAGCGCTTGCCGTCGCCGACCGTCATCACATTGACCATGGTCGTGCGCCATTGCCCGCTCTTGCGCCCGCGCACGGCGAGCAGCCGCGAACCCATGATGCTGATGCCGAATTTCGGCAGCAGGTTGGCGATCTTGTTGACGATCGGGTCGATGCCGGTCGGGGGCAGGTGGCGGGTGGCGTTGTTCATCTTGATCACTCCTGAACTGTGAGCACTGCTCTCTGTTTAAAGCAACTATGCGCGCCCTGCGACCGGAAGTCAAGAGCAGTGCTCACAGTTACCGAAATGTCGGTTTCCGCCGAAGCATTGCCGCAATGCTATGTAGTACATATGCTACATTTCATCGAAGGTCGATGACTGGGAGGACTCATGGCTTCGAACAACAACAACGCCGCTCGGGATGTCGTGCTCGATGTCGCACGGCTACGGATGCGATACGACGAGACAGACGTCCTGCACGACGTCACATTTCAGGCTGCACGCGGGGAAGTGCTCGTCATGCTCGGGCCCAACGGCGCAGGCAAAACCACCACGATCGAGATCCTCGAGGGGTTCCGCAGGAGGTCGGCCGGCCAGGTCGACGTGCTGGGGGCCGATCCCGAACACGGTGACGAACTCTGGCGCGCCCGCATCGGCGTAGTGCTCCAGTCCTGGCGTGACCACGCCAGATGGCGAGTGGCCGAACTGCTCGGGCACCTCGGTGCGTACTACGGCCCCTACTCCACAGCCCGAGTCACCCGCCCCTGGGACACCGACGAACTCATCGAGTTGGTCGGTCTCACCGAACAGCGCGATGCGAAAATCGCCACCCTGTCCGGGGGGCAGCGGCGCAGACTCGATGTGGCGATCGGCATCGTCGGCAAACCCGAACTGCTCTTCATGGACGAACCGACCGCCGGCTTCGATCCCGCCGCCCGGCGCGATTTCCACGACCTGGTCCACCGCTTGGCCGATCTCGACGAGACCACCGTCCTGCTCACCACTCACGACCTGGACGAAGCCGCGAAACTGGCCGACCGGATCCTGATCCTGGCCGGTGGGCGGATCATCGCCGACGGCTCCCCGGAAGAGCTCAGCGCTGCCACCGCGGGTGAGGCCGAGGTGCGCTGGACCTGCGACGGCCAGCGATTCGTCCACACCACGACCGAGTCGACCAAATACGTCCACGAACTGTTCAAGCAGCACGGCGAACTGATCGAGGACCTCGAGGTCCAACGCGCGTCGCTGGAGGACACCTATATGACGCTGGTACACCGTTTCGAGACCGGCGCGGCCGCCGAACCCGTCCACTCACTGCAGGAGGTCACGCGATGAATACCGAACTGGTGGCGGTCAGGGCCGGCCTGACAGGTATGTGGATCGAAGTGCGGCAACTGTACACCAACGGGACGAGCCTGATGGGCCAGTTCCTCACTCCCGCACTGTTTCTTATCGCGATCTTCTTCCTTCGCGACCGGATGTATCACGACACCGAACTGTCTCTCGGCGAACTGGCGGTGCCCGGTCTGCTCGGCGGCATCATCGCGTTCAACGGCCTCTACGGCATCGCCGAAGTCCTCGCCCTGGACCGGGAAGACGGAACGCTGTTGCGCGCCAAGGCGATTCCGAACGGCATCCTCGGCTACTTCATCGGCAAGATCGGCACGACCGCAGCCGCGGTGCTCGTGCAGCTCGTGGTCGTACTGGCCATCGGAGCCGTGATCGTCGGTGGCCTGTCGGCGCCCGGCGGGGCCGTGCTCACGCTGGCGTGGGTGATCGTGCTCGGCTTGCTCGCCACGCTGCCGATCGGCGCCATGCTGGGCGGGTTGATCGTCGGCGCACGCGACGTCTTCCTGCTGACCTTGCCGCTGATGGGATTGATCGCCATCTCCGGCATCTGGTACCCGATCACCGCGCTGCCGGGCTGGGTGCAAGGCCTGGCCCAGCTCTTCCCGATGTATTGGCTCGGCCTCGGAATGCGTTCGGGCCTGCTCCCCGCCGAGGCCGCGGCCATCGAGATCGACGGGTCGTGGCGGCACCTCGAGACCGCCGCGGTGCTCGGCGTATGGTCGATCGTCGGGTTGTTGCTCGCGCCGATCGTGCTGCGTCGCGCGGCCCGCCATGAATCAGGATCCAGCGTGGCCGTCCGCCGCGAGAAAGCGATGCAACGTGCCTTCTGAGGTCATCTACAACCGCATCGCGATGTTGCGCGCCGAGCGCGGCATCTCGCGGCGGGACCTGGCCGAGGCACTCGGCGTGCACTACCAGACCGTCGGCTACCTGGAGCGGGGCGAATACAGCCCCAGCCTGCACCTCGCCCTGCGAATCGCGGCCTATTTCGAGGTAGCGGTGGAAGTGGTCTTCTCCACCGACCCCTTCCCGAGACTGGGCGCCGAGACCGCCTGAACACCGAAACCGTCCAGCAGCACAGTGCCGGACGGTTTCGGTGCGTCATCGGTGAAGCAGCTGAAACGTCGAGGCCGACGCAGCGACAGCGTGCTCCCAGTGGGACGAAACCGACTCCGCCAGCACGGTATCCACGCCGACCGCGGTGGCGGTTTCCACGACATGTCGCGCACCGGCCGCCATCATCGACAGGTACGCCGGATCGGCCGGGCCACCTTCCTCGGCCATCACCGCCCACGCCGCGTACAGATCGCCGACACTGCCGAGTGAGCGCTGGGCGTAGGGCAGAAACCGGGCGATCTCGGAGCCGGACCGGTCGATGATCGCCAGCGCCTGTTCGTAACCGAGCAGCAACGGCAGGAAGAGCGCGAGCATCGCCTGGTAGTAGACCTGGGCCGCGCCGTCGTCGGCGCCCAGATATTCCGTTGCCGCCAAGGGCTGCAACAATTCTCGCTGAGCCTGGAAGACCGCCCGTGGTCCGCTGTAGAAGATGTAGGCCGACGCACTCGCCAGCTCCGCCGGCTGAGCCATCACCCCGCCGGCGAGAAACTCACCGCCGCGAGCGCGGACGAACGCCGCGCCTTCCCTGGTTCGCCGCGGCGAATCCGAGGACAGGTTGACCACGACTTTGCCGGTCAGATCGATGGGACCGAGAATCGCGTCCATCGCGTCGTAGTGGGTCAGGCTGAGGACTATCAGCTGCGCCGCCGCGACCGCTTCGGCGGCCGTCTCGGCGCACGGGGCGCCGAGGTCGACAGCCTTGCCCGGGGTGCGGTTCCAGACCGTCACCGCGAAATCCGCGGCCAGGTAGGTGCGCACGATCTGGCGGCCCATCGAGCCGAGGCCGATGACGGTCACCGCATTCGCGCGGCTCGATGTCGGCATCAGGACGCCTCGCCGCGCATCAAGGCGTAGGTCGACACCGCGGTGCCCGCGGCCTCGCTGGCGGCGATGGCCTTGCGCCAGTACGACTGTGCGAGTTGTGAGAACCCCGCGTCGACGCCGACTTCCACACTGGCGTCGATGATGTGCTGAGCGCCCGCGTCCATCATCTTCAAGCTCGCCAGGTCGGCCCACCCGCCGTTCTGGTTCGCCACGGAGAACTGCTCCATGAAATACGGGAACGCCTCACTCGCCCGGACCGCGTACGGCACGAACTGGGCGATGTCGTGGCCCGACTTCGCGATCACGGCACTCGCCTGGTCGAAGGCGAGCAGCCACGGGTGGAAAATCGTCAACAGTGCCTGGTAGAAGACCTGCGCCAGGCCGTCGTCGGCGCCGAGGTACTCCTGCGGGCTCAGCGGGCGCAGGAGTTCGGCGTGCGCGTCGAACACCGCCTTCGGGCCGCTGTAGAAGATGTAGGACGCGGGATGGGCGATATTGTCGCCCGCCGACATCACACCGCCGGAGAAGAATTCGGCGCCGTGCTCGCGAACCCACTTCGCGCCCGCCCGCGCCTTCTCGGGTGAATCGGAGGACAGGTTGGCGATCACCTTGCCGGGCAGGTGACCGGTCGCCTGGCCGAGCACGTCGTACATGGCGTCGTAGTGGGTCAGGCTGAGCACGGCGACCTCGTTGGCGTCGAGCGCCTCGGCGACGGTCTCGGCACGCTTGGCGCCCAGTGCCACCATCGCGTCGACCTTGGCGGTGCTGCGATTCCACACCGTCACCTCGACGCCCGCTTCGAGGAAGGCCTTGACCATGGATTGACCCATCGGGCCGAGGCCGAGGACGGAAACGGCAGCTGTTTTCTCGGACATGTTGTGGCCCTTCGTTTCTCGATACTGGTTGGTTCGGCGCCGCTTTCCATAGTGGTCGGGGCGGGTATCGTCGGGAAGACCGAACGTTGTGGTGTGGTTGCTTACCCAGAGGTTCGAAATACGGTCAGAAGGGTGTGACGACGATGAGTAGTGACGCAGATCACGATGTGTGCGGCATGAGCCTGGCTATCGACGTTGTCGGCGGCAAATGGAAGCTGCATCTGATGTGGGCGCTCGGCGGCGGCCCGCAGCGCTTCGGTCAGATCCGGCGGCTGCTCGACGGCGTGAGCGAGAAGGTGCTCGCCGAGAACCTGCGGCATCTGGAGAGCAACGGCGTGGTGCACCGCGAGATCTTCCCCGAGATTCCCCCGCGCGTGGAGTACTCCCTCACCCCGCTGGGTGAGACTCTGCGCCTGGCCCTCGAGCCGCTCGAGAACTGGGGCGATGAGCACCGCGCCGCGTTGGCAGGCGCTGTTCAACCGACTGCCGCGCAGTCTGCGCCCGCCCGGATCGCGCTGTAATCATCAGCGCTGTACTGACAAGTGCTCCTTGGCGATTCGCTCGCCGACCCGCTCTAGCAGTTCCGCCGCGCCGATGATCGAGCGCGCGGGATCGGGCTCCAGATCGCTGAGCGGATAGCAGGCGGCAAAGCCGGCGGCTCGAATCTCACCGGGCGAGAGCAGAGTTCGGCCCACTGCCGCGACCACCGGCACCCGCGCCTTCTTCGCCGCCGCCGCGACCCCGACGGGCGCCTTCCCGTGCATGCTCTGATGATCGAGCGAGCCCTCGCCGGTGACCACCAGCCTGGCGTCGTCGACCAGCGCCGTGAACTCGAGCAGCTCGAGCAAGACATCGATCCCGCTGCGCACCTGCGCACCCAGCACCGCCAGCGCCCCGAATCCGGTACCGCCCGCGGCGCCTGCCCCACCGATCTCGGCATAGCCGGTGCCGAGCACCGCGGCCCAATTGGTGAGGCCCGCTTCGAGTTTCACCATCTGCCGAGCAGTGGCGCCCTTCTGCGGCGCGTACACCGCCACCGCGCCCGCGGGCCCGAGCAACGGATTGTCGACATCGCAGGCCAAGGTGAAGCGCGCCGTGGCGACCGCCGGATGCAACCCGCCCCGGTCCACCGCGTAGACCTGCTCGAGCATCGCGGACACATCCGAGTCCGACGCCAGCACGCGCCCCTGCTGGTCGAGCAACCGCAGCCCGAGTGCCCGCAGCAATCCCGAGCCACCGTCGGTCGACGCGCTTCCGCCGAGCCCGATCACGATCTCCCGGGCGCCGGCGTCGAGCGCATGCGCGATCACCACCCCCAAGCCGAACGTGTCGGCCCGCAGCGGATCCAGCCGCCCACCCGGCAACTTCGCCAGTCCGACCGCGACAGCCAACTCCACCACCGCGGTCTCGCCCCGCACCGCGTACACCGCCGCCGAAATCTCGCCCGTGGGTCCCGGCGCTGCCACCTCCACCCGCGTCCACCCCGCCGCGACGAAAGCCTCGACCATGCCGTCTCCACCGTCGGCCACCGGTACGCACCGCACCTGCGTTCCGGGCGCCGCCCGCAGAATCCCCCTGGCCAACGCCTGGGCGACCTCGGGCCCGGTCAACGAACCCTTGAACTTGTCCGGCGCGAGCACAACAAGCGGTCCACGGGTCATCTGTTCCGCCTCTCCGTGAATTCAGCAGGTGGATCGGGAGCTCGACCGTTCGCTCTCGATCTTGCGCCAGGCGCGCAGCGGCTCGGAGTCGGTTGAGGAGTGCCCCATGTTCTCACTTGCTCGGTGGGTTGTCCTCCCGAACACGGTAGCGTCAATGTATGGCGACCGAGGTCCGCAACAACACCGCGCTCGAGCGGTTCGAACTCACCACCGACGGTCAACCCGCCGGCTACATCGAATACCAGGACACCGGCGACGAACGTGCCCTCGTCCACACCGAGATCTACGCCCGGTTCGAAGGCCGCGGCTTGGCGAACAAGCTGGTCGAAGCAGCACTCGACGCCAGCCGTGACGACGGCTTCACCGTCTTGCCGATGTGCCCGGTAGTCCTGCATTTCATCACCACTCACCCCGACTACATCGCCTATGTGCCGCAACGAGCCAGGGAATTGTTCGGCCTGCCTCAGTAGTGCGCGACGGCCCCGTCGACAGCCAGTTGCAGCTCTTGCCTGACGAGTCTGGCGATGTCGGCGGGCCGCTGCGGCAATTCGAGAATCGGCGCCTTGAAGTAGGCGATCCCCGCCACGACTTCGGCCGCGGTCGGTTGGCGACCGGCGTCGTAGGCCCCGTAGTTCATCCCGATGGCGACCAGTGCGGGCGCGGCGTCCAGCTTCGCCGCGCGAAAAGCGATATGCCCGATCCCGCTACCGACGGCCTGCACCTTGGTGTGATCTACCTCATTACACGTCCCCTCGGGGAAGATCGCCAGGTGATCACCGCCGGCCAACCGCTGCGCGCACACATCCATCATGCGCTGACCTGCGGCATTGACGGCGCGGATCCCGTGATCCTTGCCGCGGAACACCGGAATTCCGCCCATCATGTCCACCTTGCGCCGCTGTTCGGGATCGACGAAGAGCTCGTCCTTGGCCAGCACTCGCACGCGCCCGATCTTCGTGCGCAACGGTGAGCGCCATGCCGTCGCCGCCACCGTGTACGGGTCGCTGGTCGACAGATGGTTGATCGCGTAGATCACCGGCCGCCCGCTGCGGATCAGCGCCTTCAACTGCTGTTTCGCATTCTCGGCGAACAGCACGCGCGGCCGGAATCGCCGGGCCAGCACCGCGTAGGCGGCCAGCGCCTTCCACCTGTTCTGCTGATGCCGCAGGTAGTAGTCGTACACGTCGTCGTTGTCGTCGAGCAGGACTGCGGGCGGGTGCATAGCGCGACCCTACCGGGCGATCACTGTGGGCTGCCGCTGATGAAATTCCGATTCCGATCCGGTCGACGGGCAGCGCGCACCGCCGCCGAAAATGCGATGATGGCTCGGTGGCAGGCGGAGACGACCCCGACGAACGCCGGACTCGCGACGGGCACGGCGACGATCGGCGGCGCGGTCAGCCCGCGGCGAACATTCGTGCGGGCAACCTGCTGGTGTCCGCGATCGACCTGGTGGAACCTACTTTCCGGCGCACCGTCGTATATGTGATCGAGCACAACGACGCGGGCAGCCTCGGTGTCGTGCTGAACCGGCCGAGCGAGACCCCGGTCGTCGATGTCCTGCCCGCCTGGGCCGATCTGGCCGCGGCACCGACCGACCTCTACATCGGCGGCCCGGTCAAACGCGACGCGGCGCTGTGTCTGGCGGTGCTGCGCGCGGGCGTCGACATCTCCGATGTCCGCGGGCTGCGCCGGGTCGACGGCCGGGTGGTGCTGGTCGATCTGGACACCGACCCCGCCGAGATCGGCCCGCTCGTCGAGCAGATCCGCATCTTCGCCGGGTACGCAGGCTGGTCGATGGGTCAGCTCGACGGCGAACTCGACAACGACGACTGGATCGTGGTCTCGGCACTGCCGTCGGATCCGATCGCCACCGATCGCCACGATCTGTGGGCCGCGGTGTTGCGCCGCCAACCGCTGCCGCTGGCCCTGCTGGCCACCCACCCGATTGAACTCGAACGCAACTGACTCCGTTACTCCTTCACACGAGCAGGAGTGACCAATGAATTACGACGAGCAGTGACCAGGGCCGCCGATGAACGACGGTCGCGACGAATTGATGCGCGCGCTCTACGCCGAGCACGCACCCGCACTCTGGCGTTTCACCCTCGGATTGGTGCGCGATCCCGGCCGGGCCGAGGACATCGTGCAGGAGACGCTGTTGCGCGCCTGGCAACGCCCCGCGGTGCTCGAGCAGACCGAAACCTCGCCGCGCGCATGGCTGTTCACCGTGGCTCGTAATCTGGCGGTCGACGAACATCGCAGCGCCAGGCACCGCCGCGAGTTCGGCACCGACACCCCGCCGGAGCAGGTGAGCCCCGACCAGTCGGATCGGGCACTCGACGGCTGGCTGGTCGCCGACGCGCTGAGCACGTTGAGCCCGGATCATCGCGAGGTGATCGTGCGCGCCTACTATCGCGGCCTCGGCATGGCCCAGATCGCCGACGAACTGGGTATCCCACCGGGGACGGTGAAATCGCGCCTGCACTACGGCATGCGCGCGATGCGACTGGCGCTACAGGAGATGGGGGTGACGAACCGATGACCGAACTCGCCGACGAGTACAGCACCTGGGACGCTGCCTATGTCCTCGGTTCGCTCGGCGCCGCCGAGCGGCGCGAATACGAAACGCACCTGCTCGACTGCGCGCACTGCCAGCAGTCTGTCGCCGAACTGTCCGGGATGCCGGGCATGCTCGCCCTGGTCGACCGCGATACCGCGCTGTCGATGATCGAGTCGCCCGAACCGATTCCGCCGCAGGTCCCGGACCTGATCCCGGCCCTGGCCGCCACCGCCGAACGGCGTCGCAAGCGACAGCGTTTGGTGGGCCTGGGCAGCGCGGTCGCCGCGGTGGCCGCCGCGGTGGCGATCGCGGTTCCGGTGACCATGACCGTGGCCCGCTCGCAGACGCCCACCGAGCAGATCGTCGCGGAGCAGCAGATGCAGGCGGTGGAGCACACCCCGGTGAGCGCGCAGGTGAAGCTGGTCCGCGACGGTGACCGCACGCGCCTGGTGATGACCTGTCGCTACGCGCCGAGCGCCTACGGCGCCGGCTACACCCGCACGTACGGACTGGTGGTGACAGTGGGTGAGCAGCGGATCGAACTCGACCAGTGGCCCGCGGGTCCCGGTACCGAGCTGACCGTGGACCGCACCATCGACGCCCTACCGGATTCGATCAGCAGAGTGGAGATCACCTCCGTAGATTCGGGCCGCACGGTTCTGGTCGCCCAGGTCTGAACGCACAACGGCCCGGTCACCCCGCAGGGAGACCGGACCGTGGTCGCGACAGGCTATTTCGCTTGCTTGCGGAAGATCGACTTCGACCAGAAGAAGCCGCCGCCTGCGATCACCGCGCACCAGACCAGCGAGATCCAGCCGTTGGCGCCGATCTCGGTACCCATCAGCAGCCCGCGCAGCGTCTCGGTGATGGGAGTGAAGGGCTGGTACTCGGCGAACTGACGCATGCCCACCGGCATCGTGTCGGTGGCCACCAGACCGCTGCCGAGGAACGGCAGCAGCACAATGGGAAATGGTGCGTTGCTGGCACTTTCGGGAGTGGGCGAGAGCAGACCGAGCGCGATGGCGAGCCAGGTGAAGGCGAATGTCACCAGTGCCAGCAGACCGAACGCGCCGACCCACTCGATGACATTCGCATTCGGCCGGAAGCCGACCAGCATCGCTACAGCGGTCATCGCCACGACGCCCGCCATCGCTTGCACGAGCGCGCCGAGTACATGCCCTGTCAGCACCGAAGACTGCGAAATCGCCATCACCCGAAAGCGATTCACGATGCCCTTGCTCGCGTCGGTGGCGATCGACACCGCTACCGATACCGTCAGATAGGCGGGCAACAACAACATCATGCCCGGCGCCAGATAGTCGATATAGCTGCCACCCGAGGACTTCTCGAGCGCTCCGCCGAAGACGTACTTGAACACCAGCATCAGCACGATCGGCATGATGATGATGCTGAAGGTCATGCTGGGATAGCGCTTGACGTGGATCATGTTGCGCCGCAGCATCGTCATCGTGTCGGCGAACGCGTAGGACTTGGACTTGGGCTTCGTCAGAGTGGTCATCGCAGAGTCTCCTGCTCGATGGTGGCGTGGCTGGGTACGGTGGGCGTTCTCGGGCGGGCGGCGTGGGCGCCCTGCGCTTCGTCCTGCGGCTGTTGACCGCTCCCGCCGGTGAGGGTGAGGAAGACGTCGTCGAGGTTCGGAGTGTGCACCGAAATGCCGCCCGCTTCGATGTTTTCGGCGTCGAGCACGTCGAGTACCGCACGCAGGGACCGCACCCCGCCGTCGCTCGGCACGGCCAGGGTCAGCCCATCGGTACCCTCGACGATCTTCGCGGTCGAGCCGAAGGCGCGCCGGGCGGCGGCCAGGTCGGGTTGATCGCTGAAATCGATGCGGATGTGGCCGCCGGGGATCAGCCGCTTCAGTTCGGCCGCAGTGCCTTCCGCGACGATCCGGCCGTTGTCGAGCACCGCGATGCGATCGGCGAGGTGGTCGGCCTCCTCGAGGTATTGGGTGGTGAGGAAGACGGTGACGCCGAGGTCGTCGACGAGGCCGCGAATGATCTCCCAGATGGAGCGGCGGCTACGGGGATCGAGGCCGGTGGTCGGTTCGTCGAGGAAGATCACCCGAGGATCACCGACCAGCGTCATCGCCAGATCGAGTCTGCGGGTCATGCCGCCGGAGTAGGTGCTCGCCGGGTTGTCGGCCGCCTCGACCAGGTCGAAGCGTTCCAGCAATCGGTCTGCCAGAACGCGGGTTTCACGACGCGGCAGGTGATTGAGGTCGCCCATCATGTGCAGGTTCTCGCGGCCGGTCAGCAGCTCGTCGACTGCGGCGAATTGCCCGGTGACGCCGATCAGCTCGCGCACCCCGCCTCGGTCGGTCGCCACATCGTGGCCGCCTACGGCGCACTCCCCACCGTCGGCGGCGATCAGCGTGGTGAGGATCTGCACGGTGGTCGTCTTACCCGCGCCGTTGGGGCCCAGTAGTGAGAACACGGTGCCCTCGGCGACGGTGATGTCGATGCCGTCGAGAACTGTTTTGTCGCCGTAGGCCTTACCCTGGATACACCGATTGGCATGAGCGCTTGAGAGTGTCATAAAGACGAAATGCCCTGCGGTGGTGAAAGAATCGATCTTGTCTAGGAACCGATTCACACCACAACGGAGGGCATCTCGCGGATGCAACTATCTCACACCCGGCCCGTCGCTGCGGCCAGGTTCGACGACCCCAATCTCGTGTCGACCGCCGGCCTGGTGCCGGTGATGGCATTGGCCCAGGCCAGCGGCCTGCTCACCCTCGCCGATCAGCACCTGAGCGTGCCGACGGACAAGGGCGCCCATGCCGGCCGCAAGGTCGGGTCCCTGGTCGGTGGCATGGTCGGAGGTGCCGACAGCATCGCCGACCTGGCACTGTTGCGGCACGGGGCGATGGGCACGGTCTTCGACCGCCCGTACGCACCGTCGACGCTGGGATCGTTCCTCCGTCAGTTCACCTTCGGGCACGTGCGGCAACTCGATGCCGTCGCCTCGAGGTTCCTGTGCGCTCTCGCGCAGCGATCACCGCTGGTTTCGGGGATCGACACCGGCCGGGTGCTGGTCGATATCGACGACACGATCATCGAAGTTCATGGTCACGGCAAGCAAGGTTCCGGATACGGGTACTCCGGGGTCCGCGGTCTGAACGCACTGCTCGCGACCGTCACCACCGACACCTGCGCGCCGGTGATCGTGGGGCAGCGCCTGCGCCGGGGTGCCTGCGGCTCGCCGCGCGGGGCCGCCCGGATGGTTGCCGACGCCCTGGCCACCGTCGACCGCCTCCGCACGGCGGCCACCGTCCCAGCCACTGACGCAGCCATGGACGCCACGGACGTACCGAAAGCACTGGTTCGGGTCGACTCCGCGTTCTACGGATACCCCACCCTCGGCGCCGCGATCGCAGCCGGAGCCGACGTCTCGGCGACCGTGCGCCTGACCTCCACCATCAAACGAGCGATCGAATCGATCGACGACGACAACGCCTGGACGCCGATCGAATACACCAACGCCGTCTACGACGAGGACACCGAACAATGGATCTCCCGTGCGGAGGTCGCCGAAATCGACTTCACCGCGTTCGCCTCCCAGAAGAAGGCACACCGGATTCCGGGGCGTCTGGTGGTGCGGCGCATCCCCGACCTGCGACCGAAGAGGGACCCGGGCCAAGGTGAGCTGTTCGATATCTGGCGGTTCCACGCGTTCTTCACCACCACCGACCCCGACGAGGTCGGTACCGTCGCCGCCGACAAGCTGCACCGTGAGCACGCGATCGTCGAGCAGGTGAACGCGGATCTGAAGAACTCCGCGCTCGCGCACCTGCCCTCGGGCCGGTTCACCGCGAATGCCGCCTGGCTGGTCTGCGCGGTGATGGCCTTCAATCTCACCCGCGCCGCCGGCACCCTCACCGGAGACCCGAAGCTGGTCAAAGCGACCACCGGGACCATCCGGCGGACCGTGGTCGCGGTGCCCGCACGCATCGCCTCCTCCGCCCGGAAGTTGACGCTGCACCTACCCACACATTGGCCCTGGGAAACAGGATGGATAGCCCTGTTCGACAACACATTCGGGCGCTCCGATCCGATCATCGTCTAACACCCGCGATACCTGCCCAGCATCGACGCGAAAGCCCCAGTGGAACAACCCGATACGAGAGGTCGGACGATCACCCATGCCCGCACCCGACCCGCTGCCGCACAACCACATTCACACCGACCTCATCAGCTGATCGGTGCATTCGGGCTTACGCAGGCCGCGTGCGGTGATGGCCGAGTTGACCATGATCGTCCCTTTCTGAATTACATGCATTGCTGCGAATGTATGCATGAGTTATCGACACAGCCCCCAGGGGCTGCGGTTGATGTGTTCGGTGTGCGGTTGTCGGTCGAGGAGTTAGATGTCGAGTTCCTCGATCTGCGGATGTGCGGTGACGTCTTCGACCTTGCGGTAGAGCTTGTCGGGCACGCGATCCTTCAGGTCTTTCAGGTCGTCGAGAATCTCGTACTCGTAGTCGCCCCAGTCCCACGGCCGGTCACCGATGCCGAACATGCGGCGCCAGTACTTCCAGTCCTTCATATCGCCCGCGGCGTCACCGGTCGGATATTCCGACCACAACGCCGAGTGCGTGTGGAGCACGAGCTTGCCCTTGCGACTGCGGTAGACCCGCTGATGCAGCACCCGCTTGTCGCCGACGTCGCGCCATTCACCCAGCAGCACGCCCTGGAATCGCACCTGCCGAACGCCGTCGCGGCCCACCTGCAGCACGACCTCCTCGAAGCCGGCCTCACGGCCTTCTTCCAGCTCGATGAGCCTGCGCAGCGCGCTGACCACGGTGCTGGAGAGGTTTCCGCCGACAAGCTCCTGAGCCCGCTGGAACACGGCGAGATCATCGTCGGCTACATAGATCGTCTTGTTGGGCATGAACTCACTATACGTATAAGTGTACGTACACACAAGGGCTGGTTTTCCGCCACCCTCTGAACTCCCCCTGGGCGCGCCTCGTAGTCCCCGATAGACGCGGTGAACAACGGCGTCACATCTTGTCGCGGAGAAGGAGAGCCGATGCCGGACAGAGTGGTGGACTACCTGGTACGAACGGTAGCCGACCGGGGAATCACCCAGATCTTCGGCGTCGACGGCGCCAACATCGAGGATCTGTACGACGCGATCTTCGATGCGGGCGGCTCGCCCGCAGGCATCGTCGCCAAGCACGAGTTCTCCGCGGCCACGATGGCGGACGGGTACGCGCGCAGCACCGGCGGGATGGGCGTCGTAGCTGCCACCTCCGGCGGTGGGGCGATGAATCTGGTCGCCGGATTGGCTGAGTCGTTCACCTCGCGAGTGCCGGTGCTGGCGTTGATCGGGCAGCCGCCGACCCTGCTGGAAGGTCGTGGCGCGTTTCAGGATTCGAGCGGGTCGGCCGAATCGATCGACGCGACAGCGCTGTTCGCGACGATCAGTAGGTACTGCGCTCGCGTAACCGATCCGGCCGAACTGCCCGCCCAGCTCGCTGCGGCGATCACCGCAGCCGAAGGCGGCGGACCCGCCGTGCTGCTGATTCCGAAAGATGTTCAACAGCAATCGATGCCGATCAGTGCCGGTATCGAAGTGGCCACCGGGTCGTTCCCAAGGCCGCCGCTCACCGGTGCGAGCGCGCCCCTTGCTGCCAGGACAACACAGCCTCCCCACACTCCCGCAGGCCCCGCGCACACCATCGCGGCCGAGCTCACCGCCGCGCGGCGCACCGGCAAGGTGGTGATCATCGCCGGCGATCAGGTCGCGCGCGACAACGCCCGCGCCGAACTGGCCGAACTGGTCGCCGCGCTCGACGCCGCCATCGGCTTGGCGCCCGACGCCAAAGACGTGTACGCCAATACCGGCCACGGCTACTGCGGCGTCGCAGGCAGCATGGGCCATGCCGAGCTGGGCGAGGCCGTAGCGGCGGCGAGCGCGTGTCTGCTCGTCGGCACCCGGCTCCCGGTCACCGCCCGCGCCGGGCTCGACGCGGCGCTCGCCGACCTGCCGGTATTCAGCATCGGCGCGCTACCGCCCTACCTCGCGGCCACCCACGCCGCCAGCACCGATCTCGCGGCAACCATCACCACGATGCTCTCGCGCATCGGGGCGGGCCCGGCCACCGTGGACTCCACCGAACCCACGCCGATGACCGTGCCCGAAGCCGCGGGCCCCGGCCTGCGCTATCGCGCGGTCGTCGAGGCGATCCAGCGCGCGCTGCCCCCCGGCGCCGATGTCTTCGCCGACGCGGGTAACACCGGCGCCTCGGTGGTGCATTACCTACGGGTGCCCGAGCGTGGGCGGTTCACGGTCGCACTCGGGATGGGCGGTATGGGCTACGCCTTCGGCGCGGGAATCGGTTCCGCGTTCGCCCGCCGCACCGCACCCGACGGCCCGCACCGCACCGTCGTCATCGCCGGCGACGGTTCGTTCTTCATGCACGGCATGGAGATTCACACCGCGATCGAGCACGCCCTGCCCATCACCTTCGTGGTGTTCAACAACAACGCGCACGCCATGTGCGTCACTCGGGAACAGCTCTACTACCGAGATCGCTACAGCTTCAACCGTTTCCAAACCGCTCATCTGGGTGCAGGCATCGCGGCCATGTTCCCCGAGATACCCGCTCACACCGTTTCCGACCCCGACCTGTTGTTCGAGACTGTGGCCCACAGTTTCGCCGCCTCCGGCCCCTCTTTCCTCGAAATCCTCTGCGACCCCGACGAAGTCCCGCCCTTTCTCCCCTTCCTCTCCACCCTCGAATCCAGGAGCACCTCGTGACAACCAGCGCCCTGCCAGCCCTTTCCGACATTCCCGATGCGGCGGTGCCCGGCGTCATCCGGATCGAGAACTCCGACCGGGAGACCACGACGCCGATCATCATGGACATGCTGCGGTCGGTGTATCCGCACGACCAGATCTTCGGCGACTACTGCCCCGTCCAGACCTACATCGCGGCCCCACCGCGCGAGGTCTACGACTACCTCGCCGACACCCGCTCGCTGGAGGAATGGACCTACAGCCTGCGCGGATTCACCGAAACCGAGGAGCCCGGCCTGTGGCTGTCCTACGACCGGCTCGGTGACGCGACCAAGTGTTTCACCCGCACCGTCGCCCATCCCGACGCGATGACCGTCGACTATCACTGCGCGTGGGACCAATCCGAGCACCTCTGGATGATCTACCTGATGCGGGTGATCGACGCCCAACTGGTGTTCGACAAGCCCGGCTCGGTGGTGACGTGGGTCAACTGCAAGCACCCGTTCTACGACGAGAACGGCTATCCCGAAACGGCACCGCCCAAGCGCCCGGTCTGGGTCGGCGACTTCTGGGAGATGTTCTCCGCCGGACACCAGCTCGAGCTCGACAACCTCAAAGCCATTTGTGAATACCGCGCGGCCAACGGGCTGCCGATCAAGCCGGAGTGGATGCAGTGAATATGCCGCAGGTGAGTCTGGTCGACGTCGCGAGCTATCTGCCCGGCGACCCCGTTCCGACCGATTACTTCACCCCGTTCTCCCGCTCGGAGCGGATGGCGAAGAACGTGATGTTCCGTTCGCCGACCGGCCGCCATCACATCGGCCGCGACGAAACCGCCGTCGATATGGCCGAGCACGCCTTCGCCGAACTCCGCGAACGTCACGGCGCCGACCTCGCGTCCGAGATCGACATCATTATAACCCATACCCAGCTGCCCGATAATCCGGTGCTCGGCGCCGGTCCAGAACTGGCTCGCAGGCTGGGCGCACGACCGTCGCATGTCCTCGACGTGCACAACAGCGGCTGCGCGGCCTTCGTCCAGATGATGGCGATGGCCCGGATGATGATGGCCACCAGTGAGGCGAAGACCGCGCTGATCGTCGCCGCGCAGAATTGCGCGGGACCGGTGTTCACCCAGCCCGATATCCGGAAGTTGGCGCAGGCGCCGGTGCCCGGTGACGGTTGCGGAATAGGGCTGCTGCGCAAGGACGATTCGGGTCCGATCCTCGACATCGAAACCCGCACCTACCCCGAATTCGCCGGTGATATGGACTTCTCCACGAACGGTTCGCGCAAGTACTGGGAGCCGGGTGAAGGTCAGGGCTGCGTGAGCTTCTCCGAATCCAAGATCACCAAGGTGTTCGCGCGCGGCAATCGCTTGGTGCCCGAAGTCGCACTGGAGGTCTGCCGGCGGATCGGGGTGAAGAGCAGCGATATCGACACCTTCGTCACCAATCAGCCGAACCGGCTGTTCCTGCGCAACTGGCACGATGCGCTGGAGCTACCCGCCGAACGTCATCCCGATACGTTCGATCAGTGCGGAAACCTTTTCGCCGCAGGCATTCCCGTGACTCTCGATACGGAGAACCGGGCGGGCCGGTTGCGCAACGGGTCGGTGGTGTTGCTGTCGGCGTTCGCGCACGCGGGCGACTTCGCCGGTGCCGCGGCGATCCGCTGGGGCGCCGCGCGATGACTGTGCGACTGGTGGAACCGACGATCCCGTCCCGTCGGTTCCACCCCACGGCAACTCCCACGCTGTTCGACCTCGGACTCAGCGAGAACCCTTTTCCGCCACTTCCTTCCGTGCTTTCGGCGGTGACCGGCGCACTCACCCAGGCCAACCGGTATCCGGAATTCCTGCCCGAAGAGCTGCCTCGGATCATCGCTGATCATCTCGGCGTCTCCCCCGACGACGTGGCGGTGGGCGCGGGCGCGACCGGTGTTGCCATGCAGGTGATTCGGGCGCTCGGCGGTGGCGAACTACTCACCAGCACACCTACTTTCGACGGCTATCCGATGCTGGCCGAGATGGCCGGGATGACGCTGGTCCCGGTCGCCCTCGATCCCGGCGGCAACCAGGACCTGACAGCGCTGCGCCGCGGCGTCAACCGGCGCACATCCCTGATCGTGCTGTGCCGGCCCCACAACCCCACCGGCACCATCCTCGACGCCGCGGACCTCGGCTCCTTCCTCGACGCGGTCCCCCGCCGCGTGCCGGTGCTCATCGACGAGGCCTACGTCGAATTCCTCGACGCGGCAGACCGTCTCGACGTCCACGCCCTGCTGCACCGTCATCCGAATCTGTTGATCCTGCGCACCTTCTCCAAGGCGTACGGCCTGGCCGGACTGCGGATCGGCTACTGCGTGGGCCGGGGCAAACTGATCGAGCGAATCCGCCGCCAGCAGTTGCCCTTCGGCACTCCCACGGCGTCCATCGCCGCGGTGCGTGCCGCCTATGCGGCAGGCCCGGAACTGCGCGACCGTGTCGAGCGCATCAACCGCGAGCGGGATCTGCTGCGAACAACGCTGCGAGCCTGTGGAATCGATGTCCCGCACAGCTACGCGAACTTTCTCTACCTACCCGGTCCCGGCGTAGCCACTGCGCTGCGCCGCGCCGGCATCAAGGCAAAGGCCTACCCGGACGGTAGCGCCCGCATCACGGTCGGCGACCCCGCCGCGGGCCACGCCGTTCACGCCGCCCTCGCGAACCTGCGATAGCCCCTTCGACAACGGAACCCGGCCCGGCCACCCGCCGGATCGCCACGACCGGGACCCGGCCCCTGGACCGGGTCCCGGTTATCGGCGGCTCAGCACCCGCCGCCGCCACAACCGCCC
>JACIXH010000084.1 GCA_014360565.1 Nocardia sp.
CAGCTCAAACCTGCCTGGGACCACTAAAACCCCGTACCCCAGCCCCAGCCCCACTCCGTCACACCCGACGAACAGCCACCAACGGATCCGCATACAACGCACTCAACGAAGTAACCACCGCAGCGAACTCCTGCACCTTCCCCCCGAACCCACTGATCCGAATATCCGTAGCAGCCAACTGCGTACTCTGCGAAAACGCCCGAGCCACATGCCCCAGCGCAGGCCGATACCCCGTAAAAGCCTGCCCGCCCAGCACAACTCGATCCGGGTTCAGCATGTCCCGAACCAGCGCGACAGTCTGCCCGAGCATCGTCGCCCGCTCCGCCAGCAAGGCCCGTGCCGACTCGGACCCCGCCTCAGCGACCCGATACAGATCGTTGACCGTCGTCCCGGCAGTCCCGTTGTGCGCCGGGATGATTCCGGCACCGACAGCCCGCGCCTGCAATGCCCGATCGCCGACGGTCACTTCCAAGCACCCACGCCGCCCGCAGTCGCATCGCACATCGGACCCCGTCGGAAGATGCGCGATCGATCCCGGCCCATTGCTCGGCGTGTGCACCCGCCCGTCGAGAGTGACTGCGATGCCTGCGGTTTCACGAACATAGAAGTAGAGACTGCTGCCGTGCCGGCCGACGGGGAGCTCGGTATCGGGCTCGGGCCTGCGCGCATCGAAGGTCGGCAGCAGCAACTCCGAGGCCGCCATCGCCTCGACGTGCGGTGCGACGGAAACCGGCAGCTCGAGCACATCACCGAGCACCTGCCCGATCGGCGCGGCCTTCCATGCGAGCTTCGGATGGTCGACCACGCCGCTCTGCGTGTCCACCCGTCCGCCGATCGCGACACCCGCCCACAGTGGCGTTCGCCGATGCCAGCGCTGCAGAAACGCCTTGGCGCTGCGAGCGACGGTGGTGACCGCGAATTCCTGCCCGGTCTGCGGTGTGGCGATGGCCAGCCCACCGAGAATCCGTCCACGCAGATCCGCGGCGACGATCTTGGTCGCCTCGGCGCCGACGTGGATACCCAGCGTCAGATACGCGTCGTGATCGATCTCGAACGGCACCCGTGGCCTGCCGACAGCGCCCGCGGCCGTCAGATCGGGCCGCTCACGCAGCAGCCCGGCCGAAAGCAGCGATGCCACTTGGCGATTCACCGTGGCAATACTCAGACCTGTTGCCCGCGCGGCATTGTCGCGCGATATCGGGCCCGAGGCTGCCGAACGCAGCACCGCGGCGGCGGGGTTGTCGCTACGCCGTAGTTCCGGCGGTACAACGGGTCGGGAGAGTCGAGGACGACCGGCGCCCGGCCGGGAGGCGGGACGATCGATGATTGGAGCAGACATATGAAGTTCCTTGCTGAATCCCCGTTGTCGCAACGGGATTGCCTACACGTATAACGTGGCGGCCAGGGAGCCGAAACGACTCAGCCGCAGTGGCAGGAACGACACAGTTCACGGGTCAACGGCAACCGCAGGCCCAGCGCGGCGGTCACATAGGTGACCCGCTTGGCGGTGAGACGATTGCCGGACATAACAATAAAGTTAACACCGAATCCGGGCCGGTCCAAGCCGGACCGGCGCATTGCTTTCAGCGACGCACACCATACGCCCAGTTCAGCGCATTTCCGCACAGGCAAAACCCCTCCGGGAACCGCAGTTCCGGAGGGGTTGCGCGGGGCGTCGCTACTTGGCCGGGGCCGTGAAGGGCGCGTTGACGGTGGTGAAGTACTGAATGGCGGCCCCGATCGCGACCGGAGCCGTGATGAGGATCTGACCGGCCAGCGTGCCGAGGGCCCCGACGGCCAGAATGCCGCCGATGCAGCCGATAGCCGCCGCGGGCAGGAACGGACCGAAGAGCCCGACGATGGTCGCCGCGGCGACGGTCGCGCCCGCTATGCCACCGAGGACGCAGCCGACGGCGCCGCCGGTGAGACCGCCGACCAGGGTGCCGACCGCGGCGCCGAGGGAGACAGTGCTGGTCAGCCGGTTCCAGGCCGCGACCTCACGGTCGTATTCGCTTTTGAACGGCGCCTTGTCCTCGAACGGCAAGGCGACCGGCTTGTACACGGCCTTGGACACGTCGAGTTGCGGCGTCAGGATCGCGGTGTTGCCTGCGATCTTCGCGGCGATGGGCAACTCGAAATCGTCGAGCCGCAATGTCAGCGGCGTGGCCGCGATCGTCGTGCCGTTGGCGGCTTTCACTGCGAAGGCGCCGTCTTCGACGACCAGCGAGCCCGAATCGGTGGTGATCACCGACGTGCCGTCGACCTGCGCCGCCGTGAAATTCACGGGGGCATCTGCCTGCGTGGCAGGCGCCGCAGTGGCGGTGCCTGCGGTGACGGCGGTCGCCACCGTCAGCAGCGCCGCGACCGCGGCGAACTTCCTCATCGTCATAGAACTGCCGATCCCTCATCTGTCGTGGAGCTGTTCGAGTTGTCAGCTTCGAGCAGATCCACCCCCGTGACGAGGGAAAAAAGCAGCCAGATCGCAACTAGGAATTCACTTCGCGGTCTTGGCCGCGGCCTTGGCCTGCTTCTTGAATTCCCTTACTTCCGACAGCGTTTCGGCATCGACCACATCGGCGACCGAGCGCCGGGACCCGTCGTCGCCATAGGATCCGGCCGCTTTGCGCCAGCCTTGCGGCTGCACGCCGCGTTGTTTGCCGAGCAAGGCGAGAAAGATCTTCGCCTTCTGCGCCCCGAAACCCGGCAGATCCTGCAACCGGCGCAGCACCTCTTTGCCATCGGGATCACCCGCGGTCCAGATCTGCGCGGGTACACCGTCGTAGTGCTCGATCACGTACTGGGCGAGCGCCTGCGCCCGCCGCGCCATCGACCGGCCGTAGCGGTGGATAGCGGGTGGGGTGGCCGCGAGTTCCTCGAATTCGGCCGGGTCCGCGCCTGCGATGCGGCGCAGATCGAATCCGCCCATACGCTCGGCGAGTTTGCGCGGCCCACGAAACGCATGCTCCATCGGATACTGCTGGTCGAGCAGCATCCCCAGCAGCAGCGCGAAATCATCGGTGCTGAGCAGTTCATCGGCCTCGGATTCCTGCGCGAGGCACAGCGTGCGAGTCATACATTCATCGTGACACAGTTCACCAGTAGCCTCTGAGTTCATGCTCACGAGGACTGCTCCCACTCTGGCGGTACGAATGACCGACTACACCCCACGCCCGGCGCGCTTCGACCAAGCGGCCCGGGACCAACTGATCGACGCCCATGATCTGGAAGTCACCGAACCCGGCATGCGCGCGCTCGGCGCATGGAGTCACAGCGCGCTGGCGCTTCGGCCCGGCGAGCGCGCGCTCGACATCGGGTCGGGCACCGGATCGGAGGTTTTCACCTTCGCCGAGCAAGTCGGGCCGAACGGCAGCGCCGTCGGCGTGGAGCCGGATCCGAATCTGCTCGCCGCGGCGCAGCGCCGCGCGGTCGAGTCCGGTTCCAGCGCGACGTTCGTCTCCGGCGATGCCTACGGTCTGCCGTTCGGCGCCGACACCTTCGACGCGGTGCTGTGCGAGCGGGTCTTCCAGCACCTCACCGCACCCGCCCGCGCGGCGGCCGAGATCGCCAGGGTGCTGCGGCCCGGCGGGCGCGCGGTGGTGGTCGACTGTGATTGGGCCACCGCGATCGTGCATCCCGGCAACCCGCGGGTGGTGAGCGCGGTGATCGACACCCTGATCTCCTCGACCACCAATCCACTGTCCGGTCGTCGGCTCGCCGGCCTGCTCACCGGCGCAGGTCTCGCGGTCGACGAGATCGGCTCACACGCGCTGGTGCAGGACCGCACGGTCGGCGCGGGCGCCCTGGTGCGCCGGATCGCGGACCTGGCCGCGCTGCGCGGCGCGATCACCGCGAGCGAACGCGATCAGCTCCTGACCGATCTCCGAGCAGGCGCCGACCGCGGCGACATCCACATCTCGGTAACCCTGTTCGGCGCCCTGGTGAACAAACCGACCTGATCCCCTCCCCCGAAAAGCCCTTTGGGTAGGCCCACGCCCATATATCCCTACCCAAAGGGCCCCGGAGAACTCAGCCCTCGAGCAACTTCTCCGTGGCTGCCAACAGCACACAGGTCGCGAGCCCATCCATCGCCTTCTCCAGCTCCGCCAGCTGCGGGAAGCTAGGGGCGATCCGGATGTTCTTGTCCTCGGGATCCGTCCCGTACGGGAAAGCCGACCCCGCCGCGGTGAGCGCGATGCCCGCCTCCTTGGCCAAGGCGATCACCCTGGCCGCGGTGCCGTCGAGCACGTCCAGGCTGATGAAATAACCGCCCTTGGGCTCGGTCCACGACGCCACCTTGGTCGCGCCGAGTCGGTCTTCCAGAATGCGGCGCACGAGCGCGAACTTGGGTTCGAGCAGCGCGCGATGCTTCTGCATGTGCTCGCGCACCCCCTCGGCGTCGGTGAAGAAGCGAAGGTGACGCAGCTGGTTGAGCTTGTCGGGGCCGATGCTCTTCTTCGAGGCGTGCGACAGGTACCAGTCGATATTGGCCTGCGACGACCCGAAGAAGCTCACGCCCGCACCGGCGAAGGTGATCTTGGAGGTCGACGCGAGAACCAGTGGACGGTTCGGGTTGCCCGCCGCCGCGGCCAGGCCGAGCACGTCGATCACCGGGGCCGCGGTGTCGGTGAGCGGGTGCACCGCGTAGGCGTTGTCCCAGAACAGGCGGAAGTCCGGTGCCGCAGCCGGCATCGAAACCAGTTCGCGGACAACCTCTTCGGAGTAGACGACCCCGGTGGGATTGGAGTAGTTCGGCACCGCCCATAGGCCCTTGATCTGCGGATCGTTCGCCAGCAGCGCCGCGATGGCGTGGGTGTCGGGGCCGTCGTGGCGCATCGGGATGGTGATCATCTCGATGCCGAGCGCCTCGGTGATGGCGAAGTGCCGATCGTATCCAGGGGCGGGGCACAGCCACTTGATCGGCTCGTCGTCGACCCAGCGGCGCGGGGAGTCGGGGGTGCCGTAGAGCATCGCGAACACGATGAGCTCGTGCATGATCTCGAGGCTGGCGTTGTTGCCTGCCAGCAACTGCCCGACCGGGATGCCGAGCAGTTCGCCGAAGATCGCGCGCAGTTCCGGCAGGCCGGTGAGGCCGCCGTAGTTGCGGCAGTCGGCGCCCGAGCTGTCGCGGTAGTCGCCCTCGCCCGGCAGCGACAGCAGCGAAGAGGACAGATCGAGCTGTTCCGGCGACGGCTTACCCCGGGTGAGATCCAGCGTGAGCTTCTCAGTTTTGAGCGACGCGTAATTCGCGGTCTGGGACTCGTGTTCGGACACGAGTTCCTCATGGCTCATCAAACCGATCTGCGTTTGCCGGGGCATCCTGGGCAGCCTTTCGAAGCAGCGAGGTGGGGTGCACGCAGCGCGTGCCAACACTCGCAACGTTACCCGGCGGTTGCCCGGAAACGGCGGGGTATGCGCGCTCGGATCAGGCTCGCACGCTGCGAAGGTGCGTAGGCCGATCGGCCGAAGGGGGACCCCTGGAAATTAAAGGGGACCCCGCGCACCCGGCAGAGCCCGTTGACCCTTGCTGCCTTCCGGCCCTGGGGGAGTTCACAGGATGCTCGCCGCGCGGGATCCGTCGGCCAGTGTAGCGGTAGTTCGGGCTACTTGCGATTCCGGTCTTCGAACAGCAGGTCGGCGGCTCGGGTGAGAACTTCCACGCGGGTGCGGCCCTCGTGATCGGCGGCCAGGAAGTGGCTGCCGATGGTGGCGCAGAAGGCCAGCAGACTCCTGGCTTCCACTTCGTCGGGATCTTCGCAGAACACGCCGATTGTCTCGCGCAGCAATGCCATTCGCGCGTTGTCGACACGGCGCAGGCGTTCGGCGACGTCGTCGTCGCGACGTGCCCAGTCGCGGATGGCGAGGTCGATCGGGAGCAGCCGGTTGCCGGAGAAGGTGAGCAGCCCGGCCACGCGGGCCTTGGTCTTCGGGTCGAGGCTCTCGACGCGCTCGAGCACCTGGTCGGTTGCCTCGCTCTCCCAGACGTCGAGCATGGCAGTGAGCAGCGCGTCGCGGTCGGCGAAGTAGCCGTAGAACCCGCCCTTCGTCACGCCGATGCGCTTGGCCAGCGCCTCGATCCGCACGGCGTCGACGCCCGAGGAGGCCAGCACGGCCAGACCTTCCTCGATCCATCTGACCCGGGGAGTTCGCGCGGTACCCACGACGTGTTCCTCCTCATATTTCTCGGATCCCACCACTTCGGGTGACCAGTTCTCGAGTGTACGCAACCGTATAGTCACCACGCTGTCGGCGACGCTGGCTACGATCTACCCGATATCGGCAGCGGGGGTTCGGTGTTCCCCATTACTGGAGAGGGGGGCTAGATCGTGACCGGCCCGAATCAGAAACCACCCGGCGATGGCGTACCGCCGTCCGACCCCACCGTCGCGTGGTGGGAACGCCCCGGCGAAGGAGCAGCTCAGACCCCTGCGCAGGCCGACCCGACGGTGCTGCGCGGCAATATCGGCGCGCCGGGCCCGTACACCGCACCGCCCGCGGCCACGCCGTATCAGAGCGGCGCCAATCCCTACGCGCCCCCGCAGGCGCCGTATCAGAGCGGCGCGAACCAGCAGCCGTTCGCCCAGCCGCAGCAGTTCCCACCGCCGCAGCAGTTCGCACAGGCGCAGCAGTTCGCACAGCCGCAAGCGGGTGGATATCAGGCCCCGCAGCCGCAGTGGGGCGCACCGCCGCGTCCACCCTCGTCGGGCAACAAGACCCTGTGGTGGGTACTCGGATCGATCGCGGTCGTCGCCGTCCTCGTGGTCGCGGGCATCGCCTTCGCGGTGAACAAGGCCACGGACTCGCTCGGCCCCGACTCCGAGAAGTGGGCGGGCGACTACGAGTTCCAAAAGGGCAAAAACGCCTGCGATCTGGTGGATCTGACCGTGCTCAACCAGTGGGCTAGCACCCGCGAGACGACCACCCACACCGAGCGCGAACCCTATGAGTACATCGGCGGCGGCTCCTACAACTGCGATGCCAAGAACAAGGACTCCGGCCGCAACGCCGACGAGGCGAGCATGTCGCTGCAGGTCGAATTCAAATCCTCCTCCGGCACCGAGTCCGACTACGCCCGCTGGAAGAGCTCCGACACCAGGACCACCGGCAAGGGCCACGAGAACGGCCCGGTGAGCGGCCTCGGCACCGAGGCCTACTACGCCAGCGAACAGCAGATCTACAGCTCGATCCCCAACGACTACACCTACGTCGTCGCGGCGATCGACAGCAATGTGTCGGTGAAGGTGGAGATCGAAGTGTCCACGATGGGCAGCTACGACCGCACCGACATGTCGGCAGCCGCCGAAGCGCAGGTCCGCAAGGTCATGGCAGCTTTGAAGAAGTAGCAGGTCAGACCGGGTCGCGGGGGCCCGGTTTGGCATCGACCCCCTGCGACCCGCTATGCTGCTCCACGGAGGATTCGCCTAGTGGCCTATGGCGCTCGCCTGGAACGCGGGTTGGGTTAACGCCCTCAGGGGTTCAAATCCCCTATCCTCCGCAACAGCAGGGCCCTGATCGGTTCGCCGGTCGGGGCCCTGTTCGTTTAATCGGTGGATCTGTCAGTGGGCTTCCGTAGAGTGAGCCCCGATGGTGCGGGAGACCCCCACCAACACCCACATACCGTCGTCGCCGCCCCCAAAAACATGTGCGTGCCGACACAGTCCAGTGGGTACCCAGCCTTCGCGCTGGTCCGAGTTCGGACCGCGCCGAGCGATGCCCTGGCGGCATCGTTCGCACAGAAATAAGAAAGCAAACAACGAAGTGAACACATCACCTGAAACAGGCATCGGGCGCGACGCGTCCGGGCCGATCCGGCTGATGCTGCGTGACCGCACAGCCACCACCGGGCCGATAGACGGCGCCTGGTGGCCGCGAACCGACCAGCCGATGACCGAGTTGCACCAGTTGGTGGCCGCGGTCGGACCGCGGATCGGCAAGCTGGCCCGGCTCGGATTCGACTGGACCACCAGTGAATCCGGCGACAGCACAGCCCGCAACGAACAGGCCGCGCGCATCATGCACGTGGTCGGCAGCAACGGCGCCGCGCTCGCGCTGCTGGTCATCCCGGCGGCCACCGAGGCTCCCGCGGCCCGCAGCCAGATGCGCTGGGCGGCGGGGAAACCGCGCATCCAGGACCCGGCGCCCGCCGACACGGCGGCCGACGGGCCACGCACTCTCGTGCAGATCTAGCCCGGCCCGCGCGCAGCTCCAGCCCAGCGCCGCACGTGGGTCCGACTCATCGGTCGCTGGTGTAGGTCGGGTCGAAGTCGCGCGGCGCGCCGCGACGACTCAGCAGACGGTCGAACCATTCACCCAGGATGACGCCCGCGGCCAGCGCGCAGCCGACACCGAACGCACCGAGAATCTGCCCGAACCCGAGCACGGTTTCGTCGTCGAGCAGGGCATACAGCCCGCGATACACCTTCAGACCCGGCAGCAGCGGCGTGATACCCGCCGCCGCGACGACCAACGGCGGCGTGAGCGCGCGACGCGCCATCAGACCACCGGCGAGACCGATCAGCGTGGCCGCCAGCCCCGACGCCACCACCGGGCCGAAGCCGATGTACTGCGCGCCGAGGTAGGCCATGGTGCCGCCCGCACCGCTGAGCCCGGCGGCGACCAGCGCCCGCCGCTCGGCGTAACAGGCCAGCGCGAACGCGATCGCCGCAACGGCACCGGCGACCAGTTTGATCGGCAGATATTCGATGTCGCGACCAGCGCTCGCCGCGATCTCCGGTACCGCGATCCCCATCATGGTCGAGATGCGCAGCGCCAGACCGATACCGGCGACGATGCCCGCAGTCATCATCACCACTTCGAGCATGCGGGCCGCGGCGGTGATCGGCGCGCCGGTGATCGCGTCCTGAACCGAACCGACCAACTGCAAACCCGACAGCAGCACGGTGATGCCCGCGGCCACGATCAGCGCGGCGTCGGCCCGCCAGTGTTCGCTGAACGCGGCGAGCGCGATGGCAGGGGCAGCGGCGATGACACCGCCGATCATGTGCTGGAAGAACAGGGGCAAGCCGAGCTGATGGAGCACCCGGTTCACCACATCGATCACCGCGGTGGTCGCGAAACTGATGGTGGCGAGCAGAAACCCACCACCGAGCAGCACCGCGATCGCCGCCGCGAGCAACGACCAGCCGGCCGTCGATACCCAGCGCGGATAGGGGTGCCGCGACGAGATGAGCTCGTCGAGCGCGACGTGCGCCTGGTCGACCGGGACGATCTGGCTACGGATGCGGCGGGTGAGCCGGTCGACCGCGGCCAATCGGGTGAAGTCGAGGGAGCGATACTTCACCACCCGCATATCGCTGGCGGGCGGTAGCCGCGTCCCGCGATCGGCCCAGATGCGGATCGCGTCGAAGGTGACATCGATGTCACAGTTGTTCAGACCGTAGGTGGAAGCGATGAAGCGGACCTGCGCCGTGGTGTCACCGACACCGGTGCCCGCCGCGAGCACCACCTCGCCCACCCGCACCGCCAGGTCGAGGACCTGCGCGACCTCGGCATCGTCGGCGAGGTCGATCGGTTGCAGCGGGGTGGGTGCGGCGACGATGTTGTCGGCGGTCGCGCGCTGGGAGGGCAGCACGAAGGGGCGGCGCAATCGCCACCACCGGTGTCGCAGACCCGGGCGTTCGATAATGGTGGCGCCGTCGCCTTCCGCCAGGGGGTCCACACTCATACCTCGACGGTAATGGCGATTGCAGCACCTTCGTCGTCTCGCAACCAGTTCGTCAACGTGTCGAGCCTGCTGACCTGGAGTTCGCGCTCAGATGTCGTCGATCAACCCGGTGCTGTAGGCCGTCGCCGCCAGGTGCTGGAGGCAGCGGGGACCGCAGTCATTGTGCTGAGTCAGCACGAAACGGGCCTGCTGGAGCGAAGAAATGGAAGAATCGGCCACGCAGTCGGCATGTGCGGTGCGCCAGTGGTCTTCGTGACGGCGGGTGGCGGCGCGCGATGTCGGCGGGTCTGGTGCGGATGTGTCCAGCAGGGTGTGACGGGAGGGGCCGGCAATGGAGGCGATGACTGTATGAACACCGGAACGGGGAAGGTGATCCAGGAGCGGCGCAGGCTGCTCGGGCTCTCGCAGCCCGCGCTGGCCACCGCGATCGGGGTGAGCTCGCGCCAGATCACCAGGTACGAGTCCGAAGAGCAGTCGCCGACGCTGCCGGTCGCGGTCCGGTTGGCCGATGCGTTGCAGGTCTCGCTGGCGGAGCTGGCGGGCATCGTGGACAACCGCGTCGATCTGGCCGGTCGCTGGTGGGCAGCCTGGCAGAAGCCGGCGAACCACCCGGACGAGGTCGAGGTAGCGGCGGTGACCATCCGGCACGAGGGCGACCATCTGATGATCGACTCGGCTGCCGAACCGCCTGTACCCGTTACCGATCCGGCCACGGGGATGCGGGGCGAGATGCGGGTGTGGGAGGGCGAGGCGCTCACCGGCTGGGTACGCGGCATGGACATCGCGTTTCCGGTCGGCACCATCTACTACTCGCTGCATCCCCAGGGTGCTCACGCCGTCGGCTCGTGGACGACGAAATCGGGCCCCGACGGTCTGGTGCGCGGCTGGAGCGTTCTCGCGCGGGAAAAGTCCGATGCCGAAAAGCTTCTCGCGGAAATGTTGCGGACCGACGGCAGCGTCGAGTCGTGGCCGGGTCCCTCGCGCTCGGCCTGAAGCCGCCGCCGGATCTCGGCGACGCTCGGCCGCCCGCGTTCGGCGGGCGGTGTGAGTAGTAGGTAGCGGCACAGCGCCCCGAACACGAACAGTCCCATGGCAATCCACAGAAATATCTCCATCGGTTCCCCTCCGAACGAGTCAGTGCTTGCACGAGTGGCGCGTATGGTGGTCGCTGAGCCGCCACGAAAAAGTATGGTCTCCGTCAAGACCTTTTGGACAGCGAAAAGCGTCTACAAACGTCTACAGTTCTCTACGATGGGTCCATGTCCAGTCGGGGCGAGCAGGGGAACGGCATCGTCGGAGCTCGTTTGCGGCGACTGCGGGAAGAGGCCGGATTGTCGCTGGCCGCGTTGGCCACTCGCGTTCCCTACAGCAGGGCGGCGCTAGGCCACTACGAAACCGGCACGCGCGCGGCCTCTTTCGAGGTGATCGCATGGTACGAGCGGGTGCACGCGCAGTCGGCGCCCGCATTGCCCGCTACTCGTCGCCGCGATCCGAGGGCTGCCGACGCCGCTCTCGCGACAGCGATCGCCGCGGCGCACCGGTCCGGGCCGCTCATCGAGATCGGGCGACCTCATCGGACCGGCAGCGGAACCGGATACTTCTGCCCGTTCCGGATCGACGGTGTGATCGAAGGCGAAGCCGCCGGATCCGATGCGGCGACAGCGCTGCACTCGGCACTGCTGGCGGTAGGCGCCGAGTTGAAGCGAGCGGGAAACAGCGTCGGCCCCAGCCGAATTCGGTGATACCGGGCGACCAGGCCGCGCGATCGGTTTTGTCCGACGATCAGCGGTGGGCGGCGACAACCGCGGCCAGCGACTCGGCGAGTAGTTCCAGATAGCGGTTGGGGTCGGGCAGCACGCGCAGGTCGGAATGTACTGACAGCGTCACGTTTTCGCCGATCCCGTGCACACCGTGGGTGAGGTGCATGACCGTGCCGAGTGCGGGAAAACCACCGGTGAACAGGACCGGGGCCCCAGCGAAGGCGAGGTCGGCCGGGCCGCGGTAGACGCTGGAAACGACGGTGTTGCCGTCCAGCGCGGCCGGCACATGGCCCAGGTCGGCACGCTCGACATCGCGTTTCGCCAGCAGCGACGGGACGACCTCGCCGACTCGGTCCTGCGCGCGCAGCAGCGGATTCAGCGCTCGTTCCCGGCGCGTGGCGAGTTCATCGGCGATGAGGTCGGCGCGGATCCGCAGGTCCGGTTCGTCGATATGCAGATCGATGGACAGTCCGCGGTAGTTGTTGCGGGCCGAGCTAGGCGCAGGCAGCGCCATCGGCAGGGCCGTCCCCAGCCTCTTCGGCGGTTCGCCGCGCTCACGGAGGTACTCCGCCAACGCGCGCGAAATCGCCGTCATCGCAACAACAGTGACTGTTCTGCCCGGAATGCGGAGATCTGTCGCGTCGGCAACCATCATGCGCACACCGCGTTCGCCCACTTCGAACTCCGGATTCAGCGCGCACGGCGCGAATCCGGTTGCAGCCGCGGGCACCTCACCGGCAGCCGTGCGATCCGCCAACTCCCGCTGCGCCTGGTAGGCGGCGCGTCCGCGCCACACTGTGGCAGCCAGCTGCTGGGGAAAACGCAGCACCCCAAGCCATCTCGGATCTACCCGACGCGAGATCCATCCACAGGGTTGTCCACAGGAATCAACAGGCTGTGTGGAAGTTTGTGCAGGTCCGACCGGGCGATGTGCCGAGTTATCCACAGGCGCACCAGGCGTGCTGTGGACAACGTCCTCATCCACAGCCGGCCCGAAGAGCGCTCGCGCGATCGCGGCGGCGCGGGTGCCGTCGGCCAGTGCGTGTGAGAGTTGCAGCACCACCACCATGACGGGCTCGGCCGACCGCGGCGCACTGCGAACGCCGCGGAAGACATGGATGCGCCAGGGGAATTCGGTCGCGACGATACCGGTTCCCAGGAGTTCGCCCAGATCCGTGAGCAGCTCGCGCCATGCCAGGCCGTCCGGCCGGTGATGGATGAATTGCTGGGACGTGAATTCGGCGGAGACCCAATATGGATATCCGAGATCGCCCGGTATCTCCTGTAAGCGGATCCGCAGATCCGGAATACGCGCGGCGCGCGCGGCCACGAAAGCGCGGAGTTCCGCTGTTGCGGTATCGGTTTCGCCGAAAGAGTAGAGCAGGAACACGTCGTTGGCCGTGCGACGTGACAGCCAGAACATCGTCGCGTCACGCGCGGCCATCGTGGTCATCCGGCCACGATAGGCCAAGCCTGCGAGGTCACTGAGAAGGCCCCGAGTCCGCTCGACTCGGGGCCGGTATTGCCTGTTCGAGTTCCATCTCGCGGCTCAGCCGCGGGTGAACTCTCCCGCAGTGAGATCGGCGAGAAACGCACGCCACTGCCCTGGACCGAAGGCCAGCACGGGTCCACGGCCGCGGTCCTTGGTGTCGCGAACGGCGATAGCGCCGCCGGCGAGAAAGGCCACTTCGACGCAGTTCCCATCGGGTCCGCTGTAGGTGCTCTTCCGCCACACAGCGTCGGTCACATCAACTTCCACGGCACTTGCTCCTTTGGTTCATCGAGAAGAGGGATAACTCCTGGAATCGTTGAACATTGTCGAAATCCGGTGCGACCGATGAGTTACTTCGTGGCACACAAGGCACTGCCACACGGGGCGCGCAACCGACCGGCACGAACCAGCGCATCGAGGTGTTTCCGCCTCCGGGGGCTGCCCCCGCGGAAGAAACACTAGCAGGTCTTCCGCAATGTTGCGGAAGAGAATTTGCTTTCTCATATCGTTTTGCCAAGCTTGCGAAGCTTCACGTTTGCGGGGACATTGCCAGTCCCCATACCCATTCCTCTTACAGTTGACACATCTAGATTTACTTCCATGTGATTAGTCCGTGATACGTCAATTTCTCGAGTGTCACATCTGCCACTCGAGCACCATCGACGGCGGGCGTGGATCATGGGGGAATGATCTCCCGTGACCGTGACACCGCAGGTCGTGCCCGTAGCGACCGCCCCCGCGACCGGCTCGGCCGACCGCTGCCGCCCGGCAGTCCAGGAGTCGAGCGAATTCCCGACGACCTCGAGCTCGGACCCCAGCAAACTCTCGCCTTCGCTCAGCAACTGCTGGACGACGGATTGGCATTCAATGCCCACGAGGTATTGGAGGCGGCATGGAAGAACGGGCCGGTTGCCGAGCGGATGCTCTGGCAAGGGTTGGCCCAATACGCCGTTGGCCTCACCCACATCCAGCGGGGCAACGCCAAAGGTGCGGGCACGCTGCTGCGCCGCGCGAGCGAGCGCCTCGGGTCCTACCCGGCGAACGCCCAGCAGCACGGTGTGGACCTGGCCGGGCTGATCGCGCACACGCGGGAGCTGCTGGACGCGCTCGACGCCGGTGACCCCATCGCCGAGGAACGCCTGCGGACACGACTGTGCCGCGAGCCCGCCTAGGATCCAGGGGTGCCGACGAGTCGAGGTGCGGGCCGCTACGCGCCGAGCCCTTCGGGCGAGCTGCACGTGGGGAATCTGCGTACCGCCGTGCTCGCCTGGCTTTTCGCGCGAACCTCCGCGCGCGAATTCCTGATCCGGGTCGACGATCTGGACCGGGTTCGCCCCGGCGCCGCCCAGCGCCAGCTCGACGACCTCGCCGCGATCGGTATCGATTGGGACCGCCCGGTTGTCTACCAGTCCGAACGGCTGCCGATCTACGCCGCCGCCGTGGCCGAACTGACCGCCGCCGGGCGCACCTATGAGTGTTACTGCACCAGACGCGAAATCCAGCAGGCGGCCACCGCGCCGCACGGGCCGATGGGGGCCTACCCGGGCACCTGCCGTCAGCTCAGCGATGCCGAGCGGGCGGCCAAGCGTGCCGAAGGCCGCAGCGGCGCAGTACGTTTGCGGGCCGAGACGGCCGAGTACGAGATCACCGATCTGCTGCACGGTCGATATCGGGGCGCCGTGGACGATGTGGTGCTGCTGCGCGGCGACGGCATCCCGGCCTACAACCTCACTGTCGTGGTCGACGATGCCGCTCAAGGCATCGACCAGGTGGTTCGCGGTGACGACCTGCTGCCTTCCACGCCGCGCCAGGCCTATCTGTCCCACCTGCTCGGACTCACCGTGCCGACCTACGCCCACGTGCCGCTCGTACTCAACGAAGAGGGCAAGCGGCTCGCCAAACGGGATGGAGCCGTGAGTCTTTCGGATCAGCGCGCGCTCGGCAACACCCCCGGGGATGTGGTGGCGGCGATCGCGGATTCACTCGGATATCGCGCACGGACAACTGCCGAGCTGCGCGAAGTTTTCGACCCTGCCCGGATCCCCCGGAAACCGTGGATACTCGAGCCTATCGGGTTGTTCCGACCAGAGGGATGTCCGTAACGTACGCAACGACCGATCAAGAAGATCAAAACGAGGACTGAGATTATGACCAGCGGTGGTTACGACCCCAACCAGTACCCGCAGGGCGGTCAGCCCGGCGGCTACGGCCAGGACCCCTACGGCCAGCAGCAGCCGCAGCCCGGCTACGGCCAGCAGCAGCCGTACGGCCAGCCCGGACACGGCGGGGCACCCCAGCCCGGTTACGGCCAGCCCGACCCCTACGGCCAGCAGCAGCCGCCGTACGGCCAGGACCCGTACGCCCAGCCCGCGTACGGCCAGGCGCAGTACGGTCAGCAGGGCTTCGGCGGCGTGCAGGCGGCGGACCTCGGTACCCGTTTCGGCGCACGGTTCATCGACGGCATCATCATCGGTATCCCGCTGTTCTTCGTGAACCTCGGCCTCGGCTTCGCGTTCTTGGACAGCCCGATCGTGGGCAGCATCATCACCGCGCTCATCGGCGCGCTCGCCTACGTCGGCTACAACGTCGCCTTCGAGGTGACCCAGGGCACCACCCTGGGCAAGAAGCTGCTCGGTCTGCGGGTCGTCGCTCCCGGCGGAGCGCCGAAGCTCACCCCCGAAACCTCGCTCAAGCGCAACATCTTCCTGGTTCCGATGGCCATCTACTGCCTCGGCCAGCTGGTGACCGTCGGCCTGATGATCTACATCGCCGTCACCATCAGCAACGACCCGAACAAGCAGGGCTGGCACGACAAGTTCGCCGGCGGCACGCAGGTCGTCAAGGGCTGATTCCCTTCACCTGAAAACAACAGGGGCGCTTCCGGATTCCGGAAGCGCCCCTTGTCGGTTGTTCGGGTCAGTATGTGGTCGAGGTGTCGGTGCTGATGCCGATCACGAGAATGAGGACCACGTAGAGGATCCAGCCCACGATCGCGGCGACACCGATCCAGATGCCTGCCTGCGCCATGCCCTTACCCTCGCCGCCGCGCTCCTTGATCTGGTTGAGCGCCATCACCCCGAGGATGATGCCGACGATCGCGCCGAGACCACAGCTGCACAGACCGATCAGCGAGGAGACCAGCGCGCCGATCGCCAAGCCGTTGGTGCCCTGCGGTTGCGGGTACTGCCCGCCGTAGGGCTGGTAAGCACCCGCGGCCGGGTACGCGCCGTAGGCAGGAGGCTGCCCGTAAGCGGGTGGCTGCTGCTGCGGATATTGCGGCTGGTTGGGCTGCTGGTACTGCGGCTGCGACGGTGGCTGTTGCGGGTACTGCGGCTGCGACGGAGGCTGCTGCGGGTACTGCGGTTGCGAGGCAGGCGGCGCGGGCTGCTGGGGGTACTGCGGCACCGAACCCGGCGCGCCGGACTCCGGCGACACGCCGGAGCCGCCGTACTGCTTCCACCACTCGTCGGAATCGCCGGGATTCGTCATTGCTACAGCGTACTGGGTGGGATGGGGCAGGGGGTTGTGGAAGGGACGCACCAGGTTCAACAGCCCGAGCCCGTGATCCATCCGGTCTCGCTGGGTCCAGGGCGGTATACGCGGGAGCGACGCATCAGGTTTGCCGGGTCCGGGTGGTGAGTGGGGTGCGGGTTGGGAGAATGGTGGTCGTGACTGATACGAATTCGCTCGACAAACCCGCCCAATCTGGGCACCCCGCGCCGGAACATGCGGCATTCGCCCAGGTTGCGCGGGGGTTCTATCCGATGATCGTCGCCCTGTTCACCGCGACGCTGATCATCTCCAACATCTGCGCCACCAAGGGCGTGGAGTTCTTCACCGATAGTTCGGTGATGCTCGGCCCGATCCAGCTGCTGCCGATCGCGACCGACGGCGCCTTCTTCCTGTTCCCGCTGGCCTACATCCTCGGCGATGTGCTCAGCGAGGTCTACGGCTTCCGCGCCACCCGCCACGCCATCTACATCGGTTTCGGCGCGCTGCTGCTGACGGTCGGCTGCTTCTCCATCGCCATCCAACTCCCCGCCGCCGGCTTCTACGAGAACCAGGAAGCCTTCCGCACGGTCATCGGCACCACCCCGCAGCTGGTGCTCGCGGGTCTGGCGGGCTACTTCGTCGGTCAGCTCCTGAACTCGGCCACCCTGGTACTGATCAAGGAACGCACCAAGGAAAAGCACCTGTGGGCACGCCTGATCGGCTCCACCGTCGTCGGCGAGTTCGCCGACACCCTGATCTTCTGCTCGATCGCCGCCACCGCGATCGGCATCAATACCTGGCAGTCGTTCATCAACTACGTGATCGTCGGCTTCCTGTGGAAGACCTTGTGCGAGGTGCTCGTCATGCCGATCACCTACCGCGTCATCGCCGTCCTCAAGAAGACCGAACCCACCTACGCCCCGGCGAAGGTGGCCGCGCTGCACGACTAGCGCGAGGCACAGGCGGCGGATCCGCGAGGTCCGCCGCCTACTCCCCCGGCACCTTGATCCGGCCCCGCCACTGGCCGAGGAACTCCTTCTTGAACTCGTCGAAATACCCGCCCTCGATGCTGACTCTGATCCGGTCGACGAGCCGAATCGTGAAGCGCTCGTTGTGAATCGTGCACAGCGTCGCCGACAACATCTCTTTGGCCTTGAACAGGTGATGCAGGTACGCGCGGGTGTAATGGGCGCAGGTGTAGCAGTCGCAGTTCTCGTCGATCGGGGTGAAGTCCCGCCGGAACCGGGCGGTGTTGATGTTGAAGCGGCCCTCGTCGACATAGATCGCGGCATTGCGCGCCACGCGTGAGGGGTTCACGCAGTCGAACGTGTCCGCACCGTTCTCGATCGCGGTGAACATGTCCTCCGGCTCGCTGATCCCCAGCATGTGGCGCGGCTTGGCCTCGGGCAGCTCGTCGCAGCACCATCCGACGATCGTGCCGAGATTGTGCTTTTCGAGGGCGCCGCCGATGCCGTACCCGTCGAATTCCGTTCCGCGCACTCCACGGATCGATTCCAGCTCGCGGCAGGCCTTGCGCCGCAGGTCTTCGTACTGTGCGCCCTGGATCACCGCGAACAGCGCCTGATACGGCCGATGATCGCGCACGGCGGTGAGCCGTTCGTGTTCGTCGATGCAACGCTGCGCCCACTCGTGCGTGCGCTGCAGCGACTTCTCCTGGTAGCCACGGGTGTTCATCAAGGTGGTCAGCTCGTCGAAGGCGAACATGATGTCGGCGCCCAGCTCGTGCTGAATGCCCATCGACACCTCGGGGGTGAAGCGATGCTTGGAACCGTCCAGGTGCGAACGGAAGGTGACCCCGTCGTCGTCCACGGTGGCCAGCCGCTCCTTGCCCGCCGCGATCACCTGATCGGATCGGATATCCACGGCCTCCATCGCGAGGACCTTCTTGAACCCGACGCCCAGCGACATCACCTGGAATCCGCCGCTGTCGGTGAAGGTGGGTCCCGGCCAGTTCATGAACCGGCCGAGCCCGCCCGCCTCATCGATGACGTCGGCGCCGGGCTGCAGATACAGGTGGTAGGCATTGGCCAGCAGCGCCTGCGCCCCGATCTCGCCCATCGTTTCCGGCAGCACAGCCTTCACCGAAGCCTTCGTGCCCACCGGAATGAAAGCGGGCGTGGCGATCTGTCCGTGCGGGGTGGAGATCAACCCGGTCCGGCCGTTACGACCCCCGTCCAGACGGGTGCCTACTTCGAAGGAGAACTCGCTGCTATCGGCCACCGCACCATCGTGCCAGGGTGCGAATGGCACGTGTGAGCTGGGCGTTGTAGTAGTGGACGGAGTCCGTGCCCGGCGTTTACTGCGCCGCCGCGAACTGGGCGTTGTACAAGTCGAAGTACGGTCCGCGTTCGGCGAGCAGCCGCTCGTGGGTGCCGTGTTCGACGATGCGGCCCTTGTCCATCACCACGATCAGGTCCGCGTCGCGAATCGTCGAAAGCCGGTGCGCGATCACGAAGCTGGTGCGATCGCGGCGCAGGGCCGCGGTGGCGTGCTGGACCAGCGACTCGGTGCGGGTGTCGACCGAGCTGGTCGCCTCGTCCAGGATCAGGATCGAGGGCTTCGCGAGGAACGCGCGGGCGATCGTGATCAGCTGTTTCTCACCCGCGCTCACCCCGCCGCCTTCTTCGTCGATCACCGTGTCGTAGCCGTTGGGCAGCGAGTGCACGAATCGGTCGACGTAGGCCGCGCGGGCCGCGTCCTGAATATCGGCCTCCGTTGCCGTGGGGTTCCCGTAGGCGATGTTCTCGCGAATGGTGCCCTTGAACAGCCAGGTGTCCTGCAGCACCATGCCGATGCGCGAGCGCAGATGGTCGCGGGTGATGGTGGTGATGTCGACGTCGTCGATCGCGATGGTGCCCGCGTCGAGTTCGTAGAAGCGCATCAGCAGGTTCACCAGCGTGGTCTTGCCCGCGCCGGTGGGGCCGACGATCGCGACGACGTGGCCGGGATCGGCAACCAGCGAAAGCCGTTCGATGACGGGTGATTCCGGGTCGTAGCCGAAGGACACCGCCTCGAACTCCACCCGTCCACGGTCTACCGGGCGCGAGTTCTCCACCAGCGGATCGGGGCTCTGTTCCTCGGCATCGAGGATCTCGAAGATCCGCTCCGCCGAGGCCACGCCGGACTGCAACAGGTTCGCCATCGCACCGATCTGGGTGAGCGGCTGGCTGAACTGGCGCGAGTACTGGATGAATGCCTGCACCTCGCCGAGCGACAGATTGCCGGTGGCCACCCGCAGCCCGCCGACCAGCGCGATGAACACGAAGTTCACGTTTCCGAGGAACATGATCGCCGGCATGATCAGGCCGGAGATGAACTGCGCCTTGAAGCTCGCGTCGTAGAGCTTCTGGTTGCGGTGGTCGAATTCCTTGCCGACCTCGCGACCGCGGCCGAACGCGGTGATGATCTCGTGGCCGGTGTACGCCTCTTCCACCGAGGAGTTCACCTCACCGGTGAACTTCCACTGATTGACGAAGTGCGGCTTGGATCGCTTGGCGATCTGCGCGGTGACCACGATCGCGGCGGGCACGGTGAGCAGCGCGATCAGCGCCAACAGCGGCGAGATCCAGAACATCATGATCAGGATGCCGATCACGGTGAACAGCGAGACCAGCAGCTGACTCAGTGTCTGCTGCAGGCTCTGCGAGACGTTGTCGACATCGTTGGTGACGCGGCTGAGCACATCGCCGCGCGGTGCGGTGTCGAAGTAGCGCAGTGGCAGGCGGTGCAGCTTCTGCTCCACCTCGTCGCGCAGCCGCTTCACGGTCCGGTTGATGACGATATTGAGCAGGTAGCCCTGCATCCAGCCGAACACCGAGGCGGCCACATACAGCGCGAGCACGATCAACAGCACGCGGCCGACGGCGTCGAAGTCGACCCCGGTCCCCGGAATCACGTTCATCGCCGAGAGCATGTCGGCGCGGGTGGTCTCGCCCTGGGAGCGCAGCAGTTCGACAGTCTGGTCTTTGGTGAGACCGGGCTCGAGCTGCTTGCCGACGAAGCCGTCGAACACCAGGTTCGTCGCCCTGCCGAGCAGATACGGGCCCATCGTATTGAGCACCACGGAGGTGATCACCAGCCCGATGATCACGCCGACGGTGAACTTCTCGGGCGCCAGCCTGCTCAGCAGTCGTTTCAGCGACGGGCGGAACGACTTGGCCTTCGTTCCCGGCGCTCCGGGACCGGGTGCGCCTGGCCTCATCGGGCTTCCTCCACGCTCAGCTGGGACTCGACGATCTCGCGGTACTCCGAGCAACGCTGCATCAAGTGGTCATGGGTACCGATGCCTGCCATCGCGCCGTCCTCCAGGACGACGATCTGATCGGCGTCGCGAATCGTCTGAATCCGCTGGGCCACGATGATCACCGACGCGTCGGCGGTCTCGGGCGCGAGCGCGGCCCGCAGCCGGGCGTCGGTGGCGACGTCGAGCGCGGAGAAGGAATCGTCGAACAGGAAGATGCGCGGCTTGCGCAGCAACGCGCGGGCGATACACAGCCGCTGGCGCTGGCCACCCGACACCGTGGTGCCGCCCTGGGCCACCGGAGTGTCCAGGCCCTGCGGCATCTCGCGCACGAAATCGGCCGCCTGGGCCACCTCGAGCGCGTGCCAGAGTTCTTCGTCGGTGGCATCGGACTTGCCGTAGCGCAGGTTGGTCGCGATGGTGCCGGAGAACAGGTAGGCCTTCTGTGGCACCAATCCGATTCCGCCACGCAGTAACTCGAGGTCGAGATGGCGGACGTCGGTGCCGCCGACATAGACCGCGCCGTCGGTGACGTCGATCAAGCGCGGGATCAGATTGATCAGTGTGCTCTTGCCCGCACCGGTCGAACCGACAATGGCAGTGGTGGTACCGGGGGTGGCCGTGAACCGGATGCCGCGCAGCACCGGCTTCTCCGCGCCGGGGTAGGCGAATTCCGCGAACTGCATATCGACCGTGGCCGGGTCGCCCTTGAACAGCTGGGGCAGCGGCGGCGGGCGGACCGAGGACTCGGTCTGCAGTACTGCCCCGATCCGGTCGGCGGAGACGGCCGCACGTGGGGCCATCATCGCCAGGAACGAGGCCATCATGACGGCCATCAGGATCTGCATGACGTAGGACAGCATCGCGGTGAGCGAGCCGACCTGCATCGTGCCGTTGTCCACGTGGTGACCACCGAACCAGATCACCCCGACTGCGGTCAGATTGCTGATCAACATCACGGTCGGGAACATCAGCGCGCCGAGCTTGCCCACTCGCAGCGAGGCATCCGTGAGCGAGGTGTTGGCCATCCCGAAACGCCAGATCTCCTGGCGTTCCCGCACGAACGCGCGCACCACCCGGATGCCGGTGATCTGCTCGCGCAGCACCCGGTTGACCCCATCGATGCGGTCCTGCATCTGACGGAAGATCGGCACCATCTTGGCCACGATCGTGCCCATCGCAATGGCCAGCGCCGGGACCGCGATCAGCAGCAACCACGACAGCGCCAGGTCTTCGCGCAGCGCCATGACGACGCCGCCGACACACATGATCGGCGCCATCACCAAAATCGTCACCGACATCACGATGAGCAGCTGGACCTGCTGGATGTCGTTGGTCGAGCGGGTGATCAGCGACGGTGCGCCGAACATCCCGACCTCCCTGGCCGAGAACGTCTCCACCCTGTGCAGCACGCCACCGCGCATGTCCCGCCCGGCGCCCATCGCCGCCTGCGCGCCGAAGTACACCGACGCCGACGAGGCCACGATCTGCACGCAGCTCACCGCGAGCATCCACAGACCGGTGGTCCAGATGAAACCGATATCGCCCTTGGTGACACCCTCGTCGATCAGATCGGCATTGAGGCTGGGCAGGTAGAGCATCGCGATAACCGAGACCAGCTGGAGTACGAGGACACCCGCCAGCTGGGCGCGGTACGGGGCCAAGTAGGTCCGCAGCAGGGTGATCAACATGATGGTCGAAGGCTACCGCGCGCCGGTGACCAGCGCCGCCCACTTTCCCCAGCCCTGTGGACAACTCTCAGCCTGTGGATAACTCACGTGCTCGCAGGTGCGCGCGGTTCTCGCCGCGCCCAAGCACCCGGGTCGGCGACCAGTTCGCCGATGAAGCCGGGCAGTCGGTCGGCAGCGATGTCGGCGATCGAAACGTTCTCCAGCACCGCCCTGATGTTCACCCGCAGCGCGATCCACACCTGCTGCAGGGGTTCGGCCGCACCGGGATATCGCACATCCTCGGGCCGCTGCCCGCGCACCGATGCCAG
>JACIXH010000085.1 GCA_014360565.1 Nocardia sp.
CAAAGTCGCCTGAGTGATCGGGTGAGCACGACGCCCCGCCGGACTACCGTTCCGGCGGGGCGTCGGCGTCGCGGGCCTACTTGATGAGCTTGGCCCGCAACGCGTTGACGACCTGCGGGCGCAGCCCGAGCCCGTCGCGCAGATACTTGTCGACGGTGCCGTAATCGGTGGTCAGCTGGGCGATACCGGCTTCGAGATAGCCACGCTCCACACCGATCATCGGACGGATGATCTCGGCGGCCGCCGGCCCCCTGGTCTCGGCGATGTGCGCGATGGTGGCCTCGATCGAGGCCGCCGAGTACTCATTGGTGAGCAGGTAGTCGTCCATGATCGTGTCGGAGTCGACCCCCACGAGGCTCTGCAGCAGATAGGCCGCCCAGCCGGTGCGATCCTTGCCCGCCGTGCAGTGGAACACGATCGGGCCCGGCTGCTCGGCGATCCGGGTCAGTGTTTGCGCCATGCCGTCGCGAGCGTCCGGCTCGGTCACGAACTTGCGGTTGACCGAGCGCATCAGTTCCCGCGCCTCCTCGGGGCTCGCCGCCTTGCCCGCCTGCTCGGCGAGGTTGCCTGCCAGGATCTGGATGTTGACGTAGGCGGCGCCGGCCGGAACACGGTCGGGAGCGGCGGCGATCTCGTCGTCGTTGCGCAAGTCGACGATCTCGGCCACCCGCAGTCCCTCGACCGTGGCCAGATCGGCGTCACTGAAGGTCAGGGCGTTCGACCGATAGATCACGCCCTTGTTCAGGCGATGGCTCCCCTGCGCCTGATATCCGGCGCCGGTTCCGGCGATATCGCGGAAGTTGTCCGCGCCGGCCAGGCGTGGCGCGTCGGCGACCTGGGCGGGGCTGGTGAGTACGTGGCTGGGTGCGGCCACGGCAGTGCCAGATAGTGGACCGATCACCAGACCGCCGCACAGGGCGAGGACGGCAGTGACACGGCGAGTGGACTCAGACATCGATACTCCTTCGCTGCCAAGCGAGTGCTGTGAGACAGAGGCACAGTGGAGCACCGCGTACACCGCTTCCGCGGCCGAATCGACGGGTAGCATAAAAGCTAGGTTTTATGCGCTGACCTGCGGCAGAAGTCCGACATAGTTTCTCCCACTCATCGGACAGCCAGACTGTACACACCGATGTACAGTTGACTATGGCCGATTACGACAGTGTGCCGCTGACCGAGTTACGCGGTCAGCTCGGTAATGTTTTCGACGGGGTGTCCGCGAGCGGACGACCGGTGATCGTCACGCGGGAGGGCAAAGAATTGGTCGCGGTGGTACCAGCCGAAGTGTTGCGGCACGGGGCATTGCCGCCCGCGTACTTCAACGACGATCTACGCGAACAGATCCTGGGCAGGCTCGACGCGCGAATCACCCAGCATTCCGCGGAAGACATCGCCGAGGCGCAAGCCAAACTGAGCAAACTGATGGGCGCGCTGGACAGTCGCCAGTGAGCGTCGCCGATCACACCGCGCTCACCTCGCTGGCATTGTCGCCGCTGTTCGGGCAGGTGATCATGCGCCAGTTCACCCAGCAGCGCCGAATCCTGGTGGTACCCACCGTGAGTCTGATGGCCGCGATGCGCGCCGTCGACAACATCGACGAACTCGGCAGGCTGCTCGACAACCGCGTCGCGGTGCGCTGGGCCGAACTCGACGCGCCCACCGCCATCCGTATCTCCACCACGGTGCCGATCGTCGATGACCACCTCGACTGGCCGCTGATCGCGCCCGTGGTGTTCACCGCGCAGCATTTGGACATGCCGGTCCTCACTGCCGCACCCGAGCTCTATCGCGGCTACAAGGTAGAGATCGCGCACATGCCGTAGCCGATCTCCCGAGGTTCTGAACTCGACTTTTCCCGGGGCAGTGACGGAGCCCACAACCACTTGTGGGTACGGTGCACAGGTGGTCGGCGGATAACACCCCGTATTCCCACACAGAGCGAACGAATTACCAGAAAAAGCTGCACCAGGAACACTCGAGGAGAGCTGGTTATGCATCATCTGAGTTTCATGCGTCGCTTCACCACCGCGGTAGCCGTCACCTCGGCCGCCGTCGCCATCGTCTTCGCGGGCCCCGCTGTCGCGGACCCGGCGCCACAGACTGTCGACGTGGCCTCGGCCGTCTCGCAGCTGCGCACGTCGGTGGCCGACAATCCGGGCGCACTCGCCGCCCTCGACCAGCTCGCCGCCAACGGCGCGGTCGACGTCGCACTGCCCGCGCAGCCTTTCCAGATCCCCGCGACCTCCGATATCGGCCAGAACGGTGGCGGTCCGGGCGTGTACGGCTCGGGCATCGCCCTCGATGTCGACGGTTTCCGCTTCGGCTTCTTCGGCGGGCCCGGCACCATCTCGCCGAACCAGGGTGGCGCCAAGCTCGAGGTCATGTGGCTGAACCTGTCCAACGGACAGAGCGGCACAGCGGTCCTGACCGAGCACATGGACGTGCCGGTCGACACCACTATCCGCACCGCACCGCTGAACACCGGCGGCGGGCTGATCGTGGCCGCGGTGTACGGCAACCTGTGGCACCGCTGGTCGGTGCCGGTCTCCGAGGCGCACCCCGACGGGTTCGCCTACCAGCTCGGCACGATCCAGCAGCCGTCGTTCGGTGCTGTCACGCGTTGATCGTTGTTCAGCGCGCACCCCGGGTCCGTTCGGTCCCGGGGTGCGTCGCTGTGTGGATGATGCGGCGCAACAGCTTCGGGGTGGCGTAGGTTGACCGGCGTGGAGGAACTGGTCGACCGACTCGAAGAATTGGAACGGCGCGTCGCTGCCCTGGAGAGCGTGCACCCCGACGACGCGCAACTCCCGTGGGCGGTGGCGCGGCTGCGGCAGGAGTTCGCCGACGCGGGCAAGCGCACCGGTGGAGTGCTGCTCGCCGGGGCGCTGCAACTGCCGACCGGCGAGCGATTCGATTGGCAGGCGCAGTACGCCACCGATGCCATCGTGGGCGACGTCTGGACCATCGAGGCCGCCAATTGCCTTGCCGCACTGGCGAACCCGGTACGGCTGCGACTGTTGCAGGAGATCGTCTACGGTCGCAGGACCGCTGCGGACCTCGCGGCCATCGAGGAGCTGGGCACCTCGGCCGATATCTACCAGCACCTGCGACAGCTCGCCGCGGTCGGCTGGCTACAGACCGCGGGTCTGGGCAGATTCGAGGTGCCGGAGGGCAGGCTCGTCCCGCTACTCGCGGCGCTGGCGGCGGCGCAACGCTGATCTGGGCGGCACCATCGGGAAATGTCCTGATTGTCCAGATAGACTACTGTGATGCAAGGCACATCGACTGCTACGGTGAGCGTCGAGTGATCAATGCTGCGGAGGTAGTCGCGTGAACCTGTCACATCTGCTCGAAAGCGTGAAGGCGATCGGAGTGCTCCGTGCACGTGGCGTCTCCGATCCCAAGACGCCGCTCGAGACCCTGCGGACGATGCGGGAGTCCAAGATCTACGGCCCGCAGGCCACCCTCGTGCGCCATTCGGCCCGCGTCGCCCCGGATCAAGTCGCGCTCATCGACGAGCGCGGCAGGCTCACCTACCGCGAACTCGACGAGCAGTCCACCGCCGTCGCCCGCGGCCTGCGCGAATCGGGCATCGGCGAGGGCACGGTCATCGCCGTGCTCGCGCGCGATCATCGTGGCCTGATCATGTCGATGATCGCGGCGGGCAAGCTGGGCGCGCGCATCGCGCTGATGAACACCGGCTTCGCCAAACCGCAGTTCGCGGAGGTGTGCGAGCGCGAGAACGTGCGCGCGGTGCTGCACGACAGCGAGTTCCTCGGCCTGCTCGACGCCCTGCCCGCCGAGCTGCCGCGCTTTCTCACCTGGGTCGACGAGGGCACCGAACTGCCCTCCGGCGCCACCACATTCGACGACCTCATCGCCGCCAACACCACCGAGGATCTGCCCGCGCCGAGTAAGCCCGGCGGCTTCATCATCCTCACCAGCGGCACCACCGGCCTGCCCAAGGGCGCACCGCGCACCAAGGTGACGCCGATGGCCACCGCCCAGTTCGTCGACCGCGTGCCCTTCCCCCAGCGGGGTACGGCGATGATCGTCTCGCCGATCTTCCACAGCACGGGCCTGGGCACCTGGCTGGTCAACACGATCCTGTCGAACACGATCGTCATGCGCCGTCGTTTCGACGCCGAGGCCACCCTCGCCGCGATCGCCGAGCACAAGGTCGAGATGCTCGTGTGTGTGCCGACGATGCTGCACCGGATGACCGAACTGCCAGAGGAGGTCCGCGCGAAGTACGACCTGTCCTCGCTGAAGGTCATCCTGTTCGCCGGTTCCGCGCTCACCCCGGAGCTGTGCGTCAACGCCACCAAAGCCTTCGGGCCGGTGCTCTACAACCTCTACGGGTCGACCGAGGTGGCCATCGCGACGATCGCGAACCCGGCCGAGCTGGCGGAGGCGCCGGGCACCGTGGGCCGGTCGCCGATCACCTGCGAGGTCCGCCTCTACGACGAGCAGGACAAGCCGGTCAAGACTCCGGGCGCTCGTGGGCGGATCTTCGTGCGCAGCGGCGCGCCGTTCGAGGGCTACACCGACGGCAGGCACAAGCAGATCATCGACGGGTTCATGTCCAGCGGCGACATGGGCCACTTCACCGATACCGGCCTGCTCATGGTCGACGGCCGCGACGACGACATGATCGTCTCCGGCGGCGAGAACGTGTACCCGCAGGAAGTAGAGAACCTACTGGTCGAGCGACCCGAGATCTTCGACGCTGCGGTGATCGGCGTCGACGACCCGGAATTCGGAAAACGGTTGCGCGCCTTCGTCGTTCTCGAAGAGGGCCACACGGTCGACGCCGCCGAACTCCAGGCGCACGTCAAGGCGAATCTGGCCAGGTTCAAGGTGCCGCGCGAGGTGGTCTTCCTCGACGAGCTGCCGCGCAACGCCACCGGCAAGATCGTGCGCCGCACGCTCATCGACTATGAGGTTTCACAGGGATAGGCCTGTGGTTACCGCGGAGTAGACAGCGGGGCCGGATCGCTTGCTAGTGTTAGCTTCAGCACTGGATCTCGAAGACGCGGTCCGGTCCGCGATTCTGCGTGGGCCAGGTCTGCCGGAAGGCTGTTCGATGTCTCTGTCTCTCCCCGCGCTCGGTGGTACTGCCCGGCGTGCCGGTGACTTCGCCCTCGGCGTCAAAGTCATGGTGGACCGCAAGCTGTTCAATCCGCTGCGCCCCGACCACGCGGCTCGGTCCTTTTTCAACGTCTCGAAGTTCGGCCCGTTCGCCGGCGTGGTCATGCATGCGGCCCAGAGCAGGCCCGGCGCGGGCGCGATCGTCGACGAACTGGGTGAGATCACCTTCGGTGAACTCGACGCGCAGTCCAACGCCTTCGCCCGTGGCCTGCGCGCGAACGGGATCAGCGAGGGCGACGTCATCGCCGTGCTGGCCCGCGACCATCGCGGCATGGTGCTGAGCCTGCTCGCGGCAGGCAAGCTCGGCGTGCGCGCGGTGCTGATGAACACCGGGTTCGCCAAGCCCCAGTTCGCCGATGTCGCCGCCCGCGAGAAGGTCAAGGCGGTGCTGCACGACAGCGAGTTCATGGACCTGATGAGCGCGGTGCCCGCCGAGATCCCGCGCGTGCTCACCTGGGTCGACGAGGCGCACGAGGTAGATCCCGCGATCCCGACCGTGGCGTCGCTGTCGGCGGATCGCTCGACCACTGCGGTCGCCGCGCCGAGCAAGCCCGGCGGCATGGTGATCCTGACCAGCGGCACCACCGGCACCCCCAAGGGCGCACCACGCGACAAGGTGAGCCCGTTCGCCTCGGCGCAGTTCGTGGATCGGGTGCCGCTGCCCAACAACGGCACCATGATCATGGCGGCGCCGATCTTCCACGGCACCGGCCTGTCGCAGTTCACCCTCGGGCTCGCCCTCGGCAACCGGGTCATCTTCCAGCAGCGCAAGTTCGATCCGGAGCGCACCCTCGCCAACGTGGTGAAGTACCGCGCGGATTCGCTCGTTGTGGTGCCGACGATGCTGCAGCGCATTCTCGACCTGGACGAGCAGATCCTGGCGAAGTACGACCCGTCGACGATGAAGGTGATCTTCGCCGCAGGCTCGGCGATCGCACCCGACGTGGTGACCCGCACCCTCGACTACTTCGGCGATTCGCTCTACAACCTCTACGGCTCCACCGAATGCGCGGTGATGACCGTGGCCACCCCGGAGGATCTGCGCAAGGCGCCGACCACCGCGGGCAAGGCGCCGGTCGGCATCCGGATCGTGTTGCTCGACGAGAACCGCAAGCCGATCACCGCGCCGAACGTCACCGGAACGATCTTCGTGGACAACGGTTTCGCGTTCACCGGCTACACCGACGGCCGGACCAAGGAAATGGTCGACGGGATGATGTCCAGCGGTGACGTCGGCCATTTCGACGCCGACGGCCTGCTCTACATCGACGGCCGCGACGACGACATGATCGTGTCCGGTGGCGAGAACGTCTTCCCCTTGGAAGTGGAGAACCTCATCGCCGGTCGCGCCGATGTGTTCGAGGCGGCGGTGGTCGGTGTCGACGACCACGATTACGGCAAGCGGCTGCGCGCGATCGTGGTGCCCGGCCCGGGATCCCAGCGCGACGCCAAGGAGATCAAGGAATTCGTCCGCGAGAACCTGGCCCGCTACAAGGTGCCGCGCGAGGTGATCTTCGTCGACGAACTGCCGCGTAACGCGACGGGCAAGCTCCTGCGCAGGCCGCTGATCGAGATGGCAGTCGAGGCCGACTGAGCTCGCTCGGTGGCTGACCCGGACGGCCGATGCCGGTCGTCTATCATCAGCGCGTGATCATCGGGTTCGAGCAGGCGGGCACGCCGTCGCGTGCTGTCGGCGCGCGGCTGCGCGGCGCCTGCGCGGGCTCGATGTCGGGCGCGCTGTCGTTGGCCGCGCACCCGTTGGCCGCCGGTGGGGCGCTGCCGGGGAGCACGGCGATCGTGTTGCTGGCGGCGGCCTCGGCGGTTGTCGGCGCACTCGTGGCCGGAATCGGGTCGCTGCGCAACGGTGCGCTGGGTCTGGCCGCGGTGCTGCTGGGCGGTCAGCTGATCGGCCACACCACGATGAGCTGGTCCGGGCACTCGCACTCGGCCGAGGACTCTCTCGGGCTCGGCATGCTCGCCGCCCACACCGTCGCCGCGATCGTCGCGGCCGCGGTGATCGCCGGCGCCGAAGCCGCGTACCGGATCGGCAGCGCTGCCCTGGCGCGCGTGCTGCCGCTGCGCTACCGCACTCCCCCCATCCCCGACCCGGCGCCCTTGCGCCTGGTCCACCGCGACCGCGTCATCCTGCGAATCCTCGCCACGTCGTCGCCGCGCACCCGCGCTCCCCCGCTCGCGAGTGGTTTCTGAACTCTCCCTCACCCCGGTGCACGGACTTGCGGTCCTGCACTGCCCGCGCCCATCGCGCACCTGCCTGGGTGTCGACCGTTCGATGTGCTGACGCCACGTTCACAGGTTGAGCGCGGCGGTCGACGCGCGCCGCCGATCGACCACGTCGCCGGTGACCTGCTCGGACGAAAGTCAGCCCCGGACGGGTCACGGGCCTCGCGATCCTGGGTCGCGCCCAGCATCGCCGCTGCGCGAGTTGTCGCGATGCCCGCATCCGACCGGACGTCTGGGCGCACCGGGGCTTCCAGCACTCGAGAAATGAATCACTATGAGCATCACGGGCACTCGTCCGGTCGAGGAGAGCTCCCCCTCGGCACCACCGGTCTCCGGTGACCGTCCGCGTTCCGGCTCGCGCCGGGGATCGCGCCTCTATCCACTGGCCATGCGCCTGCACTTCTACGCGGGGATCTTCGTTGCCCCGTTCATCCTGATCGCCGCGCTCACCGGCGCGTTGTACGCCATCGCGCCGACGATCGAAGGATTCGTCTCGCGCGATCTGCTGCGAGTCCAGACCTCCGGGCCCGACCAGGCGTTGTCAGCACAGGTGGCTGCGGCCGTCGCGACCCGCCCTGAGCTGACGCTCGTCGCCATCGCGCCTGCGCCGAACGACGGCGACACCACGCGCGTGCTGTTCGACGACCCGGCACTCGGCGATTCCGAGCGGCTGTCGGTGTTCGTCGACCCGCACACCGCACAGCCGGTGGGCGAGTCCGTGGTGTACGGCAGTGGCGGCGCGCTGCCACTGCGCACCTGGCTCAGCGAGCTCCATCGCAGCCTGCACCTGGGCGAGCCCGGCAGGCTCTACAGCGAACTGGCGGCGTCGTGGCTGTGGGTGATCGCGCTCTTCGGGCTGGTGCTGTGGGTCCATCGGGTGCGTCAGCGGCGAGATCGCCGGTCCGTGCGCTGGCTGCTGCGCCCGGACCTCTCCCAGACCAGGCGTCGAAAGATGAACTGGCACGCCGTGATCGGCTGCTGGATCCTGCCCGTGGTGTTGTTGCTCTCGGCGACGGGCATGACGTGGTCGGCCTACGCCGGTGAGAACGTCACGAAGCTGCGCGAGGAACTGAGCTGGACCACGCCCGCGGTGAGCGTGGACCTGCCCGGTGCGACCCCGTCGTCGACGGGATCGGCACCGAGCGAGCATCACAGCACGGCGGGCAACGCACCCGCGCCCGTCGACCCCGCGGCCCGGATCGCCCAACTCGATCGCGTGTACGAAGTTGCTCGCGCCAACGGCATCACGCAAGCCGCCGAGATCGCCGTGCCCCCGGCACCGGAGCAGGCGTTCGGGATCAAGGAATTGCGCCTGCCCGGCACCTACTCCATCGATGCGCTCGCCATCGACGCAACCACCGGCACGGTCACCGACCGGTTGGCGTTCGCCGACTGGCCGCTGATGGCGAAACTCACCAACTGGGGCATCGCTTTTCACATGGGCTTGCTGTTCGGCCTGGTCAACCAGCTGCTGCTGCTCGCGATCATGGTCGGCCTCGCCACCGTGATCGTGCTCGGCTATCGCATGTGGTGGCAGCGTCGCCCGGCGCGGACTCCTGCGCTGCCGATCCCGCCGAGGCGTGGGGCCCTGCGGCGTACATCGTTGTGGATCAGCATTCCCGTGGTGATCGCCGCCGGTGTGATCGGCTGGTCGCTTCCGCTGATCGGGGTGAGCCTGCTCGTCTTCTTGCTCATCGACGTCGCCTTGGGGCTCGCCGCACGCGTCGACGAGGTGTAACGCGCGTCGGCTTGTGGAGGAAACATCCCATGTAAGCACCAGCCCTCGATGATCGGAGAACTAGATGAGAACCACAGCTCGAGCAGTAGCGATGTGCCTGGCCGCTCCGGTGTTCGCGATCGCGTTGACCGGGATCAGTGCTGGTACAGCCGCTGCTGACGCCGGCTGCCAGGGCTCGATGAACGGGCCGTGGGCCTTCAACGGTGGGTGTTACGGCGGCGAGGGCATGTACCGGCTCGAGGTGGACTGCATCGGATACAACATCGCGCCGTTCGCTGTCGGCCCGTACACGATCCGTCAGGATCTGCCTGTCGGCCAGGCAGGCACGGTGGCGTGCTTCGGGCCGAACTGGTCCAGCGCGGGCTGGGCGGTGGGTTCACGCATCTTCCGGCTCTGACTGACACACCGCGAGGGCGGGAACCGAACGCGATCGGCGGTAGGTTGGCCCGAGCGGTGAAAGGATCCGAGGATGACGCTGTCTCGTCGACAACTCCTGCACGGCGGCATCGGCGGTTCGATCGCCGCACTGGTAGGGGTGTCGGCGGTGAGCAGTGCGAGGTTCGCCGCGCCGCGACGGCTCGGCGAACCGTTCTCGCTCGGGGTCGCTTCCGGCGAACCGACCCCGGACGGGGTGGTGCTGTGGACGCGACTGGCCCCCGATCCGCTCGCACCCGATGGGTACGGCGGGATGACGATCGCCCCGGTGACCGTGGACTACGAGGTCGCCGAGGACGAACAGTTCTCGAAGATCGTGGTCAGGGGCTCGGCGGTCGCCACCCGCGAGTTCGGGCACAGCGTGCATCCCGAGGTCGCCGGGCTGGCGCCGGATCGCTGGTACTACTACCGGTTCCGGGCGGGCTCGGCGATCTCACCGGTGGGCCGCACCCGCACCGCGCCCGCGCTCGACAGCCCGACCGAGCGGCTCAGGTTCGCCTTCGCGTCGTGCCAGTCATGGAGTTCGGGCTACTACACCGCTTACGAGCACCTCAGTGCCGAAGACCTCGACCTCGTCGTCCACCTCGGCGACTACATCTACGAATCCTCCTGGGTGCTTGCCCGCCGCGGCGCCCACCTGCCGCCGCAACTCGCCGGCGAGGCAGTGGATCTGGCCGGCTATCGCCTGCGCTACGCCCAGGCCAAAAGCGAAGCGCCGCTGCAGGCCGCGCACGCGGCATTCCCCTGGCTGGTCACCCTCGACGATCACGAACTCGACAACAACTGGGCCGGTGACAGTCCAGGCCTCGGACTCGACGTGTACCGCCTTCCGGCGCTGTACCGACGCCGCAAGGCCGCCGCCTTCCACGCCATGTACGAACACCAGCCGATGCGCCTGGCCCAGCTCCCCGCGGGGCCGTCCATGCATCTGCACCGCCGCTACCGCTTCGGTGACCTCGCCGAGTTCACCATGATCGACACCAGGCAGTACCGCACCGCGCAGGCCTGCGGCGACGGGTCGGCGGTTCTCGGATGTGCCGACCGGTTCGCCGCCGATCGAACGATTCTCGGTGCGGCCCAGCGCGATTGGCTCGTCGACGGCTTCGCCACCTCGACCGCGCGCTGGCAGGTGCTCGGCAACCAGGTCGCCATGGCCCAGTCCGACTACGACCCCGGCCCCGATCTACTCCTGGGCACAGACTCCTGGGACGGCTACGTCGCGGACCGCAATACCGTGCTGGGCGCGGCCGCCGATCACGCCGTCGACAACTTGGTCGTGATCACGGGCGACCGCCACGAGAACCTCGTCGCAGATCTGCGCCGCGACTACGCCGACCCCGAGGCCACTGTGGTAGCAACCGAATTCACCACCACCTCGATCAGCACCGGCAGCGACGGAGCCGACAGCACCGACGCGGGCCGCGCCCTGCTGGCCGCCAACCCCGACCTCAAGTTCCACAACCGCCAGCGTGGTTATGTCCGGGTCGACCTCGACCATCGGCAGTGGCGCAACGACTTCCGCGTGGTTCCCTACGTCAGCCGCCCCGGCGCACCGATCAGCACACGCGCGAGTTTCGTTGTGCAGGAAGGGCTCCCCGGCGCTTCGCAGGCGTGAATCGAGCCCGGGCGCGGCACGCCTGCCGGTGCGAGTTCCTCGGTGGTCATAGTTTGCGCGCACCCGCCGTGGGCGCAACAGCGAACACGCGCGGCTGAGCGAAAGACGTTGTAGCGAAACGGTTCACGATTTGCTCGGCCACATGACCTGCGTCGTCGACCAAGGCGATGATGCTGCCGCCGAAGCCTCCGCCGACCATGCGCGCGCCGTACGCGCCCGCGCCGAGGGCGGCGGCGACCGCGAGATCCAATGCGGGCGCCGAGACTTCGAAGTCCACCCGCAACGATCGGTGCGAGGCGGTGAGCAACTCGCCTACCACCCGCGGGTCGGCGCCCGCGCGGAGTTGCTCGACCACGGCGAGAACCCGCGCGTTCTCGCTGACGACATGCCTCGCGCGACGGCGCAGCAGCGGATCCCGCAGGCGGGGAAGGTCTTCGGCGGTCGCGTCGCGCAAGGCGGGCAGGTGGAGGGCGTGTGCGGCGGCTTCGCATTGCGCTCTGCGCTCGGCATACCCGCCGTCGGCGAGGTCGTGCGGTTGACCGGTGTCGGCGACGATCAGTGCCATGCCCGCCGCCTGCAGATCGAATGGAATCTGTTCGGAAGCAGCGGGTTCGGATGCGGCGAAAGCGCGCACATCGAGGAACAGGGCGTGACCTTCGGTGCACAGGATCGAGGCGGACTGATCGAGCAGGCCGGTCGGCACACCGGCGAAGCCGTTCTCGGCCGCCCTGGCGATGTCGACCATGCGCCGGTCGCCGAGTTCGGGCGCGAACAGATCGCGCAGCGCGATCGTCACCGCACAGCACACGGCCGCCGACGAGGACAGCCCGGCGCCGATCGGTATCGCGCCGTCCAGCTCGAGGTTCACCCCGTCGATTCGATGACCGCCGCGGACGAACTCGTCGACGACGCCGAGCGGGTAGCGCGCCCACCCCGGCAGCCGATCACGCTGCGGGCCAAGATCATTGATCAGGACCTCCACGACGTCGCCCGGCCGCTGCGCAGAGGTCAGCCGCACCCGACCGTCACCACGCGGTTGTGCCCCGCAGACGACACCGAGCGAGAGGGCGATGGGTAGCACGAACCCGTCGTTGTAGTCGGTGTGTTCGCCGATGATGTTGACCCGGCCCGGCGCGATCCACTTGTCCAACCGTCCATTCCTTCCGCTTGCTGCGACGATGCCGTCAACCGAACACCGCGCCAGGCGCGGGCGTGACATCGGGTACCGAATCGGTATCCGGCTGATGCGCGCAACGCGTCGACAACAGGGCCACGAACGTGTCATGATCGACTGAGTTGTCAAGGTTTTGAGCGTCGGCGCTGCCGGCTGGGGATAGTGCTCGGACAACAACACTCGGTGCTCTCGGCCGATACTTCGAGTGATTCACCGGCCTCACCTTCGATCGGCGCTCTCGCGTGCGCAGCAAGTTCGAGGGGGGCTGATGACCATCAGCGAGACACGGTACGGGAGCCTGCGATCGCGCGTGGTGTTGCTCGGGGCGGCGGGGGCCGTGTTGATCGCGCCGTTGGCCGTCGGCCGCGCCTTACCGTTTGTGCTGCTCATCGTGATCGCCGCCGGCTCGCTGGCGATGATCGGGTACGGCATGTACCGGCATCGGCCCACCCACCGGCTGCCCTGGTACCTGCTGGCCGCCTCGGTGCCGCTGTTCGCCACCGGCACCGCGATACGCGCGCTGGGGCCGCACTCGAGCTGGCACCCGGCCGACGATCTGTGCACCCTGGCCGCCGCACTGTGTCTCGGGCTCGCCGCCGTCGGCTGGCTACAGCCGCGCAGGTTTCGCAATGCCCGCGATCTGTGGCTGGACTCGGCGCTCATCGGGCTCAGCGTGCTGCTGGCCTCGTGGACATTTCTGATCTCGCCGATTCTGCGCAACGGCACCGGGTTCGTCGATACCACGCTGGCCGCGAGCTCTCCGGTGATCCACGCCCTGCTGGCGACCGTGCTCGCGCATTCACTGGCAACGGTGGTCCGCTCGGAGATCTCGCTGCGATTGCTACAGGCGGCGCTGATCGCCGCTCTCGTCGGTGGATTTGCCGAAAGCCTGTCTGCCGCAGGAACAATCGCCATCGATCCCGAGATCGCACTGGTCCCACAGCAGTGGGCTTACCTGCTGGCGGGGCTGGCCGCGATGCAACCGACCATGGGCGGGCTGCGCGACGCCGAGGACGTCCATCCGCATCGCTCGCGGCAGCGGGCCGGGATGATCGCGGTAGCCCTGGTGGCCGCCTCGCTGATCAGCGTGGTCGGCGCCGATCTCACGATCAGCGACCGGGTGGTGATCTGCTCACTGCTCACGTTGCTGTTGGTCGGTGTGCTGGTGCGCAGCGAACGCGCCATCGCCCGCAGCATGCGCAGCGAACGCCGAGCCCAATACCAAGCCGACCACGACCTGCTCACCGGCCTGTTCAATCGCGCCGCGCTGCTGCGCGCACCCCACCGCTACCGCGACCAGTGGGCCGGAAAATCGCTGTGCCTGCTGTTCATCGACCTCGACGGCTTCAAGATGGTCAACGACAGCTACGGCCACGCCATCGGCGACGAACTCATCGCCAATGCCGCCGCCCGCATCCGCCGCGCCACCACCAGCGCCGACCTCACCGCCCGCTACGGCGGCGACGAATTCGTGATCCTGGCCCCCCGCACCCGCCCCGAAGCCGCCGTCCTGGCCGAACATCTGCTCGGCGCCTTCATCCGCCCGTTCGAACTGAGCTGCGGCGAAATCCCCATCACCGCCAGCATCGGCGTCGCCTGCGTGAGCACGCGCCCCACCGAGAAGACGGTCTACGACCTGATCCGCGCTGCCGACGCCGCGATGTACCACGCCAAGGAATACCGCCTCGGCCTCAGCTTCCACGACGAACTGCGCAAACCGACCCCGCGTCGCGCCCATTTGCGAACGACCAATCCGACGAGCACAGCCGTCTGATTACCTGTCCATGACGTCGGCCCATGCGGTATTTCCGCCGAACAAGAATCGGTGAGCTCGCCATCCGCGCGTAATGTGGCGATAAGTCGTCTGCCATAACGTGGCCGATGTGAACTACGGAAATATTCGGAACTGGTACCGGACCGCCACGTCGGCGTGTCTCGCCGTGGCCGGGGTCGCATTGGCGGCATACCCACTGCTTCGCCCCTACTCGGACGAGAAGACACTGTCCGGCGCGGCCGCGTTCGCGTCCACGGCGTGGGTGTTCGCCCATTTGCTCGCGGTCCTCGGCTTCGCGCTGATCGCCGCCGCGATGCTCCTCGACGTCGCTTCCCGACCGGCCACCCGCAACGGGCTGCGCCTCGCGGCGGCGGTGACCGGGATCGCCGCGGTCACGCTGCTGAGCTTGTACTACGGGTTCGAATGCTTCGCGCTCAACGAGATCGGCAAGGCCGCGCTCGAGGCGAACTCCGACGAGGGCATGGCGCTGGCCGACCAGATCCGCAACCATCCGGCCGCACTGACACTGTTCGGACTCGGCTGGCTCGCTTTGGGCGTGGCCGTCACGCTGTGGGTGGTGGCTCTTCGATCCGGTTGGGCGCCGATCGCTTTCGCGGCTCTGGTGTGGCTGTACCTGCCGCAGTTCTTCCTGCCGTCCGCGGGCCGGATCGCGCACGGAGTCCTGGTGATGATCGCCGCGTTCGCCACCGCATGGGTTCTCTACGCCCCATCGCAGCGCCGACCGGAGCAGCCCGACGGCAACCCGGCGTTCACGGGCACCTCACCGTCGGTGAGCTGATCACCTGTAAAAGCCCGGAAAACCGTTTCGAATTCACCGATGCCGCCGCGCACACGGTATTCATCGGCGACGGAATCGGTATCACCCCGTCTCAGTCTCCTAACTCGGCGAGCAGGCGTTCGGCGGCTTCCAGCTCGGCCTGCAACTGGGCGACCTTGGCCTGCTGCGCACCGCGCGCGGCCTCCAGAATGGAGGCGACCACCTCGGCCACCTCGGGATGCAGAATCTTGGCGGCCTGGGCGACGACCGCGCTGCTCACCGCCATCCCCTTCACACTGCGCTTCTTGCCGTTGACCACATCGACGGTCCATTCCCCGTCGGCGGTACCGGTGAGCGTGACAGTCACCTCGGCGGCCTTGGCCTTGCGCACCGCGGGGGCCTTCGCGGGCCGCGGTGCCGCCGCAGCGGGCTTGGTGGCGTCATCGGCTACCGGGGCGGGCGACCTCGGCGCGGGCGGAGCAGTGCTCGGCAGGGTCGACGGCTGGGTCACAGTGTTGTCCTTTCGGTTGCTCGGCGCGGGGACACTTTCCGGGCGGGTCCGTGCGGAACTGCCCGGCGCTACCGTAGTCCCGCGGGCCGGCTTGGTCAGCGTCACCTCGCTCGGGCCGAACGAGAGTACGTCTTTGGAACCGGTCGGGCGCACCTGCAGGAAGTCGCCGTCGGACGGGTCGCCGAGCGCGACGAGCTTGCCCGACTTCCCTTCGGCGACACCGACAGCGGCGGCCGTGAACCACACCATCGGCGGTTTTCCCTCGGCGAGCTCGTCTGCGATACGCGCGAGCTCGGCGTCGGACAGGACCGGCGGTGCTGATCGGCGGGATGCGGACTTGGTGCTCGGCGAGGACATCGTGGACTCCGGGGGTTGGCGCTACAGCGTGGTCTGAGCACCGATGATGCCGCACGGCACCGACAAGTTCTCCCCGAGCCGTCATCCCGGCGCCGAAACCCCTCTCCTGACAGGGTTTCGGCGCAGGTCGCCGGTCAGCCGAGCGCGGCGTTACCGCGCGTGGTCGGCCGGATGTTCTCGCGCACCGCCGCCACATCGCGATAGCCGTTGACCGCCATCAACAGATCGGCCTCGGCCGCGTAGCTGCGCAACAGATGCACGAGCCCGCGCACGCCACCGAGCGCGAGCGCGTACACATAAGGTCGGCCGAGACCGACCATCGTCGCGCCGAGTCCCATCGCCTTCACCACATCGGCGCCCGAGCGCACCCCGGAGTCGAACAGCACCGGCACCCGGTCGTCACAGGCGGCCACGACCGCGGGCAGCGTCTCGAGCGCGCTCAGTCCACCATTGGCCTGGCGCCCACCGTGATTGGAGCAGTAGATGCCGTCGGCGCCGAAGTCGATCGCCTTGCGCGCGTCCTCGGGATGCGAGATGCCCTTGAGGATCAGCGGCAGGTCGGTGATCGAACGCAGCCAGCCGAGATCGTCCCAGGTCAGCGCGTTCCCGAAGGTCGAGATCCAATGCAGGACAATCATCTTCGGGTCATCGGAGCCGACCATCTGCTGGAAGACCGGGTCACTGGTGTAGTTCTTCAGCACATGCCCGCGCAGCTGCGGGAAGTTGCCGCTTGCCAGGTCGCGCGGACGCCAGCCGGGCACCCAGGTATCGAGGGTCACCGTGATGCCGGTGTAGCCCGCGGCTTCGGCCCGACGGACCAGGCTCTCGGCGAGCTCACGGTTCTTCGGCGTGTAGAGCTGGAAGAACGAGGGCGTCTCGCCCGCGTGCGGACGTACGTCTTCGAGCGGATCCTCCATCAGCGTCGAGTACATCGCCGGCACACCGGTCAGGGCGGACGCCTTCGCCACCGCGATGTCGCCGTGGCCCTGTTCGCCGACCAGGCCGATCACCCCCACCGGCGCGAGGAACAGCGGGCCGGCGAAGGTATGGCCGAACGCGGTGACGCGCAGATCGCGCTCGGTGGCGCCCACCAGCATCCGCGGCACCAGACCCCAATCCGCGAAGGCTTCGGCGTTGCGCCGCTGCGTCAGCTCGTCGCCGGCACCGCCTGCTATGTAGTTCAGCAACGAATCCGGCAGTGCCGCGGTCGCTTTGCGTTCGAGCGTCGCGTAATCCATGGGGAATTCGGGCTGGATCCCACCGAGCGCGGCCAGGTAGATCTCGTTCTGATAGTCGGCGAACTGACTCATTGCTGCACTTTCGCACGCCGACCGGGGTTCACGGAGCGCAGGGTAGATGTAAGGTGCGTCATACTCGAAAATACGAGATTGTGAGTGCCCCTGTCGTGAACGTCGTCGAACACTCGGCTGCGCCCGCCGATCCGGACGCCCTACTCGCCGACCGCTTCCATTGCGCGGCCACCCGTCACCTGACGCGCCTGGCGCTCGGCCTGTCCCAGGATTCCATGGATCTGCTGACCTCGGTCACCGATCGACTACGGGCGGCCGAGGGTGCCCTGCGCGATCCGCTCACCAGCGACCTCGGCTTCGACTGAGCCCCATACCACCGCGCCCGCGATGAACGTCGCGGGATCGGCGCGCCGATGCGCGCGAGCGACCGCCGCGGGCGTGCACGGCTCGTCCGGTCGCACGAAACCCCAGGGCCGATCGTCGCGGGTCGATTCCAGCTGCGCCCGCTCGCTCGGCTCGGTCCCCGTGGGCCTGCTGGGCGCTAGGTAGCGCGCCGCGCGCCTCGGCGATTCCGAGGAACACCGACGAGCTCGCGGGCTCTCGCGGCGGCAACATCTGGATCAGCGGGCACGGCCGGGAAGCCGACGGCGACTTGTCCGGCTAACCGACGATACGCACGCCGTTGTCAGCCCGGCCGTCGATCAGTGATGCCACTGGATCGGTGTGCACGCTTTCGCCCAGCGAACCCACCATGTCTTCCCGCAGCCACCACGTGCGCCGAAAGCGGCCAGCTGGATTCACCATGCTGGGCATCGCAGCGGTCTGCATCTCGCTGCGCGAATTCGTTGACCTGCAAGGGTTCTCCGCGATTGCGAGCATCTGCTGGCGCTCGCCGACGCCCGTTCACCCGATAGACGAGAGCAACGATTGTGACTCACCTCACCACAATGCATTGACAAATCCACACAAGCGGGCATAAAACAACATAAGTACAGATTCACTGTCGAACCGGAGGAACCCATGTACGCCGAGGAGCGGCAGCAGGCGATCGCGACCCTGATCGGAGACCGCGGGCGCGTCTCCGTCGCCGAGCTCGCCGACCGGTACGGCGTCACCACCGAGACCGTGCGCCGCGACCTCGCGGTGCTGGATCGGCTCGGCGTGATCCGCCGCGTGCACGGCGGCGCGGTCGGTTCCGGCGCCCTCACCACGTTCGAACCGGGCACTGCCGAGCGCGACAGCACCCGCGCCGCGGAGAAGGACCGGATCGCCGAACTCGCGCAGCGGTACCTGCCGGACACCGGCGGCAGTGTGCTCTTCGATGCGGGCACGACGACAGCGCGAGTGGTCGCGGCCATGCCGATCGAAGTCGATCTGGTGGCCGTGACGCACTCATTGCCGGTCGCCGCACGGCTCACCGGGTTCGCCGGGGTCCGGTTGCACCTGCTCGGTGGGCGGGTGCGCGGACTCACCCAGGCCGCCGTCGGCGCCGAGACGTTGCGCCTGCTCGGCGAGCTGCGCGTCGACGTCGCGTTCCTCGGCACCAACGCACTGACCGTGCGACACGGGCTGTCCACCCCGGATCACGAAGAAGCGGCCGTGAAGCGCGCGATGATCGCCGCGGCGGATCGGGTCGTCGTGGTCGCCGACGCGAGCAAGGTCGGGCGCGAGGACTTCGTGCGTTTCGGCAGTACCGCCGATGTCGACGTGCTGGTCACCGATACCGACATCCCGGCCGCCGCGCACGCGGAACTGGCCGCCGAAGGGATCGAGGTGGTGCTCGCATGATCGTCACACTGACCGCGAACCCGAGTGTGGACCGCACGGTCACCCTCACCGAGCCGCTGCGGCGCGGGCAGGTTCATCGCGCGGCCGAGGTCACCTCGCACCCCGGCGGCAAGGGGGTCAATGTCGCGCGGGTCATCTCGAGCAGTGGCGCGCCGGTGCTGGCTGTCCTGCCGGGAGCCGACGACGACCCCGTGGTGCACGGATTACGCACGGCGGGAATCGAATTCCGCACCGTGCCGGTGACAGGCGGACCACGGGTGAATCTCACCATCGCCGAAACCGACGGCACCACCACCAAAATCAACGAGCCGGGCTCCCCGCTGTCGGCACGGGATCGGGGCGAGCTCACCACGCTGCTGGTCGACCTGGCCGCCGGGGCGGAGTGGATCGTGCTGTCCGGCTCGCTGCCACCGGGCGTGCCCGTCGACTGGTACGCCCAGCTGGTCGCGACGTTGCGGTCCTCGTCGGCCGGAACTCGCGTCGCCGTGGATACCTCCGATGCCCCACTGCTCGCGCTGTTGCACGAATTCGATGGTGCCGCACCGGATCTCATCAAGCCGAATACCGAAGAGCTGGCGCAGCTCACCGGTCTCGACGCCGCCGACCTCGAAAATCCGACGGCCGCAGCCGAAGCCGCCGCTGTGCTGATCGACCGCGGCGTCGGCGCCGTGCTGGCCACCCTCGGCGCGGCAGGCGCGGTCCTCGTCACTGCCGACGACGCGTGGTTCGCCGCCGCTCCGCCGATCGTCGCCCGCAGCACTGTCGGCGCAGGCGACTCGGCCTTGGCCGGCTACCTCCTCGCCGACCTCGCGGGCGCCTGCCCCGCCGACCGCCTCCGCAACGCCGTCGCGTACGGGAGCGCGGCCACCGCGTTGCCCGGCACCGAACTGCCCGGCCCCGTCGACATTGCGTTGGATGCCGTCACCGCCGAGCGGCTCGCGACCGCCACCAGACCATCGGCTCCGGCATGAGCACCTCGAGCCCGGTCGGGCTGGTGCTCCCCGCGCCGCACTCGAGCTCCCCCTCCGCGGTGCGAGCTCATTCATCGACGAGCTCGCACCGGTTCGCCGTCGGCGTCCGGGTTCACCTGCCGCCTTCCATCCGCGAGCCGACCGGGCATCACGACAGCCGATCCTCGCCGGTCCAACCCCACCGGCTGCCGCCGACCGCCGTCACCACCCGATCCGAAGCGCCCCTGCTCCACCCCCACTCTCGAAAGACACGACGATGGCCGATTCGATCATCACTGCCGACCTGATCGCACTGGATGCCGACCTAGGCGCCGACACGAGCGCGGTGATCACCGCGCTCGCGAATACCCTCGCCACCGCGGGCCGCGCGAGCGACGCCGCCGCAGTGGCCTCGGCCGCCCTGGCCAGGGAGTCGCAATCGGCGACCGGCCTACCCGGCGGCATCGCGATCCCCCACTGCCGATCGGCTGCCGTCACCACCCCGTCGCTGGTCTTCGCCCGCGTGGCCCCCGCCGTCGACTTCGGCGCCCCCGACGGCCCCGCCGACCTGATCTTCCTGATCGCGGCGCCGGAAGGCGCGGGGTCCGAGCACATGAAGCTGTTGTCGTCGCTGGCTCGCGCACTGGTGCGACCGGCCTTCGTCGCCGACCTACGCGCCGCCGCGACCCCGGCGGACGTGGTCGCCCTCGTGAACGGCGTCATCAATCCCGCACCGGCCGCGAACGAACCTGCAGGCACCGTGTCTTCCACCGCTGAGGTGGCAGGTGACGTGGCAACGACAGGCCCTGCCGGATCGACGGCTGGTTCCAGTTCGCCCGCCGCGACCGGTGCGACCCGCGCCGCCGAGGATCCCGATGCGACTCCCGCCGGCGTCGGCGCGACGGCGATCGCTGCTGGTGCCGCCGCATCCGATGTGGCCGACAGCGGAGCGGACGGCGCTACGACTGCTCCCGAGGAGAGCTCGACCTCAGCAGGGGATACGACCACGAGCGGCTCACCGGCCGTCAGCACCGCGAAGCACGGCAAGCCGAAGAAGATCGTCGCCGTGACCGCCTGCCCGACCGGTATCGCCCATACGTATATGGCCGCTGATTCCCTGGTCGCCGCGGGCGAACGCGCCGGAGTCGACGTCGCGGTGGAAACTCAGGGCTCCAGCGGTGGCGACAAGCTCGATCCGTCCACGATCGCCGCCGCCGACGCCGTCATCTTCGCCACCGATGTCGGGGTGAAGGACCGGGGCCGGTTCGCGGGCAAGCCGGTGGTCGAGTCCGGCGTCAAACGCGCCATCAACGAGCCCGACAAGATGGTCGCCGAAGCCGTCGCGGCGAGCGATAACCCGGCCGCGGCCACGGTCGGCGGTGCCGCACCCGCGCCGTCGGACTCGGCCGCCAAGGGCATCGGATGGGGTACTCGCCTGCGCCAGATCTTGCTGACCGGCGTCAGTTACATGATCCCGTTCGTCGCGGCGGGCGGGCTGCTGATCGCGTTGAGCTTCCTGCTCGGCGGCTACGAGATCAAGGACAGCGCGGCAGCGATCGTGCTCGACAATTCGATCACCGACCTGCCCGACGGTGGTCTGGCCACCTACTTCGGCGCGGTGCTGTTCCAGATCGGCTCGCTGGCATTCAGTTTCCTCGTTCCGGCACTCGCCGGTTACATCGCCTTCGCGATCGCCGACCGCCCAGGTCTGGCGCCGGGGTTCACGGCGGGCGCGATCGCGGTTTTCGTCGGCGCGGGCTTCCTCGGCGGTCTCGTCGGCGGCCTGGTGGCCGGATTCGCGGCTCTCGCGGTGAGCAAGCTGCCGGTGCCCGTGTGGGCACGGGGCCTGATGCCAGTGGTGGTCATCCCGCTGCTCGCCTCCGCGATCGTCGGCATCGCGATGTTCGTCCTGCTCGGCAAGCCGCTGGCCGCCGTGACCAACGGGCTCACCGACTGGCTCAACGGCCTGTCCGGCACTTCCGCCATCGCGCTCGGTGTCATCCTGGGCGTGATGATGTGCTTCGACCTCGGTGGTCCGGTCAACAAGGCCGCGTACTCGTTCGCCGCCGCGGGCCTGTCGGTGACCGACACCGCGACCCTGCGGATCATGGCCGCGGTGATGGCCGCGGGCATGGTGCCGCCGCTGGCGATGGCTCTGTCGACCGTGCTGCGCCCGCGCCTCTATACCGAGGCCGAACGCGAGAACGGCAAGGCCGCGTGGCTGCTCGGTGCCTCGTTCATCTCCGAGGGCGCTATCCCGTTCGCCGCGGCCGACCCCCTGCGGGTGCTGCCGTCGATGATGCTCGGCGGCGCGGTGACCGGCGGGCTGATCATGGCCACCGACGTCACCCTGAGCGCACCGCACGGCGGCATCTTCGTGTTCTTCGCGATCGGGCCCCTCGCGTGGTTCCTGGTCTCGCTGGTGGCGGGCACGCTCGTCGCCGCGGCCTGCGTCACCCTCGCCAAGGAGTTCACCCGCAAGCAGTCCCTCGCCCCCGTCCTCACCACCGCGTAGTTCACTCGCACACAAGGAGATATCCCATGGCCAGCACCACCGTCACCGTCGGCTCCTCGGTCGGCCTGCACGCTCGCCCCGCGGCCCTGATCGCGGAAGCGGTCGGCGCGGCAGGCGTTCGGGTCACCATCGCGGTCACCGGCGGTGATCCCGTCGACGCGGGCTCCGCGCTGATGATCATGACCCTCGGCGCGGGCCAGGGCGCCGAAGTGGTGATCACCAGCGACGACCAGCCGACCCTCGACAAGATCGCCGAACTCGTCGCCAGCGATCTCGACGCCTGACCGCATTCATCGCGGGCAGAGAAACGCGAAAGGCCCGGAACCAGTGGTTCCGGGCCTTTCGTTTTGTAGCGG
>JACIXH010000086.1 GCA_014360565.1 Nocardia sp.
TAACTGTGCTTGCCCTGCGGTAACCAACGTTGCAAGAGTGAACCACTGGGTTTGGTGTTACCAGGTGTTACCAATGGGAAGGGAGGGGTGCTCCGGTCCCGGAGCACCGACCGAACATGCAACCAAACATCATCAAGGCCGGAATCTGCTCTACCGTCTCCGCCGCGGTGGTGGTGTCGCTGTCGGGCTTGGTCCCCGTGATCGCCCACGCCGCCCCTGAGCCGGCTACCAGCGAGCAGCTCGCCGGTAGGACGATCTTCCTCGACCCCGGTCACCAGGGCACGGCGCACTCGCAGGACCTGAGCCGCCAGGTCGACAACGGCCGCGGCGGCACCAAAGACTGCCAGACCACCGGGATGACCTCGCTCAATGGCATCCCCGAACACACCATCAACTGGGACGTCGCCCAGCTCGTGCGGGCGTCGCTGGAAGCACTGGGCGCCGAGGTGGTGCTCAGCCGTGCCGACGACACCGGCTGGGGCGGCTGCGTCGACGATCGCGCCCGCGCCGCCAACCAATCCGGCGCCGATGTGGCGGTAAGCATTCACGCCGACAGTGCGGGTCCGGATCAGCACGGATTCCACATGATCGTGCCGCAGCTCCCGATTCCCGACCCGATCGCCGACAAAGCGCAGTCCGGCGGCGGCCGACTCGCGTCGAGCGCGGTCCGCGACGCCTACTTGGCGGCCGGCTTCTCACCCGCGAACTACGCGGGCGTCAAGGCAGGTTTGCAAACCCGGGAGGATGTGGCAGGCCCGGCGCTGACGCAGGTGCCGACGGTATTCGTGGAGATGGGCAACGGCGCCAATGCCGACGACGCCGCCCGCCTGGAATCGCGCGAAGGGCAGCTCGAGCACGCGGTCGCCATCACGACGGGAGTGGTCGGGTTTCTCCTGAACAAGCCGATCCCGTCCTTCGCCGCGGCGCCTCTGCCGGGTCGGGTGCCGGTCGCCACCACCACTCAGACACCGAAGCGCGCACCCGCCGCCGACCCCACCGAAACTCCCGCCCCCGGCGGCAACGCTCCCGCGCCGACCAGCGAGGCACCGACATCGAGCGCACCGGGACAGACCGGGAACAGTGACGGCGCCTCCGCGCCGGTCGAGGACCCGCTCGGCGCCGGAACGCCCGCCGAGGGTGCGAACGATGCTCCGTCCGCCACCGATCCGGGCGAGCCGTCGAAGAAGCCCGGAGCGGCCACCGGGTCGACCCCGGCGTCGGACACCACCGGACCGGCCCAGCCATCGACCACGGCGCCTGCGGTACCGGGGGCTCCCGCGCCCGCTCAGGCGCCCGCACCGGCTGATGCGCCCAAGCTGCCCAGCGGCTCGAGCGATGAGACGCCGCTGTCGGAGCAGGACCCGGCAGACGGGTCGGTGGCTCCCGCACCCGCACCGGTCCCCGCCCGGGCCCCGATCGCGGACCCGGTTCCGGTAGCTCCGGTCCGGACCGCGGCTCCCGGTGCCCCGGCCCGCACAGCCTCGCCCGAGGCTCCCGCCGCACCGGCCACCAACACCCCGAAGAACCGCGGCACCAGTCCCAAAACCGAGGCGAAGCCCGATGAACCCGAGCTCGATCTGAGCACCCTCGGCGGCCCGATCACCACCGTGATGACATTGCTGATGCCCCTGGCCCAGGCGCTCGGTATGGACGAGGCCACCATTCCCGGCCAGCTGATCAACCTGGTCTACACGCTGGTAGGCATGGTTTTCGGCCCGAGCTGACAGTTCGCCCAGCCACGCCGCCCACCTCTGAGTCAGGGGTGGGCGGCGTGCTGTGTCGGCGCCTCAGGGTCGCCCAACGGGATCGTCGAGAGCGTACGGACCAGGCGGCGTCCGGCTGTGCGGCGGCGTGCGGGGGTCAGCGCGGCGATGCGGGACATCGTTTCGCCGTGAGCTCTATGGGCTGGTGGCCTGCGGCTCCGCGCGAAGATGGCACCATGGATCCGGTGATTCCTGTGGTGATCGTCGCTGGTTTTCTGGGCTCGGGGAAGACGACCCTGCTCAACTACCTGTTGCGCAACAATCGGGGGACCCGGATCGGGGTGGTGGTCAACGATTTCGGGGCAGTGAACATCGACGCGATGCTGGTGGCGGGGCAGGTCGACGCGATGGTGTCACTCGGCAACGGATGCGTGTGCTGTGCGGTGGACGTGTCCGAGCTCGACGATCTGTTCGCGCAGCTGGCCCAACCGCGCAGCGCCGTGGACGTGATCGTGGTGGAAGCCAGTGGGCTGGCCGAGCCGCGCAACTTGATCCGGATGGTGATCGCCAACCCGAACCCCCGCATCGCCTACGGCGGACTGGTCGAAGTGGTCGACGCCGAGCAGTTCGCGTCGACCAGTGCGCAGCATCCCGAATTGGTGACCCATCTGCGGATGGCGGATCTGGTGCTGGTGAACAAGGCAGACCGGATCGCTCCGGCCGCGCTGGCCGGTTTGCGTGAACAGATCGCCGAGTGGGTCGGGCAGGTGCCGGTCTACACGACGACACACGGCCGGATCGATCCCGGTCTGTTGTTCGACGACCGTGCGCCCGAACAGCCGAAAGTGGCCCAGCAGTTGAGCTTCGACGCGTTGCTCGACGACCACCATCACGATCACGACGACCCCGGCCACCGCCATCTCCACGACGACTACGTCTCGGTGTCGTTCACGAGCGAGCGAGCCCTGAATCCCCGTGCGCTGGTGAGCTTTCTGGAAGACCCACCGTCGGGCCTGTTCCGCGCCAAGGGATGTGTGGCCTTCGCGGTGGCGGGAGAGCGGCGCAAGTTCGAAGTCCACCTGGTGGGCAGGCACGTGGTCTTCACGCCCGGCACCTGGGCACGGGGCGAGCAACGGGTCTCGAACCTGGTACTGATCGGCGCCGGGCTGGACGCCGACCTGGCGCTGAAACGCTTGCACGACACCGTTTTCGACGGCGAGACGCTGCTGGACGACCAAGCGATGCTCGGGGTCTGGCGCTACACCCAGCAGTGACGGTCAACCGCGACAGCGCTCGGCAGGCGACGGCTGTCCGTCGGCGCAGTGCGAGTCACCCGCAGGCGTTGACCCACTCGGACAGCCCGTCGGCGAACAACTGCCGCTTCCAGATCGGCACTTCGTGCTTGATCCGGTCGACGAGCTCGGCACATACCGTGAACGCCTCGCCCCGGTGCGGTGCGGCGACGGCCACCACAATCGCCAGCCCGCCGATTGTGAGCGTCCCGATCCGATGCGTCGCGGCGACCGGAAGTCCGCTCGACTCCGCGGCTTCCGCGCAGATCGCCCGGAGAAAGCGTTCGGCTTGCGGGTGCGCCGAGTATTCCAGCGACGTCACCGCCTGCCCGCCGTCGTGGTTGCGTACCTTGCCGGTGAACACCACCACCGCACCGAATTCCGGTCCGTCGACGGCCTTTTCGACGGCGATGGGGTCGAGATCCTGATCGCTGATCGTCGCCAGGCGCACCGCACCGAAGTCACTCATGGTTGCCGCCTCCGGCTACTTGCGCGAGCAGATGATCCAACAACGGTTCCAGTACGGCGATGCCGTCCTTCACCCCGCCCGGCGAACCCGGCAGATTGACAACGACCGTGCGACCGGCCAGCCCCGCGACTCCGCGACTGAGCGCCGCCAGCGGGAACTTCGCGGTCCCACGCTGCCGGATGGCATCGGCCACACCGGGCAGTTCCCTGGTGAGCACGGCGCGGGTCGCTTCCGGCGTGGCGTCGGTAGGGGAGGCCCCGGTACCGCCGGTGGTGACGACGAGGGCGGGCCCGCCACTCAACGAGTCGGACAGGCCGGTGGCGATCTCGGCGTCGGCGTAGACCAGTGGACCGCGCACCGAAAACCCTTGTGCGGTGAGCCATTCGGCGAGCACTGGTCCGGTCGTGTCGGTGCGCGTCCCCGCTGCGGCGCCGGTCGACGCGACAACGACGACTGCTGTCCGCGAAAGGTGCACAGCATCAACGGGTTCGGGTGCTTCGCCGACGTGGGCGGATGGAATGTGGCTTCGGCGAGAGCCCGCGTCTGCGGTGGCCGGTGGTGCCGATCCGGCGGCGGCGTCGCCTGCGGTCGGCGTCGCGTGGCCCGATCGCGATGTGATCGCGGCGTCGGCTTGCGCGAATCCGCCCGACGCCGCGCCGACAGGAGATGCTTCGGCGTGGTCCTGCGGCCGCACCCAATGCCCGTGCTTGCCGCCCTCTTTGGTGAGCAACCGCACGCCGTTCATCACCGCTGCGGGATCCACCGCCTTCACCATGTCGTGCAGTGTCAGCCCGGCGACGGCGACAGCGGTGAGTGCCTCCATCTCGACGCCGGTCGGCCCCGTCGTCTTCGCGGTCGCCTCGACGGTGATGGTGGTCTCGGTGAATCCGAACTCCACCTTCACCGACGACAACGCCAGCTGGTGGCACAGCGGAATCAGCTCGGAAGTCTTTTTCGCACCGGCGATTCCGGCCAGCCGCGCGGTGGACAGCACATCCGCCTTCGGCATGCCCTCGGCGCGCACCAGCGCGATCACCTCGGCGGTGGTCTGCAATTCACCTGCGGCGACAGCGATCCGGGTGGTGTCGGCTTTGGCGCTGACGTCGACCATGCGCGCGCGACCCTCGCGGTCGACGTGGGACAACTCGCTCATAGCAATAAGATTCGCACAGGGACACCGGCGGCGAGCGAGGTGACCTCGGCCGGAACATCGACGAGCACATCGGCCCAGGCCATCCCCGCGATCAGATGCGAGCCGGGACCCGAGATCACTTCCACGCCGTCCTCGCTCGACAGACCGCGCAGGTATTGGCGTCGACCGGCGGGGGAGCGCACCGGCGTCAGCAGGGTCACATTGCGGCTCACCACCTCCGGCAAACCGGCCAGCGCCCGCACGGCAGGTCGGGCGAATACCGCGTACGAGACCATCGTGCTCACCGGGTTGCCCGGAAAACTGAGGACCGGAACCCCGTCGACCACGGTGTAGCCCTGCGGTCCGCCTGGTTGCACAGCGACCGAGCCGAAAGTCCCACCGAGCGGGCCCAGCACATCCTTGACGACCTCGAAGTCGCCCTTGGACACCCCACCGGAGGTGAAGACGAGGTCGGCGGCGGCGGTCGCGCTGCGCAGCACCGCGGTGAACGCCGCGGGGTCGTCGGTGCTGTGCGCGACCTCGACCACCTCGACACCGTCGGCCCGCAAGGCCGCGGCCAGGGCGATGCCGTTGGAGTTGTAGATCTGTCCCGGAGCGAGTGTGCTGCCCGCGGGCTGGAGTTCGTCACCGGTGGTGATGCAGACGGCGCGTAATCGGCTCAGCACCGGCACGGCCGGGAGGCCGACGGCGGCCAGCGCCGCGATATGGCGGGGGGCGAGCACCGTGCCCGCTCGCGCGACGAGCTCGCCGGTGCGCACATCGGTGCCCGCTTCGCGCACGAATTCGCCGCGCCCACGACCACGTTCGACCACGATCCGGCCCGCGCCTGCCTGTACGTCCTCGACCGGCACCACACAATCGGCGCCGGGCGGCAGCGGCGCGCCGGTCATCACCTTCACCGCGGAACCGCCGGGCACCGCGTCCGTGCCCGGCCTACCCGCCGCCACCACGCCGGCCACCGGCAGTGTGACCGGCGTGACGGCCACATCGGCCGCGCGCACCGCGTACCCGTCCATCGCCGAGTTACGGAACACCGGCAGGTCGATCGGCGACACCACATCGACCGACAGCGTGCGACCGAGGGCCTCGGGCACCGGCACCTGCTCATCGGGGCGGTCGGCGAGGTGGGCCAGCAGCGCGGCGACAGTGTCGCGGTACTCGTCGACGCTGCGCGCCGACGCGGTAGCGGGCCGGGGAGTCATGCTGCCAGCTTAATCGCCGCCGTCGCGGCCGGTCATGGTCGCGTCGCTCACCATCGTGGATCGCGCGCGGTGAGCTGACGAGTTCGCGAAGAATCGGCCCGGCGCACGGAACGTGACGGGCCTGACGAGTCATACTGTAGAGATGACGCTGGTCGAGATGGGGATACCCGCCGTGCGATCGGAGCGGCCGTCGCTGGACGGCAGGCCCGAGACGCCGTTCCTCGTCGATCGATTCGGCCGGATCGCGCGCGATCTGCGTGTCTCCATCACCGAGAAATGCTCGCTGCGCTGCACCTATTGCATGCCCGAGGAGGGCCTGCCGCCGATCCCGCGCCAGGAACTGCTCACCGCCGACGAGATCGTGCGGCTGGTGTCGCTGGCCGTGCGCGAGCTGGGTGTGCGGGAGGTGCGGTTCACCGGCGGCGAGCCGCTGATGCGCCGGGAGCTGGAACAGATCATCGCGGGCTGTCACGAGGCGGTGCCCGGTACGCCACTGGCCATGACCACCAACGGGGTCGGCCTGGAACATCGCATCCACAAGCTCGCCGCGGCCGGTCTTACCAGGGTGAATGTCTCCCTCGATACCGTCGACCGGGAAGACTTCGCCCGCCTCACCCGTCGCGACCGACTGGGATCGGTGCTCAGCGGCATCCGTGCCGCGCGTGATGCGGGCATGGCGCCGGTGAAGGTGAATGCCGTGCTGATGCGCCAGAACCTGGCGGGCGCGGCCGACCTGCTCGCGTGGTGCCTGGCCGAACAGTGCGAACTGCGATTCATCGAGGAAATGCCCCTCGACGCCGACCACGAGTGGGCCCGCGATCACATGGTGACCGCCGCCGATCTGCTCGACGTCCTCGGCGAGCGCTTCACCCTGACCCCCACCGCCCGCGCCGACCCCTCCGCCCCCGCCGAGAAATGGCTGGTCGACGGTGGCCCGGCGACGGTCGGCATCATCGCCACGGTCACCCGCAAGTTCTGTGACAGCTGCGACCGCACCCGGCTCACCGCCGACGGCATGTTGCGCTCGTGCCTGTTCAGCGACCAGGAATTCGACGTGCGCACCGCGCTGCGGGCAGGCGCCGACGACGACGAGGTCGCCGAGCTGTGGCGCGGTGCCATGTGGCAGAAGTGGGCCGGTCACGGTATCGACGCCGCCGATTTCGTCCCCCCGGAACGCACGATGGGAGCCATCGGTGGTTGAGGTCCGCTATTTCGCCGCCATCGCCGACGCGGTCGGCAAGACCACCGAATCGCTCGATCTCCCCGAGGGCGCGACGGTCGCCGATCTGCGCGCCACCCTCGCCGCCACCTACGGCTCCGACATCGACGGCCTGGTCGGCGTCTGCGCCTTCCTGATCGGCGACGAACTCACTCGCGACCCCGGGGCGATGCTCCGCGGCAGAGTCGACGTCCTGCCGCCCTTCGCCGGCGGCTGAGGCTACATCCCGCGAGTCGCCGACCTTTCGCGCCGACCCCGGCGTCGCGCAGTCACGAGACTGCGTGGGCGGTGTCCGACAATGCCGGCCTGCGTCGTCGGACACCGCACGGGTGGTGTCAGCGGTCTGTACGGCTGGAGTTCCATACTCGGTCGGCGAAATCCGCTATGCGAGGGGCGATCTCAGGAAGATGGGTCTCCAGCGCGAAATGGCCGGTATCGACAAGATGCAGTTCGGCCTGCGGCAGATCCGCCAGGTACGCCCGGGCTCCGGGCTCGGGGAAGAACGGATCGTGTCGACCCCAGACGAGCAGGGTGGGCGGGGTATGCGTACGCAGCCAGAGCTGCCAGGCGTCATAGCGTTCGAGGTTGCTGTGATAGTCGAAGGCCAGCGTCACCTGCGCCTCGTGGCGTCCCGGTGCATCGAGGAAATGCTGATCCAGGGTCCAGGCGTCCGGGTCGAGCACATGCTGGTCGGCGACCCCGGTCTCGTACTGGCTGCGGGTGCCCTCCAGCGTCAGTAGTTTGCCGATCGCGTCCCGTGATCCGGGGGTCTCGGGGCGCAGCGCGATGAAATCGCGGGCCCCGTCGGAGAGCCCGGCGGTGTAGGCGTTGGCATTCTGCACGATCAGTCCGGCGATCCAGTCCGGATGGCGCTCGGCCACCCGAAAACCCACCGGGCCACCGAAATCGAAGACATACATGATGAATCGGTGCAGGCCCAGTGCGGCGAGGAACCCTTCGGTGATATCGGCCAGGCGGTCGAAGGAGTAGGTGAAATCCTCGGGAGCCTCGGTGTGCCCGAAGCCGGGATAGTCCGGGGCGATGAGGTGGTACCGGCTGCCGAGCGCGTCCATCAAGCGGCGGAACTGATGTGAGGCCGAGGGGAAGCCGTGCAACAGTACGAGCGTCGGCGCATCGCGGGGTCCGGTCTCCCGGTAGAAGACGCGCACCCCGTCGACCTCCACGAAACTGTGCTCGATCACAGGAACTTCGATCACCGTAAATCCTTTCTTCGGTGAGTAATTCGTACTCGCGCACTATCGATGGGCCCGGGGCACTCGACGGCGCGTGATCGTCCGGCGGCACGGTGAGTGCGACGTCGGCGATGGCCTCGGCATCGAGTCACGATGAATCCATCTCTGATGCAGTGTGTTCGGGGCCTTGAACCCCGATCTCGGCAAGTCTAACCTACTATAACTGGATAGAAGGTTAGAGCGCGGCGAATGATTCCCGTCGGCCGAGGTTTCTTCGAGAAGATCGAATCGACTGGGTCGAGCGCGCGGTACCCGATCGAGTCGTGCCGCGCCTCGGCGATGCACCGGATGCGAGTCTTATCGCGTACCGCTGATGGCAGATGTACCAGTGCCTCGGCGTCGGCAGGACTCGCGCTGTGTCATCGACCTCGCTACGCTCGCCGGCGTGCCGGTGCCCGGCGTGCGTAGCGAGAAGGTGTGTGCGGTGTCGCTGGTGACGGTCGTGGTCATGGTGGTGATGGGGGTGCTGGCGTATCAGCGCGGGTTCAACCCGTTCGCCTGGATTCTGGCGGCGGGGTGCTTCGGCGCGCTGGTCTTGTTCTTCCTGCCGTCGGCGAGGGAAAGCGGACTCGATGCCGAGGCCAGGCGGGTGCGCACGCGGCGCGGCAACCTCGTCGGCGGCGGCCTGACCGCGCTGACGTTCACCGCGTGCCTGGTGGTGTTCGTGGTCGGGTTGGCCGAGGGGATGTCGGCCTAGCGCCACCAGGTGTCGAGGGGCGTGACCGGGACTGTGCGCTTGTGGCGGGTGTTGGTGAAGATCGACTCCACGCGGTCAGCCACCTCGGGGGTGACGTCCTTGCCTTCGAGGTAGTCGTCGAGCTCGCTGTAGCGCAGGCCGAGGGCGTCCTCGTCGGGAAGTGCGGGCCGGTCGTCTTCGAGGTCGGCGGTGGGGACCTTGGACCAGATGCTCGACGGTGCGCCGAGTTCTTGCAGCAGGGCGGCGCCCTGGCGTTTGGTGAGACCGGTGAGGGGGGTGAGGTCGACGCCGCCGTCACCGAACTTGGTGAAGAACCCGGTGACTGCTTCGGCCGCGTGATCGGTGCCGACCACGAGCAGGCCTTCCTGGCCCGCGAGGGCGTACTGGGCGACCATCCGCTCGCGTGCCTTGATGTTGCCGCGCACGAAGTCGCGCAGGCGCTCGTGATCGAGCGCACCCGCGACCTCGATGCCGATCGCATCGGCGCTCGGGCGGATGTTGACCACTACCGTGCGGTCGGGGTCGACGAAGTTCAGTGCGATCTGCGCGTCGTGCTCGTCGGCCTGCACGCCGTAGGGCAGTCGCACCGCGAGGAACGTCGCCTCGACACCGTCGGCGCGCAGTTCCTCGACGGCCAGCTGGCACAGCCGCCCGGCCAGCGCGCTGTCCTGCCCGCCGCTGATCCCGAGGACGAACCCCGTGGCCGGGGTGGTGGCCAGGTAGTCCTTCAGGAAGTCGACGCGCCGCCGGACCTCCTGCTTCGGCTCGATCTCGGGCCGCACACCCAATTCGGCAATGATCTGTTCACGCAGTGTCCCCATGCGGTCTCACTGTACTTGGGGGACAGGCGAAACGACCCGGCGAACCAGCCATTCCCAGTTGTCGCCGATCTGTTCGCGCGTGTAGCCGAGCACCTCGACCTGGTGGATCACCAGGGCGGCCGACAGCGTGGACAGCAGCGTGTCGGCGATCAGCGGGATTTCACCGACGACCTCGGCTGCCCGCAGCAGCAGCATGACGTGCGCCTTGTGCAGGGCGTACGGACCGTCGTTGAAACGCCCGTTCTTCTCCGCGGCCTGGTGCAGATCGCCCTCGACCTCGATATCGAGCAACCGGGTGCGCCCGAATGCGATCAGCCGCTCGACCGGATCCGCACCGGGACCGAGCGGCGGGGGGCCGAACATGAACGCGGCCTGGAATTTCTGCTCGGAGTGGTCGAGCAGAGCGAGCATCAGCCCGGTCCGATTGCCGAACCGGCGAAAGACCGTGCCCTTGCCGACACCCGCGCGCTTGGCGAGGGCGTCCATGGTGAGACCGTCGACGCCGTGCTCGCGCACCAGCTGCTGGGCCGCGTCGAGCAGTAGCGCGCGGTTGCGGGCGGCGTCGGCCCGTTCCACGGGTTCCGCACTGCCGGGCAGCGGCCGTCCGATTCCGAGCAGGGGGGACTCGTCCGACCTCGGTGTGCCATAGCTCACGCCGCTCACACGTCCTCTGCGGGAAGTAATCGGACCGGGGTCCGGTTATTGTCGGATGAAACTTGGATCATTCCACTGAGTACACCAGGAGTCGCAATGAGCGAGACCCGCATCCTTACTCTCGTCGGAAGCCTGCGCGCGGGCTCCATCAATCGTCGCCTGGCCGAGGCTGCCGCGCAGACCGCGCCCGCCGGTGTCGACATCACCATCTACGAGGGTCTCGGCGAGATCCCGTTCTACAACGAAGACCTGGACGTGCCCGATGCGGTGCCCGCTCAGGCCGCGGCGCTGCGTGCCGCCGTCGCCGCGGCCGACGCCGTCCTGCTGGTCACCCCCGAATACAACGGCACCCTGCCCGCCGTGCTGAAGAACGCCATCGACTGGGCCTCGCGTCCGTACGGCGCCGGCGCGATCAAGGGCAAGCCGGTCGGCGTGGTGAGCGCGTCGATCAGCCCGAACGCCGCGGCGTGGGCGCACGGCGACACCGTCAAGTCCGTCGGCGTGGCGGGCGGCGCCGTCGTCGAGTCGGCGCACGCGCAGTTCGCGACCATCGGTGAGCGTTTCGGGCAGACCCACCCGGCCGAGGATGCCGAGGCGCTGACCCAGCTCGGCGCGACCGTGCACGAGTTGGTCGCCGCGGTGAACGGCACGTTGATCTCGGCGTAAGCTCGACGTTCGGCAGGGGCGTCGCATCCATCGCGGATGCGGCGCCTCTGTGCTGTCGGTGGAGTTTGCTGGAGACTCGCCGGTAGGTGAAATCGTGATCTGAGCCACTGTTTTGCCTGCTCGCGCGCGGCCCGTCCTGGGGCTTACCGCATCGGAATTACATCCGTGCGACTCGCAACACCTTGTGTTGTTCCAATCTGTCGGCCACTAGGTGTAGTGTCTGTCGTACTGGAAGACGGTGTGGAGCCACCACTGATCGGGCCCAAGGGAAGGGGTTGCGAGCAGGGCTTTCTTCGTCAGATCCAGGAGTTTGCGCAGCATCACCCGTTCGTGCATTGCATACGGATCACAGGCTGTGGATCAGGCATAGAGAGAGGGACTCTGAATGACCATCACCGTGTACACCAAGCCCGCTTGCGTGCAGTGCAACGCTACCTACAAGGCTCTCGACAAGGTCGGCGTGGACTACGACGTCATCGACATCTCGGAGAACGACGAGGCGCGCGATTTCGTCATGGCGCTGGGTTACCTGCAGGCGCCGATCGTCGTCGCGGGTGACGATCACTGGTCGGGCTTCCGTCCCGACCGCATCAAGGCGCTCGCCGTCGCGGCTGCGTAGTTCGCGCCGGTTCGCCGGTAAGGAGGCGCCATGCCCGAGCACACGACTCCGGGCGGGCTGGTCTACTTCTCCAGCGCTTCGGAGAACACACATCGCTTCGTCGAGAAGCTCGGTCTCCCGGCAACTCGACTTCCACTACACACCACCGCTGAATCGCCGCGGATCGACGAACCCTACGTGCTGATCACCCCCACCTACGGTGGTGGCCGGCATGTCATGGGCGGGCAACGTCCTGACAAGGACCTCGTTCCACGGCAAGTCGCCAAGTTCCTCAACGACCCACACAACCGCGCGCTGCTGCGCGGGGTGATCGCGGCCGGCAACACGAACTTCGGCGATACCTATTGCGTTGCAGGAGACATCATCTCGCAAAAGTGCGGGGTGCCGTACCTGTATCGCTTCGAACTCATGGGAACCGCTGAGGACGTCGCGCGCGTCCGAGAGGGATTGGGATTGTTTTGGCAACAGCAACCACAGCACCGGCAGGCAAGTCAGCACGCCTAGAGCAGTCGGCGGTGCGGCCAGACGCGGGCGAGGTGGTCATGGACTACCACTCACTCAACGCGATGCTGAACCTGTACGGCCCCAACGGCGAGATCCAGTTCGACAAGGATCGCGAGGCCGCACACCAGTACTTCCTGCAGCACGTGAACCAGAACACGGTCTTCTTCCACAATCTGGACGAGAAGCTGGACTACCTGGTCAAGGAGAACTACTACGAGACCGAGGTGCTCGACCAGTACGGTCGCGCCTTCGTCAAGCAGCTCTTCCAGCAGGCCTACGCCAAGAAGTTCCGGTTCCCGACCTTCCTCGGCGCGTTCAAGTACTACACTTCGTACACGCTCAAGACCTTCGACGGTAAGCGCTACCTGGAGCGTTTCGAGGATCGCGTCTGCATGGTCGCGCTGACGCTGGCCGCGGGCGACGAGGTGCTGGCGAGCAACCTGGTCGACGAGATCATCGACGGCCGGTTCCAGCCCGCCACCCCCACCTTCCTCAACTCCGGCAAGAAGCAGCGCGGCGAGCCCGTGTCCTGCTTCCTGCTGCGCATCGAGGACAACATGGAGTCCATCGGGCGCTCCATCAACTCCGCCCTGCAGCTGTCCAAGCGCGGTGGCGGTGTCGCCTTACTGCTCAGCAACATTCGTGAGCACGGCGCCCCGATCAAGAAGATCGAGAACCAGAGCTCGGGTGTCATCCCGATCATGAAGCTGCTGGAAGACTCCTTCTCCTACGCCAACCAGCTGGGTGCGCGTCAGGGCGCGGGCGCGGTGTACCTGCACGCCCACCACCCCGACATCTACCGCTTCCTCGACACCAAGCGCGAGAACGCCGACGAGAAGATCCGCATCAAGACGCTGTCGCTGGGTGTGGTGATCCCCGACATCACCTTCGAGCTGGCGAAGAAGAACGAGGACATGTACCTGTTCTCGCCGTATGACGTCGAGCGCATCTACGGTGTGCCGTTCGCCGATGTGAACGTCACCGAGAAGTATTACGAGATGGTCGACGACAAGCGCATCCGCAAGTCGAAGATCAAGGCGCGCGAGTTCTTCCAGACGATCGCCGAGCTGCAGTTCGAGTCGGGCTACCCCTACATCATGTTCGAGGACACGGTGAACCGGGCCAACCCGATCAAGGGCAAGATCACCCACTCGAACCTGTGCTCGGAGATCCTGCAGGTCTCCACCCCTTCGGAATTCAACGACGATCTGTCCTATTCCAAGGTGGGCAAGGACATCTCGTGCAACCTGGGTTCGCTCAACATCGCCAAGGCGATGGATTCGCCCGACTTCGCTCAGACCATCGAGACCTCGATCCGCGCGCTCACCGCCGTCTCGGATCAGACGCACATCTTCTCGGTGCCCTCGATCGAGCAGGGCAACAACGAGTCCCACGCGATCGGCCTCGGCCAGATGAACCTGCACGGGTACCTGGCGCGTGAGCGGGTCCACTACGGCTCCGAAGAGGGTGTCGACTTCACCAACATCTACTTCTACACCGTGGTCTACCACGCGATTCGGTCTTCCAACCTGATCGCCAAGGAGCGCGGCTCCGCGTTCGGTGGGTTCGCCGACTCCAAGTACGCCAGCGGCGAGTACTTCGACAAGTACACCGAGCAGGCCTGGATTCCCAAGACCGACAAGGTGGCTCAGATGTTCGCCGAAGCGGGCGTGCGCATCCCCACCCAGGACGACTGGCGTCTGCTCAAGGCCTCGGTGCAGGAATACGGCATCTACAACCAGAACCTGCAGGCCGTCCCGCCGACCGGTTCGATCTCCTACATCAACCACTCCACGAGCTCGATCCACCCGGTGGCGTCGAAGATCGAGATCCGCAAGGAAGGCAAGATCGGCCGCGTCTACTACCCGGCCCCTTACCTGGACAACGACAATATCGAGTACTACGACGACGCCTATGAAATCGGCTACGAGAAGATCATCGACACCTACGCCGCGGCCACCCAGCACGTGGACCAAGGCCTGTCGCTGACGCTGTTCTTCAAGGACACCGCAACCACCCGTGACATCAACAAGGCGCAGATCTACGCATGGCGCAAGGGAATCAAGACGCTCTACTACATCCGTCTGCGCCAGATGGCCCTCGAGGGGACCGAGGTGGAGGGCTGCGTCAGCTGCATGTTGTGAGCTGAGCGAACGATAAAGGGCGGTCTCCTCGGGAGGCCGCCCTTTATCGTGTCAGGGGGCACTGCCGAAGAGGTCGAAGCAGGACCAGCCGCCCCGGAGCCAATGGCCGATCAGCTGCCAGGTCGACGGGTAGGTGCCGTCGGCGTAGCGCAGTCGCAGGCCGTATCGGCATTTACCGATTGTCGTCCGGGTGAGATTCTGGATGACCGTGCGGTGCAGGAAGGACGCGCCGAGCCAGGCGAGGATGCCGTACAGGACGGCCGTCGTGCCGGGCGCGAGGTACCAGGCCGTGACGCCGATCGCGGCGTGCAGTGCCATATCGATGAGGAACGCGGGCACCACGCCGGTCTCGTCGCCGCTGGAAGTGCGCCCGGTGAGCGGGAATTCGTCCTTCGGACGTCGGGACTCCGGCGTTTCGGGTGCATCGAACGTCGGCTGCTCGTCGGCGTAGCGTTCGTATCCGCGCTTCCTTGTCGCGTGCCGGGGCGGTGCTGCGTTGCTCATGGGATGCAGCGTGGTCGACGCCGCTTAACAAGCACCTGGTGCTGACCTTGGCGACCTGATCACCGACTCCGGGCGACCTCTGAGGAGTCTTGCGGTTGGCCGCGTCCTAGGTTATGGTCGACACGACTAATATTGAAGGCGGGAACATGAATGTGCTGGATCTGATTGCCGCGCTGCAGCAACCGTTGTTCACGCTGCTCGGTACGGCGGTGAGCTGGACCGAGGTGCTCGGGTTCGGCAGCGGTGCCCTCTGCGTGTGGTTGGTCGCGCGCCAGCACATCGCCAACTGGCCGATCGGCATCGCCAACAATGTGTTCTTCATTCTGTTGTTCACCCAGGCAGGGCTTTTCGCCGATGCGGGGTTGCAGGTGGTGTTCATCGCGCTGGCCGGGTACGGGTGGTGGACGTGGATGCACGGGTCCTCGCGTACCGAGCCACTGCCCGTCCGTCGCACGACGCGGGTCGAATGGACGGTGCTCGCGGCCTGCGGGGTGCTCGGTACCGCGGCGATCACCGTGCTGCTCGACACCGCCACCGAGTCCACCGTGCCCTTCTGGGATGCGCTGACCACCTCGTTGTCGCTGATGGCGACCTACGGGCAGTGCCGTAAACGACTGGAATCGTGGTGGTTGTGGATCGCGGCCGACATCGTCTACATCCCGCTCTATGCCTACAAGGGGCTGTTCCTGACGGCTCTGCTGTATCTCGGATTCCTCGCGCTGTGCGTGCGCGGGCTGATCGCTTGGCGGCGTGACGTGGTAGAGGATCGGGTGGTGGTCGCGGCATGACGCGGTACGGGCACGGGCTGGTTCTCGGCAAGTTCTATCCGCCGCACGCGGGCCATCATCACCTCGTTCGCACCGCCGCCGCCCGCTGCGACCGGCTGACCGTGCTGGTCTGCGCTTCGTCGGTGGAGTCGATCCCGCTCGCCGACCGCATGGCATGGATGCGCGAAATGCATTCGGAGCCAGAGATTTCCGTAGTCGGTGCGGTTGACGATGTGCCGATGGACATCACCGATCCTGCCATCTGGGATGCGCACATGGCGGTGTTCCTCGCTGCTGTTGTCGACCCCGTCGATGTGGTCTTCACCTCGGAGGCCTACGGCGCGGAGCTTGGCAGGCGCTTCGGAGCCGATGCGATCTGCGTCGACCAGAAGCGACTGCGCCACCCGATCTCGGCAACCGCTATCCGCCGAAACCCTGTCGCGCACTGGGACTTCCTTTCCCCGCCGGTCCGCGCCGCTATGACACAGCGGGTCGTGGTGCTAGGTGCGGAGTCGACCGGGACGACGACCATCACCCGAGCACTTGCCGAGCACTACGGCGCCGGCTACGTCCCCGAGTACGGCCGCGAATACAGCCAACGCAAGCTGGCGGCGCTGGGCCCGGACGGGCGCTGGTCCGATGTCGAGTTCACGTCGCCGGAATTCCCGCTGATCGCCGCGCGGCAGCAGGCGGCCGAGGACCGCGCGGCCCGCGACACCGGCCCGGTACTCCTCTGCGATACCGATGCTTTCGCCACCACCATCTGGCACGAGCGCTATCTCGGTCACGCCCATCCCGGCATCGTCGCCGAGCGCCGCCAGCATCTGTGGCTGCTCACCGACCATGTCGACGTCCCGTTCGAAGACGACGGTCTACGCGACGGCGAGCATCTGCGGCCATGGATGACCGACCGCTTCCGCGACGAGCTCGCCCGCACCGGACGGCCGTTCATGATGCTGACCGGTCCACACGAGCAGCGTCTGGCCACCGCGGTCGCCGCTGTCGACAAGTTGCTGGCCGAAGGTTGGGCCATTGCGGACCCGCTGCCGGAGCGTGTCGCCGGTGAACGGGCGTGCACCTAGTCCGCACGACCCGTGCGGGGGTGCGGGTTCGTCACAGCCCGAGCGCGTGCTCGTGGTGATCGGCCCAGGTCTCGTCGATCGACGATCCAAGACAGGTGCGCGCCTTGTTAACGTGGCCGCGTTTTGCGATGCACGGCGAGAGGGAACGGATGACGCACGCGCTCAGGGCGGTAGCGACCGGGGGAGTGGTGCTGGCAGCGCTCGTCGGATGTTCGAGCGCGGGCCAGGAGCCCTCGGAACAGAAGGCGTTGTTCGAGCCGTGTACCGGAGTGACCGCGGAGGCGCTGCAGCAGGCCGGTGTGGATCCCGCGACGAAGATCGCCGCCGGCTTCGCGGCGGCGGGCTGGCAGACCTGCGAGTGGACCGGCGCCACCGCCTACCTGAGGGTGTTCTCGACGTCGCGAACCATCGAGGAGTTCGAAAAAGAGTCGGGGACATCGGCTTTCACCGACTACACCGTCGCGGGCCGCACCGGCCGCCGCTTGGCCGCTGCTGCCGCCCCCACCGCCTGCGATGTCCTCTTCTCCGCGGAGCAGGGCGTGATCCGCATGGTCGTAGTGAACAACCCCGTCCACCAGGCCACCGACCCCTGCGCCACCCTGCACCACATGGGCGAATCGATCGTCCCGACTTTCCCGGCATAGGCGTCGATACCGGCACCGGGGATTACGCCAATGCCGGGATCACCTCTCGTTCGAAGAGTTCGATCCCGGAGGTGTCGTAGGCGGCCTCGGGGAAGTTGAGGATGGAGTAGGCCAGGCCGAGGCTCTTGATCTCGGTGAGGCGTTCGACGATCTGATCGGGAGTGCCGACCGCGGCGCTGGTCGCGAATTCCTCGTGCACATAGGCTTTCGCCTCGTCGGCACCGAGGAACGGGGTGAAGCGGTCGATGACCGTGGAAAGGCGTTGCTGGACTTCGGTTTCGGTGGCACCGACGATGGCGTTGAAGTTGGCGCTGCGGGTGATCGCCGAGAAGTCGGTGCCGACCTCGGCGCAGTGCCTGCGCAGGATGTCGGACTTGTGGGCGAACTCTTCCGGGTCGGCGCTGAAGTTGGTGTAATCGGCGTATTTCGCCGCGATGCGCAGTGTCCTCTTCTCGCCACCGCCCGCGATCCAGATCGGAATCCCGTTCTCCTGCAGCGGTCGTGGGTGCACGATGGCATCCTCGACCTGGTAGTGCTTGCCGTCCAACGTCGCTCGGCCGGTCTTCCACGCCTGGCGCAGGATCTGCACGCCCTCGTCGAGGCGTCCGAGACGCTCACCGGCGGGCGGGAATCCGTAACCGTAAGCGCGCCACTCGTGTTCGTACCAGCCGCCGCCGATGCCCATCTCCACCCGGCCGCCCGAGATGAGATCGACGGTGGCGGCCACCTTGGCGAGGTAGGCGGGATTGCGGTAGCTCACGGCGGTACACATCTGGCCCAGCCGCACCCGGGAGGTGGTGGCCGCGAACGCCGCCATCAACGACCACGCCTCGTGGGTGGCTTCGTCGGTGGGAACGGGGGTGGTGTGGAAGTGGTCGTAGACCCAGATCGACTCCCAGTCCGAGCCCGCGTCGAATCGCTGGGCCAGTTCGCGCATCACCGGCCACTGGTCGGCCGGTTCGATACCGACCAGATCCAGCCGCCAGCCCTGGGGAACGAAAATGCCGAAGCGCACAGGTTTCTCCTGGAGTGAGTCGAACTCGAGCGACGCCACACACCGCGGCTGCCGAGATCCACTGTTCCACTTCCCGGCGCTCAGGCAACTATTGAGCGCGCACCGTGCTGAACCCTGGACCGGCCGTTATGCGCCGAATTCACCCGGCACGCGGGCAAACCCTGCCAGGTCCGCAGCTGTGTGAACAATATTTTCCCCGCCCCGTCCCGCCCGCGGTGCCCGCGCCGAGGGTGAACGCCGTGACCTAGGCGGCGGGTCAGGCGTTCGGGTCGCCGTAGGACGCGGCGATGTCCTTGCTGCTCGGCCAGCCGCTGTAGGTCGGTGACTGGGGCCAGCCCTCGGGGCTGTCCTGCCATTCCTCCTGGCGGCCGTAGGGGAGGGCGTCGATGAGGCCGAAACTGTAGGCGAGTTGTTCGGTGCCACGGCCGTCGGTGTGCCAGCTGCGGTAGACGGTGTCGCCGTCGCGCAGGAAGGTGTTCACCGCGAAACCCGCGCCCGGGCCCGCGCCCATGTCGGCGCCGAACGGGCTGTCGGCGGTCGAATACCAGGTCATCGTGTTGCCGACACGCTTCTTGTAGGCGAGTACCTCGTCCATCGGCCCTTGCGTCACGATGACGAATCGCGCGTCGTAACCGTCGAGGAAATCCAGCCGTGCGTACTGCGCGGTGAGGCCGGTGCAGCCGCCGCACTGCTAGGTGTTCCCCGGCGTCCACATGTGGTGATAGGTGATCAGCTGCGAATGTCCTTCGAAGACCTCGGCGAGCGAAACATCGCTGCCGTCTTCGGCTTTGAGCGTGTACTCGGGCAGGCGGACGGCGGGCATCCGCCTGCGCTGGGCGGCGACCGCGTCGAGTTCGCGGGTCGCGGCCTTCTCCCGGATGCGGAGCTGGTCGAGTTCGGCCTGCCAGGCGTCCTGGTCGACGACGGTGGGCAATGCGGTCATAGTGGGCCACCCTTCGATGTATACGGTGTGCACATTTGATATGTTCACACCGTACACTTCGTCGAAAGAGGGTTCAAGACTTGGCCTACCACCACGGTGATCTCGCGGCGGCCTTGGTCGAGGCCGGGCTGGAACTCACCAGATCGGGCGGCCCCGACGCATTGACCATCCGCGAAGTCACCCGCCGGGTCGGCGTCACGCCGAACGCCGCCTACCGGCACTTTCCCGACCGGCAGGCCCTGCTGCGCGCGGTCTCGGCCGCGATCGAGGCCAGGATGGCGGCGGGGATGGAGCGCAGTCCGACGACGCCGCGGGCGAGTCTGCGCGCGGTCGGCCTCGGCTACATCGGCTTCGCGCTGCTCGAGCCCGGCTGGTTCGCGGTCGCCTTCTTCGGAGCGGGCGACATCTCGCCCGAGTCGGTCGTCGACTCGCCGGCCTACCTCGCCCTCGCCGAGGCGCTCGACATGATGGTGCACATCGGCGATCTCGACCCTGCTGCGCGCACGGGCGCCACGTGGAGTTGCTGGTCCACCGTGCACGGATTCGCGGAACTGGCGTTGCGTGGGCCGTTGCGGCACTTGGATCGCGCCGAGCTGTGGTCGCTCGCCGAGCAAGCTGTCGACACCATCATCGCGGGACTGCCGCGGGTGATGTGATCAGGACCACTGTGACCAGTGGTACGCGAGCTGAAGGTGAAACGAAGGGCCACCACATGTAGTCTCGTGAGTGGAAGGGTGTGCCCGAGTGGGTACTCCAAGCGATCCGCCGGGCGATGACCCTGCGGCGACTGCGAGGAGGTGGGGTTGCAATGCGCAATGAACCTCCCAGTCGAAGGCCGCGCGGCGTCGCCCCTTCGTCCTCACACCGCAAGTCCTGACCTGCTCGGTCCGGTTTTTGTGCGTGTCGGCCTCGGCGGTGGACGCCCCGCGGTGTGAAACCACCGTCACTCGTTCCACTTCTCGCACATCCTGTAGCTGTGCCGCAGGCCTGTGCGCTCTCACGCCAGAGGACCCGATCATGTCGAACATCGATCTCGTCACCACTCGTCATGTACCCGCCGAAACCGTTGTGCCGGAGGCGATTTCGCCGCGCAGGACCGCCGTCGAAGACCATGCGGTCACCGAGGCGCTCGAAATCCTGTCCGAATCGGTGCGCGACATCGTCGAAACCCACCGCGTCTGCGGCGGTCTCGACTGGCTCGACAACCGTCCGCCGCACGTCATCGCCGACGCGCTGGCCCGCATGGACGCGGTGCAAGCCGGTGTCGTGTTCCGGCTGCTCGACAAGGAACGCGCCCTGCGCGTGTTCGAGGAGCTCGAGCCGGTCGACCAGCAGCAGATCCTGCAAGGGCTGCGCGAGAAGAGCTTTCGCGATCTCGTCGAGGCGATGGACCCCGACGACCGCGCCCGCATGCTGCACGAAGCACCCGCCAAGGTCGCCAAGAAGGTCCTGGCCGGGCTGAGCCCACGCGAGCGCCGGATGACGGCCGCTCTGCTGGGCTACCCCGAGGGCTCGGTCGGGCTGTACATGACGCCGGAAGTCGTGGCGCTGCCGGACAATCTGACTGTCGCCCAGGCGCTGGGTTGTGTGCGCGCCAAGGGCGCCAACGCCGAAACGGTCTACACGCTGCCCGTGGTCGATCGCGGCCGCCGCCTCACCGGCATCGTCGAACTGCGCGAGCTCGTGCTGCACTCGCCGGAGGCGATGGTCTCCGAACTCGTCGTCACCGAACCGCCGTTCGTTCGCGCCACCGATTCCGCGGAGAAGGCCGCCCGGCTGATGAGTTCCACCAACCTCATCAACCTGGTGGTCGTCGACAGCGAGGATCGCGTGGTCGGGCTGCTCACCATCGACGACGCGATGGAAGTGCTCGAGGCCGCCGACAGCGAAGACGTCGCCAAGCAGGCCGGTTCGGCGCCGTGGGAGGGCCATTACATGGCCGCCAAGGTCTTCCAGCTCGCGCGCTACCGGGCGCTGTGGTTGATGCTGCTGCTGTTCGCGGCCACTCTCACCGTGAGCGTCACCGACATGTTCGCCACCACCCTCGAGCAGGCGGCGAGCCTCGCGCTGTTCATTCCGCTGCTGATCGGGGCGGGCGGCAACGCGGGCGCGCAGGCGGCGACAGCCTGCGTGCGTGCGCTGGCGGTCGGCGAGGTGCGCGTCTCGGATCTGTTCAAGGTGATCTGGCGCGAATGCCGGGTGGGGCTGGTACTCGGCGGCATGCTGGCCGCCGCCGGCCTGCTGATCGGCACGGTGTTCGTCGGGCCGAAGATCGCCATCGTCGTGGCGATCACCCTGGTGGTCATCTGCGGCTGGGCCGCGACCATCGGCGGCACGATGCCGTTGCTGGCCAAGAAGTTATCTACGTCCTGGCCGGCGAGATGTCGCGGTCCTTCTTTCCCAACTACGTCAAGGGCTTGTACGTGCCCATCCCGGGTTTGCCCTACGAGACCGTGGTGGGGCTGCCGATTTCCGCCTTCATGTTTGTGGTCGCCGCCTCGACGCCGTCCTCGGGCGGCTGGGCCGACCGGATCGGCGGCCGCAAGCTGTTCCTGCTCAGCGTGGCACCGACCCTGGTCGGCCTGCTCGGCACGGGCTTCGCGCAGAACATCTACCAGTTGCTGGGCTTCTGGTGCCTTAACGCCATCGGGTACGCCATGGCCACCATCGCCTGCCAGAGCCGTATCGCCGAAAGCACCTCGGGCGAGAACCGCGCCCAGGGCATGGCGGTGTTCGTCACCGCGATCATGGTGGCGGCAATCTGCGGCACCTCGTTCGGCGGTGTCATCTCCGACCGCATCGGCTTCCGCGCCACCTTCATGGTCTCGGCGGTGATGGTTTTGCTGGCCGCCCTGATCGTCGCCAATGTGTTCCTCGACACCGAGAACCGGACCGAAGTCAAGCGCATCTCCACGATCAAGGCGCTGAAGGAGGCCAGCCGCAACGGTCGCTATCTGTCGCTGCTGCTGCTCGGCGCGATCCCGGCCAAGCTGATCCTGACCGGCTTCCTGTTCTATCTGGTGCCGCTGTACCTCGCCGACCTCGGCCACTCGCAGTCGGCGATCGGCCGCGAGATGATGGCCTACTTCGCTGTCATGGTGATCATGAGCCCGATGCTGGCCAAGGTCGCCGACAAGTACCGGCTGCGCCTCAGCATGGTGGTGTCTGGCGGCGTGATCGCGGGCATCGGCGCTTTTGCCCTGCCGCTGGTCGGCCAAGCCGACATCGGCGTGCTGATCGCCGTGGTGACGCTGGGCATCGGCCATG
>JACIXH010000087.1 GCA_014360565.1 Nocardia sp.
GGCACCCGCATCGACACCCCACGCGCCCGCGGCCGAATCCCGCAGGGCCGCACCGTGATCGCCGGTGTCGCCTGGGCCCAACATCGCGGCGTCACCGGCGTCGAGGTCCAGATCGACAACGGCGAGTGGCGTCCCGCCCGCCTGTCCACCGAGGTCACCATCGACGCCTGGCGCCAATGGACCTACGACTGGGACGCCACCCCCGGTCAACACACCCTGCGCGCCCGCACCCTCGACCCCACGGGCCCCCAAACCGCCGTCTCCCAGGACGTCGTCCCCGACGGCGCCACCGGCTACCCCACCCTCACCATCCAGGTGCAGTAATGCGGAGAACATGCAGGAAGACGCCTGCTGCGGCTGGCAAGATGGTGCATGTTCGTGCACGAATCAGCACAACCTAGGAGCGCACCGTGTCCGCCATCTTCGACTGGGCGACCAGCGACAACTTGCAGCCGGAGCCAGTGACCTTGGAGATCTGGCGCAAGCTGCCCGAGGACTACTGCCGCCAGGTCGAGGTAGTCAACGGTGACATCGTGCGTGCTGAATCACCGAACCGCGCGCACCAGAAGGCCGCGCGACGCCTGGCCGATCTAGTGGAAGCCGCAGCACTCGCCCACGTCAACCAGTACGGCGGATGCCTGGACGTCGACACTGACTTCGACGTGGTGCTGTGGGAATTTCCACGAGCCACCATCCGGCGCCCGGACGTCGCACTGTTCGACTGCGCGCCGAACGACTTGCGCCCGCTCCCCGCGTCGCTGGTGAAGATCGCGATCGAAGTGGTCTCACCGGGCACCGAAATGGTCGACATCGCCGACAAGAAGACCGAATACGCATTGGCGGGAATCCCCTGGTACTGGCTGGTGTGGGTGGCCGACAACAGCGTCAGCATGATCAAGATCTTCGTCCTCGATCACGTACTCGGTCAGTACGTCCCGCACCTCGAATTGCAGCCGTCAGTCGGCGAATCGGTCGTCGACGCGCCAATTCGCTGCCGGATCGACTGGAAGCGGTTGAGCGACCTGGTGCTGTGAGCTCGCCTGGACTACGCAATCAGACCGATGCGTCCGCTTTCGCACGTTCGGAGTTTCGGGCGCCGGACTTCCCGTGACCCACGAACAAGGCCGAGGCGACAACGCCGACGAGCAGGATGGCGGCGGGCAGGATCATCGACTGCGCCAGTGAGGTGCTGAATTCGTCGAGGATCTGGGGCGGAAGAGGGCCGGTGGCGGCGCCTTCGCCGACCGGACCGCCACCGCCGAGCCCGTTGGCGGTCAGGCGGGCGGCGATCAGAGCGCTGATCGCGGCACTGCCGAGCACCGAGCCGACCTGGCGGGTCGTGTTGTAGACGCCCGCACCCGCACCGGCCTGGGCCACCCGCAGGTTGTGAGTGGCGGTCGTGGCGAGCGGGGCCCAGATGCAGGCGTTGGCCAGGCCCGCGACGGCGGCGGCGAGCAGGAACCAGACGATCGACGAGTCCGGGCTCATGAGCACACCGAAGGACGCCACCGAGCCGGCGAACAGCACGAAGCCGATGGTCGGCAGCAGCCGTGGCGGCAGCCTGTCCGACACCTTGCCGATGAACGGCGCGGCGAACCCGGTGATGATCGCCATCGGCGCGAAGACCAGCGCCGACATGGTCGGCGTCATCTCACGCACCGCCTGCAGATAGAAGTACGAGGGCACCATCATCGAGGTCACCGCGGCGCCCATGGCCGCGATCGCCAGGTTCGACAGCGCGAAATTGCGGTCCCGGAACAGGCTCAACGGCACCAGCGGTTCGCCGGAGTTGCGCGCCTGATTGATCACGAACACGACCAGCATCACCACGCCGAAGCCGATCAGCAGCCAGATCCGCAACGACCAGTCCTGCGAATTGCCCTCCTGGATACCGAAGACCAGTGCGAGCATGCCGATTCCGCTGAGGATCACGCCGACGATGTCGAACTTGTGGTCGTTGGTCGGCAGCGCGGGCACCAGCCACACGGCCAGGCCGAACGCGATGATGCCGACCGGCACGTTGACGAAGAAGATCCATTCCCAGCCGAGGTTGTCGACCAGCACGCCACCGAGGATCGGGCCGATCAGCGTCGCCAGCCCGGCGACACCACCCCACAGCCCCATCGCCGCACCGCGCTTGTCCGGCGCGAAGGTTCGGGTGATGACGGCCATCGTCTGTGGCGTCATCAGCGCGGCGCCGATGCCCTGGGCGGCGCGGGCGGCAATCAGCATGCCGATGCTGCCGGACAGGCCGCACCACAGCGAGGCGGCGGTGAAGATCGCAAGGCCGATCAGGTAGATGTTCTTCGGCCCGAATTTGTCGCCGAGCCGCCCGGTGACCAGCAGCGGCACAGCGTAGGTGAGCAGGTAGGCGCTGGTGACCCAGATGACGTTGGAGATATCGGTGCCGAGATCGGTCATGATGGCCGGATTGGCGACCGCGACGATCGTCATGTCCAGCAGGATCATGAAGAACCCGACCACCAGCGCGAACAGTGCCAGCCACGGATTACGTTGGGTGGTCATCGAATTCGTTCCAATCGGGAGTGGGATTCAGCTTCGGGCTGCCCAGCGCGGTCGAGGGGCGGCGTCAAGGCGGTCCTCGCCCGGGCAGTCGTAGACGTGGTCGTCGGTGGTGCGTTCACCGGTCTCGGGGTCGAACTGCTCCCATGGCACGGCGCCGTTGCCGAGTTCCTCGGCGAATTCCCGGATCCACGTGAGTTCGGCGTGGATGGTGGCGCGAAGGTATTCCAGGACAACGTAATAGCGGCGTGGGATGGCACGGCTGCGCGTCCAGTCGAGCAGCGCGTCCATGTCGGCGTGCGACTGACTCAGGTATTCCACCCGCTCATCGAGCAACGCGACGACCTGCTCTTGCGGCAGTGTGTGCGCCTCCGCCAGCGCCACCGGGAAGATCGGATACTCCCGAACGGGCGTGCGTAGCAACTCCGCGATCCGCCCCCGCAACGCGGTCTGCCCGGATTCGGTGATCCGATAGGTAGTCCGCTCAGGCCGATTCCCCGCCCGCCCGGTCCCCTCCGCCGACACCATCTCACCATCGGCGAGTCGCGCCACCACGTGATACAGCGACCCCGGCCGCACCTTGACCAGCAGATCTTCCCGCCGAGCGATCAGCAGTTGATACATCTCGTACGGATGCATCGGCCGCTCATCCAGCAACGCGAGCACCGCAATAGCCAACGGCGTCATCGCATTCCGCCCGAGCTCCCCCACCCTGCCACCTCCACCCAGATCCATGTTCCACTCCGTATATTCCAGTAGGAATATACGGAGTGGAACACAGCCTGGCAAGGCCGTTACTCGCCGCGACTCGCCGCCGAAGCGGTCATCGAGGTGACGGGTCCGTGCCTGCCGTCATCGGGCAGCTGCCGTCGGCTCTCGCCCGGGTGGTCGGCGTCTCGCTATCTCCGCGCTTCGTAGCGCCTCGCCCACTCGGCCCGAGGGCGAATCGACACATCCACATCAGCGCCCTCAGCGCGAAGCGCCTTGACGGTGGCCCGCTCGCGAGGAGTCCGGGCGAAGGGGTCCCAACCGAAATGCCGGCACGCGTTGCGCCAGGTGATCTTGTCGATGTCGGAGTCGTCGGCTCCCGCCGCGTTCAGCTCTGCCAGAACCTGTTCGGGGGCATCGGGCCAGAAGCAGTCCGAGTGTGGGTAGTCGCATTCCCAGGCGATGATGTCGATGCCGATCTCGTGACGCAGCCTCAGCGAGGTCTTGTCGGTGACGTAACACGCCAGCGAGTGCTCGCGGAATACTTCGCTGGGCAGCTTGCCGCCGAAATCGCGCCGCAACCATTTCTGGTTCGTGTAGTGACGATCGCTACGGTCGAGGTAGAACGGGATCCAGCCGATGCCTCCCTCGGAGAAGGCGAATTTCAGGTCCGGATATTCGCGCATGGCCGGACCCCACAACAGGTCCTGCGCGCACATGGCCGATACCTGGGTGGCGAGGATGATCAGGTTGTCGATCGGGGCGTTCGGCGCCATGCTGATCGCACCGAAACCCGTCCCGATGTGCAGGCACATCACGACGTTCTCCTCCGACAGCGTTCGGAATACCGGCGCCCAGTATTCGCCGTCGTGGTAGCTCGGCAGTCCTTCGAGGTGCGGCAGTTCGGGCATGGTGACGGCCCGGCAGCCTTTGGCGGCGACTCGCCGGATTTCAGCGCACATCGCCTCCGGGTTCCAGGTCGGCATGATCGCGATGGGGATGAAACGATCCGGGTAGGAACCAGCCCACTCGTCGATGTGCCAATCGTTGTACGCCGAGACCATCACCAGGGTCGACTCTTCGCGGTGCATGTTGAGGTGGCGTGCGGAGAATCCGGTGAAGGTGGGGAAGCACATCGAGGCCAGGATGCCGTTGCGGTTCATATCTCGGACTCGCTCATGGACGTCGTAGACGCCCGGCCGCATCTCGGCAAAGCCCGCGGGGTCGCGGCCCCATTCTTCGGCAGGCCACGACACCACCGCGTTCAGACCACTGACGCCCTGCGGGCGGCCTTGATACATCCACTGATCGACACCCTTGTCGTCGGTGACGACGATCGGTGCTTCGTCCTTGTATTTGGCCGGCACGTGCCGCAGGAACATATCCGGCGGCTCGACGACGTGGTCGTCGATGCTGACCAGCACAAGATCGTCGATATTCACGGGGTGGTCCTCTCCCACTACGATGACCCGGATCTGCCGAGTTGCCAGTGCCGTCGCCACCTGCTCGGCGACTTCGGTCAGCGATCGCGCCCCGGCTCCGTTGTCCAGGGCGACGTGCGGGTTGTCAGGTCACGGAGTCGACTCGGGGTGAGTTGATGAACCAGACGTTCTCTTCGCGCAGGTGCCGGCTGCGCCAACCCTGGGATGTTCGTACGAGATCGTGGTGGTAGTAGCCGCCGCAGTAACTGAGCTCCGACATGCCCTGCAGATGCATGGGGTTGTAGAACATCGCTCGTACCCGCGCCTGGTCGCCGTCGATCTCGGTCTCGACGTTGGTGATGTAGTGCATCGACATGAGAAGCGCGGCGAAGGCGTCGGCCAATCGGGCGGCGACCTCGTCCCGGGATCCGACCATCGCCCCGGCCGAGGAGTAGTCGATGTGGGCGTCGTCGGTGAATACCGACCGATAGAGCTCCCAGTCCTTGGCGTCGACGGCACGCGCGTATCGGTGCAGTAGGGCGCTGATCTCGAGTTCGTCGCTGATTCGTCGGGTGTCCACGGCGTTCTCCTTCACTCGGGCATGCCGATGGTCTTGGCTTCCAAGTACTCTCGGTAGCCCTCCTCGCCGTTGCGGCGGCCGAGACCGCTCTGCTTGGTGCCGCCGAACGGGCTGGTGATGCCGAAGTGGCTCTTGCCGTTGATGGTGACGTTGCCGGTGCGCATTCGGGTGGCGATCGCGAACGCGCGCTCGAGGTCACCGCCGGATACCTCGCCGGAGAGCCCGTAGATCGAGTTGTTGGCGATCGCGACGGCTTCGTCATCGGTGTCGTATGGGGTGACGGTCAGTACCGGACCGAAGATTTCCTCGTGGGAGATCCGGGCGTCGGGATCGACATCGGCAAGCAGGGTGGGCTGGGTGTAGTAGCCGGTGAGCAGTTTCTCGGGGACGCCGCCGCCGGTGATCAAACGGGCCCCGGAATCGATGCCGTCCTTGATCAGCCCGAGCACCTTCCGGCGCTGGGTTTCGCTGATCTGTGGCCCCTGCATGACCCCGGGGGTCCACGGATCACCGACCGGGAATCCTTCCATCATCGTCTTCAGGATCTCCAGCCCCTCGTCGTAGCGGCTGCGCGGCAACAGGATCCGGCTGGGCAGAATGCAGGACTGCCCCGACATGACACAGGCCATCATCGCCGCCATCGGCAGCGCGGCGTTGAAGTCGGCGTCGTCGAGGACGATGTGCGCGGACTTGCCGCCCAGTTCCAGCAGCGTCTTCTTCACCGTCGCCGCGCCCGCGGCAAGGATCGCCCGCCCGGTCGCGGTGGATCCGGTGAAGGTGATCATGTCCACGCGCGGATCCGCCGACAAGGCAGCTCCGACCTCGTTGGCGTCGGACACCACCACGTTGAACACCCCTGCGGGGATGTCGGTTTCCTCGGCCACGATGCGGCCGTATTCACTGCCCGACCACGGAGTCAGCTGCGCTGGTTTGAGCACCACGGTGTTGCCCGCCATCAGCGCGGGCACCGTCTCGGCGATATTCAGGTAGAACGGCACGTTCCACGGGGTGATCGCCCCGACCACACCGGTCGCCTCATAGTGGATCTTGCGCCGCGCCGGACCCAGCTGCGTCGGGTGAACCCCGGTATCGACCAGGTACTCGAAGTTCTTGCCGTGCTCGGCCCAGTGCTTGACCTCCTCGATGGGGCTTTCGATCTGCGACCTGCTCACCGTCACCGGACAACCGACCTCGGTGACCAATATCCGGCGCAGCCGCTCGGCGTTGCGCTCCAACGCCTCGTGCAACTGGATCATGCAGTGGTAGCGGAAATCGACATCTCGTGACCAGTCGGTCTCGTCGAACGCACGCCGCGCCGCCCCGACCGCACGCTCCATATCGGCCACCGACCCGTCGGTCGCCCGCCCCGCCACCTGTTCGGACGCGGGATCGACGACATCGAAGAACGCGCCGCTGGCGGTGTGGCACAGGTCGCCGTCGATCAGCATCCGCTCCTCACCCGCCAGTACACCGGATTCGGCCTGCACACCTGTCATGTCCGACTTCCCTTCGAGCGTTCGAGCCGCGATGCGGCACATCCGTTGTGCCCGCGACCTTTCGAGCAGCGTAGAACAAGTGCAGTAAAAAATGAATGCCATTCATAGTTTGATTTCAAGGTTCATAGCAAACACTGCGCGTTCACGGTAGGGTCCTGCGGGTACGTGCGGCGTGTGCGATGCCGCTCATCGGCTCGAAGGAGGTGGGTAGTGCGAGGTGCTACCGAGGTGGACGTCGCGGGTTCATCCAATGTCGAGCAGGCAGCGAACCTCTCGCCTCGTGCGGAGCGACGTCGGCTGAGACTGGAGATGACCAGGACACAGGTCCTCGACGTGGCCGAGCGCGCGTTCGCGTCTGTGGGTTTCCACAACACCACCATCAAGTCGATCGCCGAGGGATGCGAGATCGCGGTCGGGACCATCTACACCCTGTTCGACGACAAGGACAGCGTCTACGAAGCGGTCCTGCGCCGGCGTGGCGCGATCCTGCACAACTTGACCCGGACCAGAGCAGCCGAGCCCGGCCCGGCCGACCTCACACTGGTCGCACTCGCGGAAATACAGGTCCGGTTCTTTCGCGAGCACCCCGACTGGGCCGGACTCGCCTCGGCCCTCGGCTCCGGATTACGCGCCGCCGCGTCGAATGCCGGACTGTCACCCCTCTACGAGGTCGGCCACCGGGTCGTATCCGACGACCTCGCCGAGGTGATTGCCAGAGGACAACACGAAGGCCGCATCCGCGACGGTGATTCGCGCGCGTTGGCTCTGGTCTTTCTGGGAATGCTGGAAACCTTCCACCGCCTCGACAACGCGGGTGGTCGCGTCGACCAGCCGGACTACACCCTCGCCGAGTTCCTCGACCTCGTCCGTGCGGCGTTCAGCTCGTAGTCGGCTCTCTCGGTACGAATTTCGGGCCCGCCATGTGGGCCTTCCCCCGCGACCGGGTCCACCTACCGCCCGCCTCTCGAAGGAGTTTCATGTCCGACAATCTCCGACCCGCACCGGAGCCCCCGCGGCCGCCCTCTGGAGACTGGCTCGGTACGCCGTTTCTCCGTTTCACCCGGGAGGAGCCTTTCGCCGTCTGCGCACTGGAGCGCCCCGAAGCGCGCAACGCGATGTCGCCCGCCATGTATTTCGGCATCGGGTACGCGGTCGATCACGTAGGTGCCGATGACGATCTCGCCGGCCTGATCATCACCGGCACCGGTGATGTCTTCTCCCCCGGCGGCGATCTGGGCGGCGGCGGAACCGATCGATGGGTGGACTTCGGCGCGACCATGTCGATGGACGCGGTCCTACCTTTCGACACATTGCGCACCTCCGCCAAGCCGGTGGTGGCTGCGGTCAACGGCCTCTGTCAGGGCGGCGGCCTGATGATCGCGATGTGCAGCGATATCGCCGTGGTCAGCGACCGCGCCACCTTCCGGGTGCCCGAACTCTTCCGTGGCATCGCCGACACCTACTACAGCCACATACTCGCGCGCATCATCGGACCGATCCGTACCCGCGATCTCATGCTCACCGGCCGGGCCCTGTCCGCCCAGGAAGCCCTCGACTGGGGCATGATCGCCCGTGTGGTGCCGCACGAGGAGTTGATGGACACCGCGCGCGAGGTACTCGCGCAATGTGCCCGGACCGCGCCGATCGCCCGCGGCGTCGTGAAAGCGAGCCTGGACAACTACCTGGGCCTGAACGACCGCATCGGGATGCGCTCCAGCCTGCGCGCACCCGAAGTCTCCGAAGGATTCCGGGCCTTCAAAGAGCGGCGGTCACCCGACTGGGTGCACCCCGAACTGCGTTTGGACGGGCGGCTCTAGACCCGTGTCAGCGCGATGACGCTCGACGATTCGATGCGCGAACTGCGTCGTCCAACCCCGCCGCCTCACCTCTCGCGCTACAAGCCGTGGGCGTCCAACCAGGATCTGGCCGCGTCGGCGGGCGGGGTGCCGGATTCGATCTGAGCGATCGACTCGCGCAGGTCCTCTGTGGTCAGTTCGCCTGCTACGTAGTTGAGCTTCTTCAGCTGCCGGCGGTCGAAGATGCCGGTGCGGTAGAGGGCGAGGATGTTCTGGGCGCGCAGGGTGTAGTCGGGGTCGGGGAGGGCGTCGAGGGGGCGCAGGTCGGTGCCGTCTGCGGGGTCGGTGATCGAAAGGCCCTGGGGCAGCGAGGCATTGACTGCTGTGGCGACGTCGGCCGGTGTGCGGGCCTGCGATGCGGGGTTCCAGCGGTCGAGGAGGGTGCCGTTGCGGGTCGGGAAGACGGCGATGCGAGCCGCGTCGAGATCGGCCAGCGGGGTGGTCAGTCCGGTGACGACGGTGGAGTCGGTGCCTGTGCGGTCGAGCGCCTGAGAATAGATCTCGGCGAGCAGAATCGATTCCGCCGAGGAATCCGCACCGACCACGACCACCGGATCAGGGTCGCCAGAAGCGCAGGAAAGGGTCGCGAAAGCGCAGGTGGCGGCCAGGATCGCGGCGGCGGTTCGACGCACGGCGACCGAGTACATCCGGCGACACCAACTTTCCGTATTTGCCGTCAACCCGCGCAATTCGGCCCGACGGCGGGCAGTATGAACTACCAGAATGTACCTGTGGCCCCAGGGTCGCATGCACAGCGCACTGCCCGCCTTTGCCGGAAGGACACCAGTGAAAACCGCCTTCGCCTCCTCGTCACCAGGACAACGTCGACCGGCACGCCGCCTCGCAGTGCGGGCGGGCCGGGTACTGGCCGCCGCGGTGGCGCTGGCCGCCGCCATGATCGTCGCCGCCTGCGGAAACAGTGATCCACTTGCCGCCAAGGGGGATTGCACGAGCGACGCGTTGACCATCGGGTCGGCCAACTTCCCCGAGTCCGAGACCGTCGCCAACATCTACACCGAAGTGCTGCGGATCAACGGCTTCAAGGTCGACACCAAGTTCGACATCGGCTCGCGCGAGGCCTACATCCCCGCGCTGCGCCAGTGCGCGATCTCGCTGATCCCGGAATACACCGGCAACCTGCTGCAATACCTCGACAAAGAGGCCACGGCCACCGCCGCACCCGAGGTGAACGCCGCGCTCACCAAGGCGCTCGGCGAAGATCTGGCCATCGCCACACCCGCCCCTGGCGAGGATTCCGACGCGGTGGTCGTCACCCGGGCGACGGCCGACAGGTGGAGCCTGAAGTCCATCGAAGATCTCGCACCGCACTCGGCCGAGGTGAAATTCGGCGGGATGGCCGAATTCGCGCAGCGCCCGGGCGGGCTGCCGGGTTTGAAGAAGACCTACGGCCTCGATATCAGTGACGCCAACTTCGTACCGATTGCCGACGGCGGCGGCCCGGCAACGGTGCGCGCGCTGGTCGAGGGGCAGGTGAACGCGGCCGACATCTTCACCACCTCGCAGGCGATCGCACAGAACGACCTGGTCGTGCTCGCCGATCCGAAGCACAATTTCGCGGCGCAGAACGTCGTCCCGCTGTTCAATGCCGCGAAGCGAACCGACAAGGCCGTCGCCGTGCTCGACGCGGTCTCGGCCAAACTGACCACCACCGAACTGATCTCGCTGAACACCGCCGTATCGGGCGACAGCAAGATCGAACCGAAGGCCGCCGCGCTCGCGTGGATCACCGCACAGGGCCTGAACTCCCCCATCGGCTAGACGAACCGCACGCGCGCAGCTTGTCGCTGCCACCCTGCGCGAAACACCTGGGAACGCTCCGCGTCCACATTGCCGCCAGGCCCACTCGCGCATCGAGGAGAACCGTTGTCCGACATCGAATTCCGCGGTATCGACAAGACCTACCCGAACGGCACGCACGCGGTGCGCGAGCTGAACCTGCACATCGACTCGGGATCGTTCACCGTCTTCGTCGGGCCGTCCGGCTGCGGCAAGACCACCTCGATGCGCATGATCAATCGGATGGTCGACCCCACCGCGGGCACCATCACCGTCGGCGGACGCGACATCGCCACGACCGACCCGGTGAAACTGCGCCTCGGCATCGGCTACGTGATCCAGAGCGGCGGGCTGCTGCCCAACCGCAAGGTGATCGACAATGTGGCGACCGTGCCGGTGCTACTCGGGCAATCCCGCAAGGCCGCACGCGCGGCCGCGCTGGAAGTGATGGACCGGGTGGGGCTGGATCGCGGGCTGGCCGAACGGTATCCGGCGCAGCTGTCCGGCGGTCAGCAACAGCGGGTCGGGGTGGCGCGGGCGCTGGCCGCGGACCCGCCCGTGCTGTTGATGGACGAGCCGTTCAGCGCCGTCGACCCGGTGGTGCGGGCAGAACTGCAATCGGAGATGCAGCGGCTGCAGTCGGAATTGCACAAGACGATCGTGTTCGTCACCCACGATATCGACGAGGCGATCACCCTCGGCGACAAGATCGCGGTGTTCGGGCGCGGCGGGGTGCTGCAGCAATACGACACGCCGGAGCGGGTATTGGCGCAGCCCGCCACGGATTTCGTCGCTGGGTTCGTCGGTAGGGATCGGGGCTACCGCGGTTTGTCGTTCCGCAGCGCCGGCGCTGTCGCGCTGGCGCCGATTCGAACGATCGAACCGGGCGAGATCGCCGGCTTGCGGCTCACGCAAGGCGAATGGGCGCTGGTCGTCGACGCCCTCGGGAAGCCGGGCGGCTGGATCGACGTCACCGGTGTGGAGCGGGTGCGCGCGGGAAACTCCGTGGAGTCCAGCGTTTCCGCCGGTGGTTCGCTGTTCACCCCGGACGGCGATCTCCGTCAGGCGCTGGACGCAGCCATCTCCTCGCCGTCGGGCGTCGGCGTGGCCGTCGACGAATCGGGTGCCGTGCGCGGCGGTCTGCTCGCCACCGACGTACTGACCCAACTCGCCCACCAGCGGGCGACCGAAGATGCCGAACGCAACCAGGAGTTCTTCGTCCAGGGCGCGTCGTGAGCTACCTGATCGACAATTTCGCCGACATCATGGCGATCACCCGCACACACCTGGTGCTCGCGCTGGTCCCGCTGTTGCTCGGGCTGGTGATCGCGGTCCCGCTCGGCGCGCTGGTGCGCGGAAACCGCTGGGCCAGAAGAGTCACCACCACGGTGTCGAGCCTGGCCTACACCATTCCCTCGCTCGCGCTGTTCGTGATCATTCCGCCGCTGGTCGGCATCTCGATGATCGATCCGCTCAACGTGATCATCGCGCTCACCGTGTACTCCACCGCGCTGCTGCTGATCGCGGTGCCGATGGCGCTGGATACCGTGCCCGCCGAGGTGATCGACGCCGCCGACGCGATCGGATTCGGTCGGTTGCGGCGCACCGTCACGGTCGATATGCCGTTGGCGCTGCCGGTTTTCACCGCCTCGTTGCGCGTGGTGGTGGTCACCAATATCGCGATGGTGTCGGTGGGTGCGCTGATCGGCGTCGGCGGACTCGGCAAGCTGTTCACCCAGGGCTATCAGCGTGACTACCCCGATCAGATCATCGCGGGCATCATCGTCACCCTGGTGCTGGCGCTGATCTTCGATCGGCTGGTCTTCCTGCTCGGCACCCTCGCCACCCCGTGGACCCGCGCCGACGCGCGCGTGAAGCTGAAAGGCGCGCGCTCGTGAACCTGTTCATCGACGCCTGGGACTACCTGAGCAACAGCACGCATTGGGGCGGGCCGACCGGCATCGAACACCGCCTGCTGCAACATCTTTGGTACAGCTTCCTGACCGTAGCGCTGTCGGCGGTGATCGCGGTGCCACTGGGCTTGCTGATCGGGCACACGCGCCGAGGCAGCGCGGTGATGGTCGGCTTCGCCAACGCCATGCGGGCGCTGCCGACACTGGGTCTGCTCACCTTTCTGGTGCTCGGGCTCGGGCTCGGGCTGATCCCACCGCTGCTGGCGCTCATCACCGTCGGCATTCCGCCGCTGCTGGCGGGTGCGTACGCGGGGATCGCGAATGTGCCCGCCGATGTGGTCGACGCGTCGCGGGCGATGGGGATGACCGAGAGCCAGATCCTGTTCCGCGTCGAGGTGCCCAATGCGATGCCGGTGCTGCTCGGTGGTCTGCGCAGCGCCACGCTGCAAGTCGTCGCGACCGCGACCATCGCGGCCTACGTCAACCTCGGCGGGCTCGGCCGCTACATCTTCGACGGGAGCGGGCTCTACCGCTACGACCTGGTACTGGTCGGCGCGCTGCTGGTGGCGATCCTGGCGCTCGTGCTCGACGGGATACTGGCGGTGGCCGTGTGGGCGAGCTCGCCGGGAATGGGACGACTCGCACGTAAGGCGATCATCGAGGCCCCGGTGTCGCTTGCCGCCGAACCGGCGAAGTCAGTCGTCACCGAGTAGGGCGCGCAGGTGCGGGTCCTCGGCCAGGATCTCCTGCATTCTGGCCCGCTCGCGCACCCGATGAGCCTGCGCCTGGATCCACTCCTGTGCCGCGAGCACGATCGCCACGTTCACAGTGATGCCCTCGGCGGCGGACGCCTCGGTCAGCTGCGCGTGGATGTCGTCGGGTAGCTGCACGGTGATCGTGGTCATCATCCGATGATCCCAGACGACGCCAGAGCGCTCCGCTCCACCAGGGAACGGGGCGCTCTCGGCTCAGCGTTGGTCAGGCGACGCCCTCGGCGCGCGCGGCCTCCGCGACGGCCTCGGCCACGGCCGGGGCAACGCGCGGATCCAGCGGGCTCGGGATGATCTTGTCGACGGCGAGCTCATCGGCGACGACACCGAAGATGGCGTCCGCGGCGGCGACCTTCATCCCTTCGGTGATCCGGCGAGCGCCCGCATCGAGGGCGCCCTTGAACACGCCGGGGAAGGCGAGCACATTGTTGATCTGGTTCGGGAAGTCGCTGCGGCCCGTCGCGACGATCGCGGCGTACTTGGCGGCCACGTCGGGGTGGATCTCCGGGTCCGGGTTGGACATGGCGAACACGATCGCCTCCGGCGCCATGGACGCGATGAACTCCTCGGGGATGGTGCCCGCGGACAGGCCGAGGAACACATCGGCACCGGCCAGCGCATCCGCCGCGCTACCGGTCAGGCCACGCGGGTTGGAGCGGGCGGCCAGGTCGGCCTTCACACCGTTGAGACCGGCGCGACCGGCGCTGACGATGCCCTTCGAGTCGAGCACGACCACGTCGGGGACCCCGGCGGCGAGCAGGATGTTGGCGCACGCCACACCCGCCGCACCGGCGCCGGAGACGACAACCTTGAGCGCCGACATGTCACGGCCCTGCACCGCGGCCGCGCCCTTGAGGGCGGCCAGTACCACGATCGCAGTGCCGTGCTGGTCGTCGTGCATGACCGGGCAGTCGAGCGCCTCGATGACGCGGCGTTCGATCTCGAAGCAACGAGGGGCGGAGATGTCTTCCAGGTTCACCGCACCGAAGCTCGGGCGCAGGTGGATCAGCGTCTGCACGATCTCGTCGGGATCGGTGGTGTCGAGCACCAGCGGGATCGAGTTCAGGCCCGCGAACTTCTTGAACAGCGCGGCCTTGCCCTCCATCACGGGCAGCGAGGCGCGCGGGCCGATGTCGCCGAGGCCGAGCACGGCGGTGCCGTCGCTGACCACGACCACGAGGCGATCGGTCCAGGTGTAGCGCTTGGTGAGCGCCGGATCCTCGGCGATCGCGCGGCTGACCTGAGCGACCCCGGGGGTGTAGGCGATGGACAGATCGCGCTGGGTCTCGAGGGGAGCGCTGAGCTCGACGGACAGCTTTCCACCGAGGTGACCCGCGAAGATCTCCTCCTGGGTGATCGCAGCGAGGCTTGCTGCGTCATCGGCCTTGGGCGCCGCGGTGGCATTCGGTGCGTCAGTCACAGGTGACACGATTTCACTCCTGCTCGAGTCGGGCTCAACCGGGGGACGGTTACCGCCGGGTATATCAAAATTACGAATGTCTGGATCGCTACAACGCTCATCGGGTGCGCGACCGCACGCGTTTCGAGGTGACAATTGGTACGCGTGGCGCGGCACTGATCCGCCGAACGGAACCGAACGGGTGTGTCCGGGCGAGCAAAACGGGTCGACCTCCGCTGCGACGGTGCGTCGCATGGAGAAGGTCTCCAAAGTCCCCGAACCCGGCGGTGGCAAGGGAGGGGAATCCGCAACATTCTGCCAGCACGGTGCGTCGATTGCCAAACCGTGTCATGCGTCGAGCGTAGCCCCGCCGAATTGCCGTGGCGTAAGCGAAAACTCGCAGCGCAGCGGGAACATTCGGTGAACTCTCACACCGTGGCGGGGGCGGCGGCGGTGAGCTCGCCACCGCGGGAATCCGGCCATCGCTCGCGGCGCACCCAGACCTCGTCGAGTCCGCCACAGCGAAGCCGCGCGAGCCAGTCGGCGTGGGCGGCCGGGTGGTCGATGCGACGGTGGATGCCGCGGCTCTCGGTGCGCACGAGCGCGCTGTAGCCCGCCCACCGGGCGACGGCGAGCATGGCAGCGGCCTGACGGGCCCGCAACTGCCCGACGCCGAGGCCGCCGAGTTCGGACTGGGCGCCGGGCCACATCGAGTCCAGCTCGGCGATGCTGTGCGACAGGCTGCCCGCGCTGCGCCGGTAGCTGCGGCGCAGCGGCAGGGTGTGTTCTTGCACCAGGCCGACCACCGAACGCGGGTCGATATGCGCATGCGGTCCGAGGCCGACGCCGGGCACCGGCCGTGCGCTGCTCGCCCGCTCGTCGGCGACCGCGAACGCGGCGGCGGCGCGGCCCGCCCAGGTTCCCGAGGCCAGCGCCCACGCGCCGTTGAGGCCGCTGGTGGCGCCCGCGGCTCCGGTGACGATCTGTCTGCCTGTCACATCGCCCGCACCGAACAGGCCACGAACCGTCGTCGAGCAATCGGCGCCGGCGAGGGCGAGCCCACCCGCGCCGCGAATGGTTCCCTCCAGCACCGCCCGAACCGGGACCCGCCCCGCGGGGTCGACAGCGCCGTGCCTGCTCAGCCAGTGCCGGACGGTGTCGGGCACCTCGTCGAGTGCGGCGAAGACCCGCCCGCCGTCCGCGATGGCGGCGAGTGCCGCCGCGTGCCGGTCGGGCAGTTCGGCGCCCGCTTCGTCGTAGAGGGCCGCGAAGTGCACCGACAGACCGGGAGCGACCGCCGGATGCGGGTGTATTCGCGACAGCACCGGCGCCAATCGGTAGGCACTGGAGAATTCCATCCCGCACAGTTCGGCGCCGGCCTCGACCGACATCAGCAGGCCCTCGCCGGTACTCACCTCGGTCCCGGCCCCGCCGGACAGGAAGGCACAGCCCCCGGTGGCGACGACCACCGCACCGGCCCGGATCGTCCATGGCCGAAACCTGTTGTGACGCTGGACCCCCGCGGCCCCCACCACCGTGCCCGCCGGATCGACGAGCAGTTGCAGCGCCGGGTGATGATCGAGAACGCGCACCCCCGCTTCGAGCGCGCCGCGACGCAGTCTGCGCAGGTAGCTCGCGCCGTCGAAGTGGACGTGGGCCGGGTCGCTGTCCGGGACCGGTACGCGGTGGCGGGTGCCGGGCCACGTCGCCAACCTCCGATGCGTCTCGTCGATGACACGGTGCAACCAGGCCCGATCGCCCAGGCCGCCGCCGGCGGCGAACACCTTTTCGACCGCCGCGGCGCGCGCGGGACCGGGCGCGATGTCCCAGAGCACGGTGGTGCCGTACACGGTGGGGCCGCTGGAACCGCAGCGGCTCTTGTCGACCAGCACTACCCGTGCGCCCGTCGCGGCGGCCGAAACCGCGGACCAGAGTCCGGCGGGTCCACCGCCGAGAATCAAGACGTCCGCTTCGATTTCGGTCACAAAGAGAAATATTCGGGCACCGTTCACCGGCCCGCAACCATTACGCGGCCGTCAACCCCACCATTGTGTCCAAAGCAGTACACCGGCCGTGACCAAGACCGCCGAGGAACCGAACAGCGCCGATGCTCCACGGCGCCGATCGGCGAAAACCTGCGCCGCCACCACCAGCACCGCGGCGACGACATGCCAACTCAGCGACTCGGCGCCAGGTCCGGGGAAGTCGCGGCGCGAACCGATCACCGCCGCGCCGATCACCACGCACAACAGAACGAGCACCCCACCCGCGACAACGCCACTGACCGTGCGCACCAGCGTCACGGAGCGATCACCGGCGTCCCGCTCGCTTTGTCGATGAGCGCCTCGTATTGATCGGGATCGGTGCCGCACGCGCCGATCTCGATGGTCTTGTTGCTGCCGTGGTAGTCCGACGAGCCGGTGCGAATAAGGCCCAGCTCCCGCGAAAGCCCGCTCAGCACAACACGATCGGCGTCGCTGTGATCGGGGTGGTCGATCTCGAGCCCGCCGAGGCCGAGCCCGGCCAGCTCCCTGATCTCGTCGAGCGCCAGCAACCTGCCCCGCTTGCGTGCGCGGGCATGGGCGATCACGCTGACCCCGCCCGCGGCCGCGATCAACTGCACGGCCCTGGTCAGCGGGGTGTCGGCCTTCTCGGCGTAATACGGCCCGTGCGGCGCGAGCAGGTCGATGAACGCGTCGTTCACGCTGCCCACCACCCCGGCCGCGACCAGTGCCTGGGCCAGATGCGGCCTGCCCACAGCGGGGCCCGCGGTCGCCATCACCGCGACGGGGTCGACCGGCAGTCCGTCCGCGGCCATCTTCTCGGCCATCGCGCGCACCCTGGCCACCCGCTCGCCGCGCAACCGCTCGCGTTCCTCGGCGAAACCGCGATCGGCCGGGTCGAACAGATATGCCAGCAGGTGCACCGGCACCGGGTAGCCGTCCTCCCCCATGCCCGTGCACGACATCTCCATGCCACGCACCAGCGTGAGTCCCGGCGGGCGGGCCGCCTCGGCCTCTGCCCAGCCGCCGGTGGTGTCGTGGTCGGTGATCGCGACAACGTCGAGACCGGCCGCCGCGGCATGCCGCACGAGTTCGGCGGGGGTGTCGGTGCCGTCGGAGGCGGTGGAATGGGTATGCAGGTCGATGCGCACACCCTCAGTCATACAGTGCGGTCTCGGGTCCTGCGCGTTCCCGGGGCCACCAGGGCGCTGCCCGTAGTATCCGCTTGGTGCCCTCCTTTCCGCCCATGCCGTCGTTTCACGGGCCCGATCGCGCGGCGAAAACGCCGCGACCGCAGGTTCGGGTGCCGACCGCGCGCGCGATCGTCGACTGCGGGGTCTACGTCGACGGCAAGCGACTGCCGGGGCATTTCACACCGCAGCAGGCGCTGACCGCGGTGGAGAAGACCGATTCGGGATTCGTCTGGATCGGCCTGCACGACCCGGACGAGCGGCAGATGAACGACATCGCCGCCACCTTCGACCTGCACCCGCTGGCGGTGGAGGACGCGGTGCAGGGACGTCAGCGGCCCAAGCTCGAACGCTACGGCGACACCTTGTTCCTGGTGATGAGCACGGTCAGCTACGTCGACCACGACATCGACTCGACCAGCGAGATCGTGGAAACCGGCGACATCATGGTGTTCACCGGGCCGGGCTTCGCGATCACCGTGCGCCACGGCGAACACACGCAGCTGGCGAATGTGCGCCACGAACTGGAAAAGCAGCCCGAACAGCTCCGATACGGACCGACCGCAGTCCTGCACGCGGTGGCCGATCATGTGGTCGACACCTACGTCGACGTCACCGAATCCGTCGGCAACGACATCGACGAGATGGAAGAACAGGTCTTCACGCCGAACTCGAAGATCGGCATCGGATCGATCTACCAGCTCAAACGCGAAGTGGTGGAGCTGCGAAGAGCGGTGGCGCCGTTGGCTGTTCCGCTGGAGCGGCTGGTGAACAACACCGACCTGCCGGTGCCGACCGAGATCCGGCGCTACCTGCGCGACGTCGCAGACCACCAGGTCAGCGTCTCCGATCACATCAGCTATTTCGACGAAGCACTGAGCAGCTTGGTCAATGCCGCGCTGGCCAAGATCAGCGTTCAGCAGAACACCGACATGCGCAAGATCTCGGCCTACGCCGCGATGGCGGCGGTGCCGACGATGATCGCCGGCGTCTACGGCATGAACTTCGACTACATGTGGGAACTGCACCAGCCATGGGGCTATCCCGTGGTGGTCATGGTGATGGTGGTGCTGTGCGCGGCGCTGTTCCGCAGCTTCCGACGCAACGAGTGGCTCTAGAGCGTCACCGCTTTGCGCTCGGGATCACGCACATCGATATCGGCCTCGGCCCAGGCCTCGCGCAGCGCTTGGGCGCCGCGCACCCGCACCCAGGCGGCTTCGGTCGCGGTCACCGGGGTGACGCTGAGGTAGTGCACCGGCTCGGCGGGGTCGGGCAGCGGCACCGCCGGAATCTCGCTCTCGCCCAGCACCACGGCGGTGAACTTCGCATTGCGCCACAGCGGCTCGCCGAGATCGAGGAGCGCATCGGCCTGCAACACGACACCCTCCACCGACGGCGAGGCGACGAGGATGCCGAGCGACTTCGCCACCCCCACCTGCGGATCGGCGCTCATCAACAGCGTCAGGACCAGTTCCGCGCGCGGTCCGCGCACCGGGTCGGCCAGCAGATCGGTCGGATCGCCCATCGGATGACGGGAGCCGCCGAGGGTGGCGTAGTGGACCGCGCCGTCGCCGGGGATACGCAGGATCTCCACCGGTTCCAGCCCGAGAAAAGTGACCGAGGCCGAATCCACCTGCGCGCGTTCGAGTCCGAAGTGGTCCAGCACCGCGGCGCGGACCGTGTTCTCCACATCCATTGCGCTACAGTGCCAACCGGGCCAGCATGTCGCGGGCCTGTTCGGCGGACTTCGGGTCGCACAGCACGTCGTAGCGCCCCGCGACCAACTGCATGGTCGAGGCGAAATCGCGCTGGCCCTTGGTGGCCGCGTAGGGGATCGAGGTGGTGATGACGCCGAACACGATGCCGCCGAGCAGGCCGACGACGAGCGGTCCGAGCGCACCTCCGGTGGTGGTGAACAGGCTCAGTAACAGGCCGAGGAACAGGCCGAGCCACGCGCCCGAGACCACACCGCCGCCGATGACCTTGCCCCACGTGAGCCGGTAGAGCACCCGCTCGACCTGCATCAGATCGACACCGACGATGGTCACGTCCTGCACCGGGAACTGCCCGTCGGCCAGATAGTCGACCGCGCGCTGCGCCTCGGCGTAGGTCGGATACGAGCCGACCGGCCAGCCCGACGGCGGCGTCGGCAACGCCTGCCGCCCGCGATTCGAGTTGCCCAAGGGATTCGTCATAGTCCCATTCTGCTATTTCCGGACCGGCTGTGCCGCAGTGAAACGCATCCCGACTGCGCGGCTGTCCGCGTCATCCCAGCGGCCCGGGCCTTGTCCTGGTCATTCCAGCGGCCCGCCCCTTGTCCGCTACGACTTGGGCCATTTTGGCGCTGGCTTCGTCGATCATCTCATCTCCCAGCATGACGGCACCACGCGCGCCGCCTGCCTCGGAGGTGTGGAAGGCGTAGGTCTCCAAGATCAACTCGGCGTGGTCGTAGTCGGCCTGGCGTGGGCTGAAGATCTCGTTGCACGCCTCGACCTGGCCGGGGTGCAGCACCCACTTGCCGTCGAAACCGAGCGCCGCGGTCCGGCCTGCGGCCCGACGGAACCCGTCGACATCGCGTACCTGCAGGTAGGGGCCGTCGATCGCCTGGAGGCCGTGCGCGCGGGCGGCGAGCAGGATCGTCATCAGGATGTGGTGGTAGGCGTCGCCGACGTCATAACCTTCCGGCTGCTCACCGACCACCAGCGTGCGCATATTGATGCTGGCCATGAAATCGGCGGGCCCGAACACCAGCGCCTGCACACGCGCACTCGCGGTGGCGATCGCATCGATATTGCGCAGGCCGAGCGCGTTCTCGAGCTGGGGTTCGATGCCGATCCGCCCGACCTCGAGTCCGCTCGCCTTCTCCAGCTGGGTCAGCAGCAGGTCGAGGGCCCGCACCTGACCGGCGTCGGTGACCTTGGGCAGCAGGATCGCATCGATCCACCGGCCGGCGCCCTCGACCACGCTGATCACATCGGCGAAGGTCCATTCGGTCGACCAGTCGTTGACCCGCACCACCCGCAGTTGCGCACCCCAGCCCGGTTCGTTGAGCGCCGCGACGATGTTGGCCCGCGCCGCGGCTTTGGCGCCGGGCGCGACCGCGTCCTCCAGATCGAGGAACACCTCGTCGACCGGCAGGGTCTTCGCCTTCGCGATCATCTTCGGGTTGCTACCCGGCACGGCGAGTACCGAACGACGTGGCTTCATGCGGAGCGCCTCCTGACTCGGTCGGCCGGTACCGACCGATAGCCTGATGGTCATGGCAACCACCAGGGTGTATGTCGCCCGGCTCGCCGGCCTGACGGTGCTGGGTCCGGACGGGGAGTCTATCGGCCGGGTCCGCGATGTGGTCGTCGCCGTCCGGCACGGGCGCCAGCCGGCACGCGTGCACGGGCTCGTCGTCGAATTGCTCACGCGGCGCCGGATTTTCGTGCCGATGCTGCGGGTCACCGCGATCGAGCCGGGAATGGTCACGCTCAACACCGGGACGGTGAGCCTGCGCCGGTTCGCCCAGCGCGCGGGCGAACGCCTGGTGATGGCACAGATCGTCGATTCGCAGGTACGCGTGAACGATCCGGATCTGCCGGATCTGGCCGACGTCGACGTGCTCGTGGCCGATCTGGGGATGGAGCAGACCCGAACCAGGGATTGGATCGTGAGCCGGGTCGCGGTGCGCGGGCATCGGCGGATCGGGCGAAGGCGCACGGTGCACGTCGTCGAGTGGTCGCAGGTCGACGGGCTGACCCCGGCCGAGGTGGACCGGCCGGGCCAGGACGTGACCACCCTGCTCACCCAGTTCGAAGGGCTGCGTGCGGCCGACGTCGCGCACCGTTTGCGTGAGCTGCCGGAGAAACGGCGCATCGAGGTGGCGATCGCCCTCGACGACGAACGCCTCGCCGACGTTGTCCAGGAACTGCCCGACGACGACCAGGTCGACCTGCTCGGCCACCTCGAGGTGCGTCGCGCCGCCGACGTGCTGGAGGCGATGGACCCCGACGACGCCGCCGACCTGCTCGGCGAACTACCCGCGAGCGAAGCCGAATCACTGCTGGCGCTGATGGACCCCGAGGAGTCCGAGCCGGTGCGCCGATTGCTGGCGCACTCCCCCGACACCGCGGGCGGGCTGATGACGCCGAAACCGATCGTGCTCGGTCCCGCGACGACCGTTGCGGAGGCCCTGGCCCGGGTTCGCGACCCCGATCTCACACCCGCGCTGGCCTCGATGGCCTTCGTCGTGCGGCCGCCGACGGCCACGCCGACCGGGCGCTACCTGGGTTGTGTCCACATCCAGCAGTTGCTGCGGGAACCGCCTGCGCACCTGGTGGGCGGGATCGTCGACAGTGATCTGTCGCCGTTGACGCCCGATCTGCCGCTCTCGGCCGTCACCCGCTATTTCGCCACCTACAACCTGGTGTGCGGGCCGGTGGTGGACGCGGAGAACCACCTGCTCGGCGCGGTGACCGTCGACGACGTCCTCGATCATCTGCTGCCCGAGGACTGGCGCGAGGAGGATCCGCCCGTGATCGGCCAGGTCGAGGCGAGCGCGGCGAACGGGAGCCCGGCGTGAGCGAGAAGAACCCGCCGAGGCAGCGGCTGGAGACACCCGTCGGGTCGCGCTTCAGTTTCGACTGGGACTCCGACGCCTTCGCGCGGAGCAGTGAGCGGGTCGCGCGGTTCCTCGGCACCGGCCGCTATCTGGCGATCCAGACGGTGCTCGTCGTGGTGTGGGTGCTGCTCAATGTGTTCGCGGTGTCGCTGCGCTGGGATCCGTACCCGTTCATCCTGCTCAACCTGGCCTTCTCCACCCAGGCCGCCTACGCGGCGCCGCTGATCCTGCTGGCGCAGAACCGCCAGGACAACAGGGAC
>JACIXH010000088.1 GCA_014360565.1 Nocardia sp.
CGGTCTGCGGATCGAGCTCGGCGAGATCGAGTCCGCGCTGACCGGACTCGACGAGGTCGCCCAGTCGGTGGTCGTCGTGCGCGGCGATCAGCACACCGGCGACCAGCTGGTCGCCTACGTCATCGCGGCGACCGGGCGCACGGTCGACATCGAGGACGCTCGCGAGGAACTGGGCGAGAACCTGCCCGCCTACATGGTGCCCGCGGTGATCATCGTGCTCGACGAGTTCCCGCTCAACGCTTCGGGCAAGCTCGACCGCAAGGCGCTGCCCGCGCCGGTGTTCGAGGCCGCGGTGTTCCGCGCCCCGACCACTCCGGTCGAGGAGATCGTCGCCGCGACCTTCGCCGACGTGCTCGGCCTCGATCGGGTCGGCCTCGACGACGACTTCTTCGCCCTCGGCGGCAACTCGCTGACCGCCACCCAGGTCGCGGCTCGCCTGTCGGCCGGGCTGGACACCGACATCGGCGTGCGCGAACTGTTCGAGTCCTCCACCGTCGCCGGGCTGGCCGCGCGAGCCGAAACGCACTCCGGTGCCGAACGCCGCGCACCGCTGGTTCCGCAGCAGCGCCCCGAGCGGGTGCCGTTGTCGCTGGCTCAGCAGCGCATGTGGTTCCTCAACCGCTTCGATCCCGAGTCGGCGGTGGACAACATCCCCGCCGCCGTCCGGCTGTCGGGCCTGCTCGACCGCCAGGCGTTGCAGGTGGCCGTGGCCGACGTGCTCGCCCGCCACGAGTCGCTGCGCAGCTACTACCCGGTCTCCGATGGCGCCGCGCTCGATGGGACCGCGTCGTCGCTGTCCGGCCCCGCCGTACGCGGCGCGGTGGCCTCCGGCGCCGGCTACCAGGTGATCGTGCCGACCGGCAAGGTCATCCCCGACCTCGCGCCGATCGACACCACCGCTGAAGAACTGCCGCAACGGCTTTCGGACCTGGTACGCACCGCCTTCGACGTCACCACCGAGGTGCCGTTCCGCGCGGCCCTGTTCGAGGTGAGCCCCACCGAACACGTGCTGGCCCTTGTCGTGCACCACATTTCGGCCGACGGCTTCTCCATGGGCCCGCTGACCCGCGACGTGATGACCGCGTACAGCGCCCGCGTCGAAGGTGCGGAACCGGCCTGGCGTCCCCTGGAAGTCCAGTACGCGGACTTCGCGCTGTGGCAGCGCGCCGTGCTCGGTGACGAGGACGATGCGAAATCGGTGATCGCCCAGCAGATCTCGTTCTGGGGCTCGAACCTGCGCGGCCTGCCCGAGCAGCTCGACCTGCCCGCCGACCGGCCGCGCCCCGCCGTGGCCAGCGGTCGCGGCGCTACCCACACCTTCGAGATCGACGCGAAAACTCACGCGGCGCTCTCGGAGCTGGCGCGAACCCGGGGCGCGACGCTGTTCATGGTCGCCCATGCCGCACTGGCCGTGCTGCTGTCCCGCCTGTCCGGCGAGAACGACATCGCGATCGGCACGCCCATCGCCGGCCGCGGTGAGCGTGCGCTCGACGACCTGATCGGAATGTTCGTCAACACCCTGGTGCTGCGCACCGAGGTCGACAGCGACGCGGGCTTCACCGACCTGCTCGGCCAGGTCCGCGCGAGCGATATCGCCGCCTTCGGCCACGCCGACCTGCCGTTCGAGCGCCTCGTCGAGATCATCAACCCCGCCCGCTCGCAGGCCCGCCACCCGCTGTTCCAGGTCATGCTGGCCTTCCAGAACACCGGTCAGACGAGCCTGGAACTGCCCGGCCTCACCGTCAGCGGCGTCGATTTGCCGATCGACGTGGCCAAGTTCGACCTCCAGGTGGTGCTCACCGAGAAGCGGCCTGCGGGCCCGGAGTCGGTAGCGGATCGGGCCGGCGCAGCGAAGCCGGGCGAGGCGGCCGGCATCGTTGCCGAGCTGATCTACGCCACCGACCTGTTCGACGCGGCGACGATGGACCGCTTCGGCGACCGCTTCGCCCGCCTGCTCGCCGCGATCGCGGCGAACCCGAACCGCGCCGTCGGTGATATCGCCCTGCTCGACTCGGCCGAAACCGCACTGGCCGTGCACGGCTGGAACGACACTGCCCGCGCGCTGCCGGGTGCGGGCACGCTGGTGGACGAGTTCGCCCGCCAGACCGCAGCCACCCCTGACGCGGTAGCGATGGTCGACCCCGCGACCGGCGAGACCCTGACCTACGCCGAATTCGCCTCTCGCGTACACCGTTTGGCGCACCGCCTGGTCGAAGCGGGCGTCGGCCCGGAATCCCTCGTCGCGCTCGGCCTGCGCCGCAGCATCGACCTGGTCGTGGCCGCCTACGCCGTGCAGGAAGCGGGCGGCGGCTACGTGCCGCTGGACCTGGACCAGCCCGCCGACCGCATCGCCTACGTCTTGGAGACGGCCGCCCCGGTCGTCGTGCTCACCACCACCCGCGACGGGTTCGGACTCGATGACAGCGCGGCCGCGACCGACTCCTCCGTCGGCGGTGAACCGCGCACCCTGGTCATCGACGCACTCGACCTCTCGGCCTACCCGGCGAGCCCGGTCACCGATGCCGAGCGGATCGCGCCGCTGCACCCGCAGCACCCGGCCTACGTCATCTTCACCTCCGGTTCGACCGGCAGGCCGAAGGGTGTGGCCGTGCCGCATGCGGCCGTGGTGAACCAGATCCGCTGGATCACCGGCGAATACGGCATCGACGCCGACGATGTGGTGCTGTTCAAGACCCCCGCCACCTTCGATGTGTCGGTATGGGAGCTGTTCGGCCCGCTGAGCACCGGCGGCCGGATCGTCGTGGCGAGCCCGGACGGTCACCGCGACCCGCAGTACCTCGCGGATGTGATCGCCGAACAACGGGTCACGATGACATCGTTCGTTCCCTCGATGCTCACCGTTTTCGCGGGCAGCATCGATCGCGCCGCCGTCGAGAGCGCAGCGCTGTCCTCGCTGCGTGCGCTGCTGATCGCCGGTGAGGCCTTCACCGCCGATACCGTCGAGGCGTTCCGCAAGGTGAGCGACGCGGCACTGTTCAACCTGTACGGCCCCACCGAGTTCACCGTCCACGCCACCCACGGCCCGGTCACCGAGCGCGTCGACGGCGCGGTCCCGATCGGTTCCCCGGTCTGGAACTCGCAGGCCTACGTCCTGGATTCGCGCCTGCACCCGGTCGCCGCCGGTGTCGCCGGTGAGCTGTACCTGGCCGGTGCCCAGTTGGCTCGTGGCTACTACGGCCGCCCGGACCTCACCGCCGACCGCTTCGTCGCCGACCCGTTCGCGGCCTCGACCGCTGATGGGGCAACCCGCGGCGCCCGCATGTACCGCACCGGTGACCTCGTGCGCCGCGACGAGAACGGCGTCATCACCTATCTCGGCCGCACCGACTTCCAGGTCAAGCTGCGCGGTCTGCGCATCGAGCTCGGCGAAATCGAAGCCGCGCTCACCGCGCACAACACCGTCACCCAAGCCGTGGTGGTCGTCCGCTCGGACGACCGCACCGGCGACCAGCTCGTCGGTTATGTCGTCCCCGCCGCGGGCGAGACCGTCGACATCGGCGCGCTGCGTGCGCACCTGGGCGCGCAGCTGCCCTCGTACATGGTTCCGGCCGCGTTCGTCGTCATCGACGAGATGCCGCTGAGCGCCAACGGCAAGCTCGACCGGCGGGCGCTGCCCGAGCCGGTGTTCGAGGCGCGCGAGTTCCGCGCACCGAGCACGCCGATCGAGGAGATCGTCGCCGCCACCTTCGCGGAGGTACTCGGCCTGGCAGGCGACCGTGCCGTCGGGCTCGACGACGACTTCTTCGACCTGGGCGGCAACTCGCTCATCGCCACCCAGGTGGTCGCCCGCCTCGGTGCCGCCCTCGACACCCGCGTCCCCGTGCGCGTGCTGTTCGAGGCGCCGTCGGTGGCCGCGCTGGCCGCCAAAGTCGAGGTCCACGCGGGCAGCGGCAGCCGTCGCGAGCTCGTCGCCGGTGCGCGCCCGTCGCAGATCCCGCTGTCGCTCGCCCAGCAGCGCATGTGGTTCCTCAACCGCTTCGACAGCGCGACCGGCGTCAACAACATCCCCCTGGCCGTCCGGCTGACCGGTGATCTCGACATCGAAGCCCTGCGCCGGGCCGTCGCCGACGTGGTCGACCGGCACGAGGTGCTGCGCACCGTCTACCCGGAGACCGCCGAGGGCCAGGGCGTGCAGGTGGTGCTGCCCGCCGGGCAGATGCCGATCTCGCTCAACCCGATCACCGTCGGCGAGGACGAGATCCACGATCGCATCAGCGAACTCGTGCTCGCCGGTTTCGATGTGACCGCCGAGGTCCCGGTGCGCGCCGAACTGCTGCGCATCGCGGGCTCGATGGACGGTTCGCAACCCGACACCCACGTGCTGGTCTTCGTCGTGCACCACATCTCCGGTGACGGCTGGTCGGTACGACCGCTGGCCCGCGACGTGATGATCGCCTATGCCGCCCGCTCGCGCGGTGAAGCACCCGGCTGGGCCCCGCTGCCCGTGCAGTACGCCGACTTCGCCCTGTGGCAGCGTGAAACCCTCGGCTCCGAAGCGGATTCGGCGTCGATGATCGCCCAGCAGGTGGCCTACTGGTCGCAGAACCTGGCCGGCCTGCCCGACCAGCTCGACCTGCCCGCCGATCGCGCTCGCCCCGCCGTGGCCTCCAATCGCGGTGACGTGCACGAGTTCTCGATCGATCCGACCCTCGCGGCGAGCCTCAACGCGCTGGCCCGCGAGCACGGCGCCAGCCTGTTCATGGTGGTGCACGCCGCGTTCGCCGCGCTGTTGGCCCGCCTGTCGGGCAGCGACGACATCGCCATCGGAACCGCGGTCGCCGGCCGCGGTGAAGCGGTGCTCGACGACGCCATCGGCATGTTCGTCAACACCCTGGTTCTGCGCAGCACCGTCGACCCGGCCCAGCCGTTCGCCGACCTGCTCGCCCAGACCAGGGAGAACGACCTCGCCGCCTTCGGTCACGCCGATCTGCCGTTCGAGCGGCTCGTCGAGATCCTCAACCCGGCCCGCTCGCAGGCCCGTCACCCGTTGTTCCAGGTGATGCTGTCGTTCCAGAACACCGGTGAGGCCTCCTTCGAACTTCCCGGCCTCGAGGTGGCGGGTGTGCCGCTGGATGTGGTCACCGCCAAGTTCGATCTGCACCTGAACCTGGCCGACCGCCAGCGCGCCGACGGCTCCGCCGACGGCATGACGGCCGAATTCGCCTACGCGACCGACATGTTCGACGCCGACACCATCGCCGCCCTCGCGCAGCGCCTGGTGCGGATGCTGACCGCGGTCGTCGCCAAGCCGACGCGCGCGATCGGCGAGGTCGAGCTGCTGGCCCCGGCCGAATACCGCCAGGTCGTCACCGACTGGAACGCCACCGCCCACCCAGTCGGCGAGGCCGCGACCCTGGTGTCGATGTTCGAGGCGCAGGCCGCGACCAGCCCGAACGCGACCGCCCTCACTTTCGAGGGGACGAGTCTGTCCTACGCCGGGTTCGCCGCCCAGGTGAACCGTTTGGCCCGCCACCTGATCGCCAAGGGCGTCGGCCCGGACACCATGGTCGCGCTCGGCATGCGCCGCTCGCTCGACCTGGTGATCGGCATGTACGCGGTGAGCGTGGCCGGTGGCGCGTACGTGCCGCTCGACCCCGATCACCCGGCCGAGCGCACCCACTACGTGCTCGAGACCGCGTCGCCGGTGTGCGTATTGACCACCGCCCGGGACGAATTCGACGCCGGTTCGACCGAAGCGCTGAACATCGAGAGCCTCGATCTGTCCGGCTACTCGACCGCGCCGGTCACCGACGACGAGCGGATCGCCCCGCTGCGCCCGGACAACACCGCGTACGTGATCTTCACGTCGGGTTCCACTGGTCGTCCGAAGGGCGTGGCGGTCGGCCACGGCGCGATCGTCAACCGTCTGGTCTGGATGCAACAGGCGTACGGCCTGACCGAGGCCGATGTGGTCCTGCAGAAGACCCCTGCCACGTTCGACGTGTCGGTGTGGGAGTTCTTCTGGCCCTTGCACATCGGCGCGCGGCTCGTTGTCGCCAAGCCCGACGGTCACCGCGATCCGGCCTATCTCGCCGAGATCATCGCCACCGAAGGCATCACCACCGCGCACTTCGTGCCGTCGATGATGTCGGTCTTCGTCGCCGAACTGGCCGAATCCGCCGCCGTCGCACTCGCCGACGGGGTGCGTATTTCGAGCAGCCTGCGCCTGGTGTTCGCCTCGGGCGAGGCACTGCCCGCGCCGACCGCCCAGCGGATGCGCGCGCTCACCGGCGCGGCCCTGCACAACCTGTACGGGCCCACCGAGGCCGCCGTCGACGTGACCTTCCACGAGGTCACCGACGCCGACACCACCTCCGTGCCGATCGGTGCCCCGGTCTTCAATACCCAGGTGTACGTGCTGGATTCGCGTCTGCACCCGGTGCCTGTGGGTGTGCCCGGCGAGCTGTACCTGGCCGGTGTCCAACTGGCGCGCGGCTACGTCAACCGCCCCGACCTCACCGCCGACCGTTTCGTCGCCGACCCGTTCGGGACCGACGGCGTGCGCATGTACCGCACCGGCGACCTCGTCGCCTGGACTGCCGACGGCGAGCTGGACTACCTGGGCCGCACCGACTTCCAGGTGAAGCTGCGTGGTCTGCGCATCGAGCTCGGCGAGATCGAGTCCGCGCTCACCGCGCTGCCCTCGATCGCCCAGTCCGTGGTCGTTGTCCGTTCCGACGAGCGCCTCGGCGACCAGCTGGTCGGCTACCTGATCCCGGCTACCCGGGTGCGACCGGCGGAACCCGCGTCCACGAGCGTCATCGACCTCGACGCGGTGCGCACCGAACTGGGCGGCGCATTGCCCGCCTACATGGTCCCGACCGCGTTCGTGATACTGGACGCCTTCCCGCTCAACGCCTCCGGCAAGCTCGATCGCAAGGCGCTGCCCGCGCCGGTGTTCGAGACCAAGGTGTTCCGCGCGGCGTCCACCCCGATCGAAGAGATCGTGGCGGGCACCTTCGGTGACGTGCTCGGCGTGGCCCGCGTCGGCGCCGACGACGACTTCTTCGAACTCGGCGGCAACTCGCTGCTGGCCACTCAGGTCACCGCTCGCATCGGCGCGGCGCTCGACATCCAGCTCTCGGTCCGCGACCTGTTCGAGGCCTCGACCGTCTCCGCGCTGGCCGCCCGCGCCGAGCACAATGCCGGCTCCGGCCGAACCCGTCCGCGCCTGACCGCGGGGGAGCGGCCCGCCGTCATCCCGCTCTCGCCCGCCCAGCAGCGCTACTGGTTCCTCAACCAGTTCGACACCTCCACTTCCGCGGTCGACAACATCCCGCTTGCCGTTCGCCTCACCGGCGAACTCGACGTGCCCGCCCTCGAACAGGCCATCGGCGATGTGTTCGCCCGCCACGAGATGCTGCGCACCACCTATCCGGGCTCGCCCGACGGCCCGCACCAGGTGATCCTGCCGATCTCGCAGAGCCGCGCGGTGGTGCACCGGTTCGCGGTCACCGAGGCCGAATTGCTCCGCACCGTCATCGAATTCGCGATGACGACCTTCGACGTCACCCAGGAGGTGCCGCTCAAGGTCGCGCTGTTCGAGCTGAACGAGACCGACCACGTCCTGGCGTTCACCGTGCACCACGTCTCCGCCGACGGTTCCTCGATGGGCCCGCTGGCACGCGACATCATGGCCGCCTACGTGGCCCGCGTGCAGGGCGAGACGCCGCAGTGGGCGCCGCTGCCCGTGCAGTACGCCGACTACGCGCTGTGGCAGCGCGAAGTCCTCGGCGTCGAGACCGATCCCGAATCCCTGGCCGCCAAGCAGGTCGCCTACTGGACCGAGGCTCTCGGCGGGCTGCCCGACCAGCTCGAACTGCCCGCCGACCGGCCGCGCCCGCCCGCGCAGTCGTTCCAGGGTCACGCCATCCGCTTCGAGATCGACCCGGCCCGCCACGCGGCCCTGCACCAGCTGGGCCGGGCGAACAACGCCTCACTGTTCATGGTGGTGCACGCCGCCCTCGCGGTGCTGCTCGCGCGCTTGTCCGGCACCGACGACATCGCCGTCGGCACCCCGATCGCGGGTCGTGGCGAGCGCGAACTCGACGACCTGATCGGCATGTTCGTCAACACCCTGGTGTTCCGCACCGCCGTCGACCCCGGCGCCTCCTTCGCCGACCTGCTCGCCGACGTGCGCAACCGCGACCTGGAAGCCTTCGCCAACGCCGACGTGCCGTTCGAGCGCCTCGTGGAGGTGCTCAACCCGGTCCGCTCCACCGCGCGCAACCCGCTGTTCCAGGTGGGTCTGTCGTTCCAGAACCTGGCCGACACCACCTTCGAACTGCCCGGCCTGACCGTCAGCGCTGTCGACTACGACTCCCAGCTGGCCAAGACCGACCTGCACGTGACCCTCTACGACCGCTACACCGACGACGGCGCCCCGGCTCAGCTGGTCACCGAATTCGGTTACGCCATCGACCTGTTCGACGAGTCGACGGTCCAGAGCTTCGCCGACCGCTTCCTGCTGGTACTGGACGCGGTCGCCGCCGACGCCACCATCCCGGTGGGCGATATCGACCTGCTCACCACGCCCGAATCCGCGCAGATCGTCACGGCGTGGAACGACACCGCGCACGCGGTCGACACCGACGCCACTCTGGCATCGCTGCTCGATGCCACTGTGGCGGCCACTCCCGACGCCATTGCGCTGGTCGTGGACGAGCCGGAATCCGAAGCGGCTACTGCCGGCGATGAATCCGGTAGTGGCACTGCTGAAGTGGTTGCCGCGCGGCGCGTCGGTCGCACCGTCGGCGGACGCCGCGAGCTGACTTACGCCGAGCTCGACGCCGAGGTCAACCGCCTTGCGCGGCACCTGATCTCGCGCGGAATCGGTACCGAGGACCGGGTAGCCCTGGCCATCCGTCGCTCCGCCGAACTGGTCATCGCGATGTACGCGGTGGCGCGTACGGGTGCGGCGTATGTGCCGATCGACCCCGATCAGCCCGCCGAGCGCACCGATTACATCCTGGCCACGGCCGCGCCCGCTGTCGTGCTGACCACGGCGAGTGCCGAATTCACTACGTCGGCAGCCGAAGTGGTCGTTCTCGACGAGCTCGACCTCAGTGACGTCAGCGATGCGGCGATCACCGGGCGCACCTCGGTTCCCGCGAATACCGCGTACGTGATCTTCACGTCCGGCTCGACCGGCAAGCCCAAGGGTGTGGCCGTTTCGCACGGTGCGATCGTCAACCAGTTGTTCTGGGAGACGGCCGAATTCGGAATCGGTGCCGACGACGCGCTGCTGCTCAAGACGGCCGCGACCTTCGACCTGTCGGTCTGGGAGTTCTGGACCGCCGCCGTCGCGGGTGCCCGTCTGGTGGTCGCGACCGCCGATGGTCATCGCGACCCGGCCTACCTCAACGATCTGATGCGGGCCACCGGCGTCACCACGCTGCATGTGGTGCCCTCGATGCTCGACGCGTTGCTGACCGAGTCCGGTGGCGCGCTGCCGCGAACGTTGCGCCGGGTCCTCGCGATCGGTGAGGCGCTGCCCGCCGCGACCGCGCAGCGTTTCCGCACGGCGAATACCGCGGAGCTGTTCAACCTGTACGGCCCGACCGAGGCCGCGGTCTCGATCACCAGCCACGCGGTCACCGACGCCGACAAGGTCTCGGTCTCGATCGGCGCGCCGGAGTGGAACAGCCGTGTGTACGTGCTGGATTCGCGTCTGCGCCCGGTTCCGGTCGGTGTCTCCGGTGAGCTGTACCTGGCCGGTGCCCAGCTGGCCCGCGGCTATTACGGCCGCGCCGACCTCACCGCCGACCGCTTCGTCGCCGACCCGTTCGCCGCGGCCGCCGACGGCCGCGGCGAACTCGGCGCCCGCATGTATCGCACGGGTGACCTCGTCGCCTGGAACGCCAACGGTGAGTTGGACTACCGGGGACGTACGGACTTCCAGGTGAAGATCCGCGGCTTCCGTATCGAGCTCGGCGAGATCGAAGCCGCGCTGCTGCGTCAGCCCGGTATCACCGCCGCCGCCGTTCTCGCCCACACCGACCCCGTCGTGGGCGACCGCCTGGTCGCCTACGTCGTCGCCGACAGCGCACCTGCCGCCGACGCCGCGTCTACGGCCGCCGCCGGCGACGACGCGCAGTCTCGCTCCGCCACGGATCGCGCCGAGCTCGACAAGCGGGCGTTGCGCGCAGCACTCGCCGCCGAGCTGCCGTCGTACATGGTTCCGACCGTGTTCCTGCAGCTCGACGCGCTGCCGCTCAACGCCAACGGCAAGCTCGACCGCAAGGCGCTGCCGGAGCCCGAGGTCGAGAAGGCGGTGTTCCGCGCACCGGTGAGCCCGAGCGAACAGCTCGTCGCCGCCACGTTCGCCCAGGTCCTTCGCCTCGACGACCAGCCGCGATCGGCGGGCCCGGCGGCAGTTGCCGAGCCCGACCAGGCAGGGTCGGCGGGCGCGGCTCGGTCCGGGACGGCCAAGCGCTTCGGCCTCGACGACGACTTCTTCGCCTGGGGCGGTAACTCGCTGCTGGCCACGCAGGTCGCCGCCCGCCTCGGCGAGGCGCTCGACACCCGCATCCCCGTGCGTCTGCTGTTCGAGGCGTCCACGGTGGCCGCATTGGCCCAGCGGATCGAACAGCACGCCGAAACGGGCGACCGTAAGGCGCTGACCGCGGGTCCGCGCCCCGAGCACATCCCGCTCTCGCTCGCGCAGCAGCGGATGTGGTTCCTCAACCGCTTCGACACCGAGTCGGCCGCGTACAACGTGCCCGTCGCGGTCCGCCTCACCGGCGACCTGGACGTGAATGCGCTGCGTGCGGCGGTTGCCGATCTCGTGACCCGCCACGAGATCCTGCGCACGATCTACCCGCAGACCGAAGCCGGTGCGGCACAGGTGATCCTGTCGCCCGCGCAGGCCGCGCCGGAACTGATCGAACGCACCGTTGCCGCCGATCAAGTGGAATCGGCTGTCGCGGAACTGATGTCGACGATGTTCGATGTCACTGTCGAGGTCCCCCTCAAGGTGGCGCTGTTCCGCGTCGAAAACGCTGCATCCGATGGCGATGCTCTCGAGGGCCCTGCGTGGTCACGCTCCGCTACCGCCTCCGGGCCCGCCGGGAGCATCGCGGGCGACTTCGTCCTCGCCCTGGTCGTGCACCACATCTCCGGTGACGGTTCCTCTGTCGCCCCGCTGACCCGCGACCTGATGACCGCCTACGCGGCCCGCTCCATGGGCTCCGAGCCCGGCTGGGCCCCGCTGGCCGTGCAGTACGCCGACTACAGCATCTGGCAGCGTGACCTGCTCGGCAGCGAGGACGACGCCGACTCGATGGCGGCCAAGCAGGTCGCGCACTGGAAGCAGGCCCTGGCGGACCTGCCCGATCAGCTCGACCTGCCCGCCGACCGCCCGCGCCCCGCGGTGCAGACCTTCGCGGGCAGCAAGGTCGACCTCCAGATCGACGCCGACACCCACCGCGCGCTGGTCGAACTGGCCCGCGCTGAGGGCGCGACGCTGTTCATGGTCGTGCACACCGCCCTCGCGGTGCTGCTCGCACGCCTGTCGGGCACCGACGACATCGCCATCGGCACCCCGATGGCCGGACGTGGCGAAGCGGCGCTCGACGACATGATCGGCATGTTCGTCAACACGCTGGTCTTCCGCACTCAGGTGGACAGCGGCGAAGCCTTCACCGAACTGCTCGCCCGTCAGCGTGAAGACGACATCGCGGCGTTCGCCAACGCCGATGTGCCGTTCGAGCGCCTGGTCGAGGTGCTCAACCCGGTCCGCTCCACCGCGCGCCACCCGCTGTTCCAGGTAGGCCTGTCGTTCCAGAACCTCAGCCGCGCCACCCTGGAACTGCCCGGCCTGACGGTCTCCGGGCTCGACATCGCCACTGAGCTGTCGCAGTTCGATCTGCACCTGATCGCCACCGACCGCTACGGCGATGCCGGTGAGCCCGAGGGCATTTCGGGTCTGTTCACCTACGCCACCGACCTGTTCGACCACGCCACGGTCGAAGGCTTCGTGGCGCGGTTCGTCCGCCTGCTCGGCGCGATCGTCGCCACTCCGCGCACCGCGGTCGGCGATATCGAACTGCTGGCGCCGGCCGAGCGCACCCAGATCCTCGACGCCCGCAACGCCACCGGCTCGCCGGTCGACACCGAGGCCACCCTGGTCTCGCTGCTCGACGCGACCGTGGCCGCCGATCCGAAGTCGACCGCCCTGGTCACCGACGACGGCGCCCAGCTCACCTACGCCGAACTCGACGCGAAGGTGAACCGCCTCGCCCGGCACCTGATTTCGCTGGGTGTGGGCCCGGAGTCCCGGGTCGCACTGGCGATGCGCCGCTCGGTGGATCTGGTTGTCGCGATGTACGCGGTGGCCAAGTCCGGTGGCGCGTACGTGCCGGTCGACCCCGATCAGGCGGCCGAGCGCACCGACTACATCCTCGAGACGGCGGCACCGGTCTGCGTACTGACCAACGCCGAGTTCGCCACCGATGTCGCGCCCGTGGTTCGCATCGACGAGCTCGATCTCGAATCGCTGAGCACCGCACCGATTTCCGATGACGAGCGCACCGAACCGCTGCGTCCGGAGAACACCGCGTACGTGATCTTCACCTCCGGCTCCACCGGCCGCCCGAAGGGTGTCGCCGTCCCACACGGCGCCATTGCCAACCAGTTGCAGTGGAAGCTGATCGAGTTCGGCATGGACGCTGCCGACGCGATGCTGCTCAAGACCGCCGCCACCTTCGACCTGTCGGTCTGGGAGTTCTGGTCGGCCGTGGTCTGTGGTGGTCGTCTGGTGATCGCCTCGGCCGACGGCCATCGCGATCCCGCCTACCTCAACGAGCTGATGGCTCGCGAATGGGTCACCACCCTGCATGTGGTGCCGTCGATGCTCGACGCGCTGCTGGCTTCGGGCATGCCCGATTCGCTGTGGCGGATCCTCGCCATCGGTGAGGCGCTGCCGGGTTCGCTGGCCCAGCGCGTGCGCGCCGAGTTCAGCCGCACCGAGCTGTTCAACCTGTACGGCCCGACCGAGGCCGCGGTCTCGATCACCTCGCACCGGGTGAACGCCGCCGACCAGGCGTCGGTCTCCATCGGTTCACCCGAGTGGAACAGCCAGGTGTACGTGCTCGACGAGCGTCTGCGCCCGGTGCCCGACGGTGTCGCCGGTGAGCTGTACCTGGCAGGCGCGCAGCTGGCTCGCGGCTACTTCGGTCGCCCCGACCTGACCGCCGACCGCTTCGTGGCCAACCCGTTCACGCCGGGTACCCGCATGTACCGCACCGGTGACCTGGTGGCCTGGCACAACCGCGAGCTCGACTACCGCGGCCGCACCGACTTCCAGGTGAAGATCCGCGGCTTCCGCATCGAGCTCGGTGAGATCGAGGCCGCGCTGCTCGCGCTGCCCGAGATCGCTCAGACAGCGGTGCTCGCCAAGTCAGATCCGCGCACCGGTGACCGCCTGGTCGCCTACCTCGTCGGCTCGGATATCGATGTGGCGCAGGTCAAGTCGACGCTGGCTGCCGGGTTGCCGTCCTACATGGTGCCCGCCGCGTTCGTCGTCATGGACGCGCTGCCGCTGAATGTGAACGGCAAGCTCGACCGCAAGGCGCTGCCGGAGCCGGAGTTCGAGGCGCAGGCCTTCCGTGCGCCGTCGACTCCGATCGAAGAGATCGTCGCCGGTGTCTTCGCTGATGTCCTCGGTGCCGAGCGTGTCGGCGCCGACGACGACTTCTTCGCCCTCGGTGGCAACTCGCTGCTGGCCACCCAGGTCGCGGCCCGCCTCGGTGCTGCCCTGGACAGCCGGGTGCCCGTGCGCCTGCTGTTCGAGGCGTCGACGGTGGCCGGGCTCGCGGTGAAGGTCGAACAGGGTGCGGGCGCCGGTGGGCGTCGCGCGCTGGTCGCCGGACCGCGCCCGGAGCAGGTGCCGCTCTCGCTCGCGCAGCAGCGCATGTGGTTCCTGAACCAGTTCGACACCGAGTCCTCGGTGAACAACATCCCCGTCGCCGTCCGTCTGTCGGGCGCGCTGGATGTCGAGGCGCTGCAACTGGCAGTCGCCGATGTGCTCGCCCGGCACGAGACTTTGCGCACGGTGTACCCGTCGACCGACGGCACCCCGCACCAGGTGATCCTGTCGGTCGAGGGCAACGTCCCGGATCTGACGCCGGAAACCGTCGCACCCGAACAGATTCGCGACAAGATCGCCGAAGTCATCTCCACCGGCTTCGACGTGATCAGCGAAGTTCCGTTGCGCGCCAAGCTGCTTCGCGTGGTTGCCGACGCGACAGCCGGTACCGCTGACGTTGCCATCGCGGCTGACGGCGCTGCCGTGACCACAGATGCGAAGCAAGCCGTACCGGACTCGGCTGAAGAGTTCGTCCTGGTCTTCGTCGCCCACCACATCAGCGCCGACGGCTGGTCCATGGGCCCGCTGACCCGCGACGTGATGATCGCCTACGCCGCGCGTGCGGCCGGTGAAGCCCCTGGCTGGGCGCCGATGCCGGTGCAATACGCCGACTTCAGCGTCTGGCAGCGCGAGGTGCTCGGCTCCGAGACCGACGAGACCAGCCTCATCGCCCAGCAGGCCGATTACTGGAAGCGCGCGCTCGCCGGTGTTCCCGACGAACTGAACCTGCCGCTGGATCGGCCGCGTCCTAGCACGCAGTCCTTCGCCGGTGGCCGGGTGCTGTTCCCGATCGGTGGGGACATCCACGCCGGACTGTCCGCCATCGCCCGCGAGCAGAACGCGACGCTGTTCATGGTTGTGCACACCGCGCTGGCGGTCTTCCTGGCACGCATGTCGGGCACCGAGGACATCGTCATCGGTACCCCGATCGCGGGCCGTGGTGAAGCCGAACTCGACGACGTGATCGGCATGTTCGTCAACACCCTCGCCCTGCGCACGCAGGTCGGCGGGCAGCTCACCTTCGGCGAGCTGCTGACCCAGGCCAAGGAAGCCGACCTGGCCGCCTTCGCTCACGCCGACATCCCGTTCGAACGCCTGGTGGAACTGCTCAACCCCGAGCGCTCCACCGCACGGCACCCGCTGTTCCAGGTGGCGCTGTCGTTCGAGAACCTGCCCGACGCCGGCTTCGAGCTGCCGGGTCTGTCGGTCTCGGCCGTCGACTTCACCGTCGACACCGCCAAGTTCGACCTGCTGCTCACCGTGCGGGAAGCGGCTGCCGGCGACGACGCGGGCGCCTACGCCGAGTTCTCCTACGCCAGCGCGCTGTTCGACCAGTCCACGGTGGAGAAGTTCGCGCAGCGCTTCCAGCGTCTGCTCGCCGAAGTCGTCGCCGACGCCACCACCCCGGTCGGTGACCTCGAACTCCTCGACGAGTCCGAGCGCGTCGAACTGCTCACTCGCACAGGCGGCCCCGCCGCTTCGGTGAGCACCCTGCCGGAGCTGCTGGCCCAGGCGGTGGCGGCCAACCCGACCGGTGCGGCGATCATCGCCCCCGGCGAATCGGCCGAGACAGACCTGGTCGGCTCGATCACGACGCTGTCCGGGGACCAGGTGTCGCCTACAGGCGAGACAGCTTTGGCCGCAGCAGGATCGGTGCTGTCCGGCGCGGAGCGGGGAGTCGGCCGGTCGTTGACCTACGCCGAACTCGACGCCGCATCCTCGCGTCTGGCTCGCACGCTCATCGAGCGCGGTGCGGCACCGGAGACGGTTGTCGCCATCGCCATGCAGCGCTCGCTCGACACGACCCTGGCCATCTGGGCCGTCGTCAAGACCGGTGCGGCGTTCCTGCCGGTCGACCCGAAGTACCCGGCCGAGCGCATCGCGCACATGATGTCGGACTCCGGTGCGGCACTGGGCATTACGGTGTCCGCCGAGTCCGACCACCTGCCGGCACCCGCGCTGGGTGACTGGCTGACGCTCGACGACACGGCCATCAGGGCCGAGATCGCCGCGCAGTCCGACGCGCCGATCACCGACACCGTCCGTCGTGGCGCCGTCCGCCCCGGCAACACGGCCTACATGATCTACACGTCGGGTTCGACGGGTCTGCCCAAGGGCGTCGTCGTCACCCACGCCGGTGTGCCCAACTTCGCCGCCGCCCAGGTCGCGCAGTTCGGTCTCGACAAGAACGCACGGACCCTGGCGTTCGCGTCACCGTCGTTCGACGCGTCGATCCTCGAGTTCCTCCTGGCCGTCGGCTCGGCGGGCACGCTCGTCATCACGCCGGTCGGCGTGGTCGGCGGCGAGGAACTGGCCGACATCATCACCGGTCAGCAGCTGACCCACGTGTTCCTCACCCCGCTGGTCGCGGCGTCGATGGAACCCGCGGCGCTGGCCGGACTCGAAGCGCTGATCGTCGGTGGCGACAAGGCCCCCGTCGACCTGGTCGCGAACTGGCACAGCGCGGGTACCGACCCGGCGCATCACCGGTTCTACAACGCCTACGGTCCGACCGAGGCGACCATCGCGACGAACCTGTCCGATCCGCTGCTGCCGGGCGACACCATGAACATCGGTGGCCCGATCGCGGGCGCGACCGTGTACGTGCTCGACAACCGCCTGCGCCCGGTCCCCGAGGGTGTGGCCGGTGAGCTGTACCTCGGCGGCGTGCCGCTGGCTCGCGGCTACCACGCGCGCCACGGCCTCACCGCCGAGCGTTTCGTGGCCAGTCCGTATGCCGACGGCGAGCGCCTCTACCGCACCGGTGACGTCGTCGCCTGGCGCACCGTCAACGGCAAGCCCGTCGTGGAATACGTGGGCCGCAACGACTTCCAGGTGAAGATCCGCGGTTTCCGGATCGAACTGGGCGAGATCGACGCGGTCCTCACCGCGCACGACGACGTCGAGTACGCCGCCACCATCGGCCGCAAGACCGACGCGGGCGCCACCATCCTGGTGTCCTACGTGCGTGGCAATGTCGACCCGGCCGCCCTGGTCGAATACGCCGCGCAGCACCTGCCCGCGCACATGGTGCCCGCCGCCGTGATGGTCCTCGACGAGATCCCGCTGACCCCGGCGGGCAAGCTGGACCGCCGCGCGCTGCCCGAGCCGGTCCTCGCCCCGCGCGAGTTCCGCACCCCGACAAGCGAAGTCGAGGCGGTCATCGCCACCGTGTTCGCCGAGGTGCTCGGTGTGGACGCGGTCGGCCTCGACGATTCGTTCTTCGCCCTCGGCGGTGACTCGATCCTGTCCATCCAGCTGGTCTCGCGGGCCAAGGATCGTGGCGTGCTCTTCAAGCCGCGTGATGTGTTCGAAAAGCGCAGCGTGGCAGGGCTCGCCGAGATCGCCGTGCTCGCGGGCGACGCCGAGCAGATCGTGCTCGAGGAACTGCCGGGCGGCGGCGTCGGCGATATCCCGATGCTGCCGATCATGCGCCAGATCCTGGCGAGCGGGTCCACCTACGACCGGTTCTCCCAGTCGATGGTGCTGCGCCTGCCGGAGAACATCACGGCCGAGGTCCTGCACGCCACCATCGGTGCGGTCTTCGATCACCACGATGTGCTGCGTTCGCGAGTCGCTCGTACCGAGACGCCCGTGAGCACAGACGCGGCAGCGGATCAGTCCAGCGCCGGCAACGGCTGGATCTTCGAGGCGCTGGCGCCGGGCGAGGTCGACGTGACCACGCTCGTGCGCCGGGTCGAGGTGTCCGGCGATATCGCCGACGACCAGCTGTCCAAGCTGGCCAGCGTCGAATACGACGAGGCTATGGGTCGTCTCGACCCCGCGAACGCCGCCATGGTGCAGTTCGTCTGGTTCACCTTCGGCGAGCCCGCCGAGGGTCCGCGCCGTCGCGACGCACTGCTCATCGTCGGTCACCACTTCGTGATCGACGGCGTCTCCTGGCGCATCCTGATCCCGGACCTCGGTATGGCCTGGGGTCAGATCGCGGCGGGCCAGCAGGTCACGCTGCCGGTCAACGGCACCTCGATGCGCCGCTGGGCGCACAGCCTGGTGGAGCAGTCGGCGGATCGTCGCGCGGAACTGCCGTTCTGGCGCGAGGTTTCGGCCACCGCCGACCCGCAGCTGGGTTCGCGGGCCTTCGATCCGGAGGTCGACACCTTCGCCACCGTCGACCGGGTGCAGGTCACCCTGTCGACCGAGGTCACCGACGCGGTCCTCACCGCGATCCCCGGCCTCTACCACGGCGGCGTCAACGACGGTCTGCTCACCGCGCTCGCGCTGGCTGTATCGCGTTGGCGCGGTGACGAATCCGGCACCGCGGCGCTGATCAAGCTGGAAGGCCACGGCCGCCAGGAAGAGATCGTGGCCGGTGCGGATCTGTCGCGCACCGTCGGCTGGTTCACCACCGCCTTCCCGGTCCGGCTCGACCTGGCAGGCGCCGACCTCGACGACGCGTTCGCCGGTGGCGCCGTGCTCGCCGACGTCATCAAGTCGGTCAAGGAACAGATGCTCGCGGTGCCGGACAAGGGCATCGGCTTCGGCATGCTGAAATACCTCGACGGTGCCGACCTGCCGAGTGTGGGCCAGATCAGCTTCAATTACCTCGGTCGCGCGAGCGCCGGAGAGATCCCGGCCGAGCTCGCCGAACTCGGCTGGGTGCCGGTGGCGGATCTGGGCCAGCTCGACGCCGAGATGGACCTCGACATGCCCGCCAACGCGACCCTCGACATCAACGCCATCGTCAACGACGGTGACGATGGCCCGCAGCTCGGCGCGAACATCGCGTTCCCGAAGGGTCTGCTCACCGCCGACCAGGCGCAGGAGTTCGCCGACCTGTTCGTGGCAGCGCTCACCGCGCTTGCCACGCACGCCCGGCGCGCCGACGCGGGTGGCTTCACCCCGTCGGACATGTCCCTGGTCCGGGTCGGCCAGTCCGATCTCGAGCTGTGGGAGCGCGACTACCCGGCGCTGTCGGAGGTGTGGCCGCTCTCGCCGCTGCAGGCGGGTCTGATGTTCCACGCCATGATCAGCTCGGCGACCGTCGACGTCTACACCGTGCAGGCCGTGCTCGACCTGACCGGCACCCTCGACACCGAGCGGCTGCGCGGCGCGGCCCAGGCCGTGCTCGACCGGTACCCGAACCTGCGGACCGCGTTCGTCACCGATTCGGCCGGTCAGCCGGTGCAGGTGGTGCTGTCCGAGCTCGAGGTGCCGTGGCGCGAGGTCGACCTCACCGACCTGCCCGAAGACGAGCGCATGCCGCGCATGCGGCAATTGCTGCTCGCCGACCGCGCCGACCAATTCGACATGGCCACCGCGCCGCTGATCCGCTTCGGTCTCTACACGATCGGCGAGGGTCAGGCGCACCTGGCGATCACCGTCCACCACATCCTGGTCGACGGCTGGTCCATGCCGCTGCTCATGCGCGACCTGCTGGTTCTCTATGCCGTGCACGGCGACCTCACCGCGCTCCCGCGCGTGGCCTCCTACCGCAACTTCCTGTCCTTCCTGTCCGGATGGGATCGCGAAGTATCGCTGCAGGTGTGGGCCGAGGTGCTGGCCGGGGTCGAAGGCCCCACCCAGCTCGCGCCCGCGCCGCGCACCGAGGAACGCTACGAACTCGACAAGGTCATCGTCGAGATCGACAACGACCGCACCAGGGCGCTCGGCAAGTTCGCCGGCGAGCTCGGTGTCACGGTGAACACGCTGCTGCAGACCGCGTGGGGCATCGTGGTCGGCCGCCTCACGGGGCGTGACGACGTGGTGTTCGGCGCGACCGTCTCCGGTCGCCCGGCCGAGTTGCCCGGTGTGGAGTCGATGGTCGGGCTGTTCATCAACACCTTGCCCGTTCGCATCCGGATCGACGACCGGATGACCGCGGAGAAGCTGACCCAGCGGGTGCAGTCCGAGCAGGCCGAACTGCTCAGCCACCACTTCGTCGGCCTGTCCGATATCCAGCGGGTTGCGGGCATGGGCTCGCAGTTCGACACGCTGGTGGTGTTCGAGTCCTACCCGATGGACAAGGACGCGGTCACGGCGGCGAGCTCGATCGACGGCATGCAGGTCACCGGTGTCGGCCTCGACGACGCCACCCACTACCCGCTCACGCTGGTGGTGATGGCCGAGTCGACCATCGAGATCACGATGAAGTACCTGACCAGCACCTTCACCGCCGACGACGTGCGCACGCTGTCGCAGCGCCTGCTGCGGGTGCTCGACGAGCTGCTCGACAACCCGACCGGCCTGGTCGGCGACATCGACATTCTCGACGCGGGTGAGCGCGCCCAGTTGCTCGCCGATTCCGGTGTGACAGCCGCTGTTTCGGCTCCGGCGGCGTCCGGCGTCGGCGCGCAGACGGTGGCCAAGGTGCTCGCCGAGGTCGTCGAAGCCGACCCGCAGGCCCCGGCCCTGCTGCGCGGTGACGGTGAAATCGCCTACAGCGCACTGGATCGCAAGTCTTCGCAGCTGGCCCGCGTGCTCATCGCGCGCGGTGCGGGCCCCGGCGACGTGGTCGCGATCTCGCTGCCCCGCAGCGTGGATTCGGTTCTCGCCGCCTGGGCTGTGCACAAGGCAGGCGCCGCGGTGCTGTTCGCCGGCGAACTCTCCGGCGTCGACCTCGCGGCTGCCGGAGCTGCCTATGGCATCAGCGCGACAGCTGTCGCGGGCGTGGCAGGTCAGTGGTTCGTCCTCGCCGACGTCGAAGACGAGATCGCCGCGGCCGCGGCCCATCCCGTCTCCTACGCCGACCGAGTCCGGCCCCTGTCCGAAGACCACCCCGCCTTCGTTCAGGTCGCAGGCGAGACAACCACGGTCATCGGCCAATCCGCCGCGGTGGCCCTCGCCGAACGCCTGCGCGACGAACACGGCATCGACTACGAGTGCACCACTTACACCACCCACGCCTCCGGCGCCGCCGCCATCCAGGAGTTCCTGGTCTCCTCGACGGCGGGCGCGCTGTCGGTGCTGCCCGACGGTTCGGTCGACGACGACCTGGCCGATGGCGAGGTGACGCACTGGTTCGTCGCCCCCGGCGAGTCGACCGACGCGGCCGACGGCGAGGTCACGGTGATCGTCGCGGAGTAGGAGGTGGCGCTCAGGTCATGGCAGGCGCTCGGTGCCGTCGTTCGCCCGGCTGACCAGTCCGGTCTGGTGGGCGATGACGACCAGCTGTGCGCGATCGCGAGCTTGCAGCTTGTTCATGGCGCGTTGCACGTGGGCGCGCACCGTGAACGGGCTCACGAACAGCCGCTCGGCGATCTCGCTGTTGGACAAGCCTGTTGCGACCAGCGCGGTCATCTCGCGTTCTCGCGGGGTGAGTGCGTCGAGTAGCTCGGCGGTGTGGGCGGTCACGTCTTCGGTGGGCGTAGCCAGGAAGCGGGCGATCAAGCTGCGCGTCGCCGTGGGCGACAGGAGGGTCTCTCCGCCTGCGATGGTGCGCACGGCCGCGAAGAGTTCCGCTGCGCCGATGCCCTTGCCGATGAAACCGCTGGCGCCCGCGCGAAGTGCCTGTGCGACATAATCATCGGTCTCGTAGGTGGTGAGGATCAGCACGCGGCTGTCGTTCAGTCGGGGGTCCGCGCAGATCTGCGCGGTGGCGGTGATGCCGTCGGTGCCGGGCATCCGGATGTCCATGATGACGACATCGGGGTGCAGTTCGCGGGTTCGGCTCACCGCTTGCCGGCCATCGGCGGCCTCGCCCACCACGCTGATGTCGTCGGTGGAATCGAGCAGCGTCCGAAACGCTTGCCGCAGCAGCGCCTGGTCATCGGCGAGTAGGACTCGAATCGTCATGGGGTGCCGCCCTTCTCCGCGTCGCGTACCCGCGCACCGTCTGTGGCGGCGTCGGTGACCGGTGCGCCGACCGCCGTTGCCTTCTCGGGTGTGAGTGGCAGGTCGGCGGAGACGATGAAGCCGCCCGCCGGGCTCTTACCGGTGACGAGGTGGCCGCCGACCGCGCTGGCGCGTTCTCGCATACCGATCAACCCGTAGCCCGATGACTTGTCCGGCAGCGTGAACGCAGCAGGCTGCGATGGCTGCCGCGAATCCGGCCCGTCGTCGGTGATCGTGATGGTGAGCCGGTTGCGGCCCCAGGACAAGCGGATTCGAGCGCTGCTGGTATTTGCGTGTTTGCCGACGTTGGTCATGGCCTCCTGGATGATCCGGTAGGCAGTGAGATCCACCCCGGGCGGCAGCGGTTTCGGCGCGCCTTCGTGGTCCATCGTCACCTGTAGGCCCGCACGTCTGAACGAGTCGAGAAGCTGGGGAAGCTGGGACAGGCCCGGCGACGGCTCGGCGGACGCCCCCGCGTCCCCGGCCTGGCGTAACAGTCCGACGGTGGCCCGCAGGTCGTCGAGGGCGTTCTTCGTGGTCTCGATGATGTTGTCCAAGTTCGAGCGAGCCTGCTGCGGGCTGGAGTCGAACAGGTGCGCGGCAACCACTGCCTGGGCGTTGGCGAGGGTGATCTGGTGGGCGACGACGTCGTGGAGCTCGCGGGCGATGCGCACCCGTTCCTCGGCCACGCTGTGGCGCGCCTCGCTCTCCCTGCTTTCCTCGGCGCGCAGGGCCCGTTCCTCCATGGCCGCCAGATAGGCACGGCGGCTCTGCGTCGCGTTACCGAGAGCGCCGGCGATGAGTGGAAGCGCCGCCACCGAGAGCAGC